>DASSBK010000001.1:0-9666 GCA_035698825.1 Gemmatimonadota bacterium
GCCGCCGCGAGCGCCGAGGAGCTCAAGATGAGCCGTTTTCACCGACCGACCAGGAGCCAAAAATGAAGGCCGGGATCCATCCTGAATACCAGGCCGCGCGCATCGTCTGCGCTTGCGGCAACATCATCGAGACCCGTTCCACGGTGCCGGAGATCCACGTCGAGATCTGTTCCAGCTGCCATCCCTTCTTCACCGGGCGGCAGAAGCTCGTCGACACCGCCGGCCGCGTGGAGAAGTTCCGCGCCAAGTACGGCATCCGCGGCGCGGCCGAGGAGGCCGAACCCGCCGAGGAAACCGTCGAGGCGTAGCGCAGTTCCGCGGCGCGAGCCGCGAGACACGATCGGGAGCAGGGAGCCTCGAGGCACCCTGCTCTTCTCGTTTCTGGACCCGCGAGGCAGGCCACGTGCCGCCTCGCCGAACCGATCGGACCCATGGACCTGCATCCCCGCGTCGAAGATCTGCGCGCCCGCTTCGCCGAAGTCGAAACCGCGCTGTCCGACCCCGGGGTCGCGCGCGACCCCGAGCGGCTGCGCGAGCTGGGGCGTGAGCACAGCCAGCTGGCGCCGGTCGTGGCCGCCGCCGCGAAGTGGGAAACCGCCCGCCGCCATCTCGACGAAGACCGCGAGATGCTGCGGGAGTCCAGCGACCCCGACCTGCGCGAGCTCGCGCGCGCCGAGATCCCCGGCCTCGAAGCCGATGTCGAGCGGCTCGAGGAGGAGCTCAAGCGGCTCCTCCTGCCGCGCGATCCGCTGGACGAGAAGGACGCCGTTCTCGAGATCCGCGCCGGGACGGGCGGCGAAGAGGCGGCGCTCTTCGCGGGCGACCTCTTCCGCATGTACTCCCGCTACGCGGAGCGCCGGGGCTGGCAGGTGGAGATCATCGACCTCTCGCCCTCGGACACGGGAGGTATTCGCGAGGCGGTCGCCATCGTCCACGGGCAAGGCGCGTACGGCGCGCTCCGGCACGAGAGCGGGGTGCACCGGGTCCAACGCGTTCCCGCCACCGAGTCCCAGGGCCGGATCCACACCTCCGCGGCGACCGTCGCGGTGCTGCCCGAAGCCGAGGAGGTCGACGTCGAGATCGACGAGAGCGACCTCAAGATCGACGTGTTCCGCTCTTCGGGTCCGGGCGGGCAGTCCGTCAACACGACCGACTCCGCGGTCCGCGTCACCCACCTGCCGACCGGGCTCGTCGTGCAGTGCCAGGACGAGAAGAGCCAGCACAAGAACAAAGCCAAGGCGCTCAAGGTCCTCAGGAGCCGCCTGCTGGACCGGAAGATCGCCGAGCAGGAGGCTGCGCGCGCCGAGAGCCGCCGGGCGCAGGTGGGAACGGGAGACCGCAGCGCCAAGATCCGCACCTACAACTTCCCGCAGAGCCGCGTGACCGATCATCGCGTGAACCTGACGCTCCACCGCCTGGACAGCGTGTTGGGCGGCGACCTCGACGAGCTGATCGAGGCGCTGGCGATGGCCGAGCAGGCCGAGCGGATCGCCGGATGAAGAAGCCGGCTCCGCGCCCCGCGGCGCGCCGCCCGAAACGCAAGCCCGTCACGATCGGCGCTCTGCTCGACGAGGCGGAGCGTCGCCTCGAGGCGAAGGAGGTCGAGTTCCCGGACGCCAGCGCGCTCTGGCTCCTGGCCGCGGTGCTCGATTCCCTGGAGGATCCGGACGCGCTGGCGGAGCGGGGCGACGAGCGGGTCGGCGCCGCGGACGAGAAGCGCTTCCGGAAGCTCCTGGCCCGCCGCGAGAAGCACGAGCCCTACCAGTACATCGTCGGCGTCACGGACTTCCGCGACGTGCTCATGGAGATCGAGCACGGCGTCTTCGTACCGCGGCTCCAGAGCGAGCGGATGTGCGACGAGATCGAGGAGTGGGCGGAGGACCGGAAGCGGCCGCGGGGAGGCTGGAGGATCGCCGACCTGGGCGCCGGCAGCGGCGCGCTGGCGGTCTCGCTGGCCCTGGGACCGCTGGCTCCGCGCCGGGTGTGGGCGGTGGACCTGTCGACGCAGGCGCTCGAGCTCGTGCGCAGGAACGCCCGCCGCCACGGCGTCGACGACCGGGTCGTGCCGCTGGCGGGGGACTGGCTGGAATGGACGCCTCCGAAGCCGCTCTTCGACATCATCTGCGCCGTGCCGCCCTATCTCAATCCGGGCGACGAGATCTACCTGAGCGAGGAGAGCGTCCGCTGGGAGCCGATGGAGACCTTTTTCGGCGAGCCGAGCGGAGACGAGCTCCTGCGCCAGCTCACCGACGCGGCCGCGCTGCGGCTCCGTCCCGGCGGGCTCTTCGCGTGCCAGCTCGACTCCGACCAGATCGAGATGATCGACGAGCACGTCAACGGCAACCCGAAGCATCCGCTGACGATCGAATGGGTGCTGGCCGACGAGGACGACGACGAAGACGGCATCCTCGCCGTGCGCACGGATTGAGGCCGGGCGGCATGGTGCGAGACGACTGGAGCGTCCTCGCGATCCTGCGCACGACGACGAGCTTCCTCGAGGAGCGCGGGGTGAGCGAGCCGCGGCTCTCGGCGGAGCATCTGCTGGCCGACGTTCTCGACTGCCGCCGGCTCGATCTCTACCTTCGCTTCGACCGCCCGCTCAGCCCCGACGAGGTCGAATCGTATCGCTCCCGTGTGAGGCGGCGCCTCGCCGGCGAGCCGGTCCAGTACATCACCGGCGTGGCGGGGTTCCGGGGCCTCGAGCTCGCGGTCGACCCGCGGGTGCTCGTCCCGCGGCCCGAGACCGAACGGCTGGTGGCGGAGGTGCTCGAATGGGCGCGCGCGAAGGCCGCGCGCGGCGCGGCACCGGCGGCCGGCTGGCGGATCCTGGACCTGGGCACGGGATCGGGCGCGATCGCCTGCGCGCTCGCCCTCGAGCTGGAGGGGGCGAGGCTCGTCGTCGGCAGCGACCGGAGCCGCCCGGCGCTGGAAGTGGCCCGCGCGAACGCCGCGCGCGTGGGCGCCGGACGCGTCGCCTGGGTCGAGGCTGACGGCCTGTCGGCATTCCGGGTCGCCGCCGCGTTCGACGCCATCGTCTGCAACCCGCCTTACGTGGCCGAGACCGATCGCTCCGCGCTCCCCGCGGAGGTCCGGGACTGGGAGCCCGCCGAGGCCCTGTTCGCGGGCCCGGAGGGGACGGAGGCGATCGCGCGCGTCGTCCGCGAGGCACCGGAGCACCTCGCCGCCGACGGGTTGCTGGCGATCGAGATCGGCGACCGGCAGGAGCCGGCGGTCCGCCGCATGGTCGAGCAGGTTCCCGCCCTCGAGCTCCTCGGCGGCTACCAAGATCACGCCGGACGGGCGCGCGGCATCCTCGCGCTGGCCACCCGAAGGGAGGGATGATGGAGCAGCTCGTCGTGGGGGGCGGTCATCCGATCCGCGGGGAGATGATCCCGGCGGGGAACAAGAACGAGGCGCTGCCGTGCCTCGCTGCGGCGCTCCTGACCGAGGAGCCCGTGCGGATCGAGAACGTGCCCGCGATCGCGGACACGCGCACGATGGTGGAGCTGCTCGAGAACGTGGGATGTACGGTCGAAGCGTCCGATCACGCGGTGACGGTGGGCGCGGCCGGGGCCGAGACCCCCGATCTCGACACCGCTCGCCGGATCCGCGGCTCGTTCCTCCTCGCCGGACCGCTGCTCGCGCGGCGTGGTACCGTTCACCTGCCCGCGCCGGGAGGCGACCGTATCGGCCGGCGGCGCGTCGATACCCACCTGCTGGCCTTCCGCGCGCTCGGCGCACGCATCTCGCACGCCGAGGGGGAATACGTCCTCCAGGCGCCGGACGGCCTCACCGGGACGGACATCTTCCTCGACGAGGCGAGCGTGATGGGGACCGAGAACGCCATCATGGCCGCCGTGCGCGCCCGTGGCCGCACGCGGATCGCCAACGCCGCGTCCGAACCGCACGTGCAGGGACTCTGCCACATGCTGGTCGGGATGGGCGCATCGATCCGCGGCATCGGAACCAACGTGCTCGAGATCGACGGCGTCGACGGCCTCGGCGCGTTCACGCACGCGATCGGCCCGGACCACATCGAGGTCGGGTCGTTCATCGGCCTGGCCGCGGTGACCGGCGGGGAGCTCACGATCCGCGGCGCGGGAGTCGAGCACCTGCCGATGATCCGGATCGGCTTCGAGCGCCTCGGCGTCCGGATCGACGTCGACGGCGACGACGTCGTGGTGCCGGGCGGTCAGGAGCTGGCGGTCGTGGACGACGCCGACGGCGCGGTGCCCAAGATCGACGACGCTCCGTGGCCGGGGTTCCCGGCGGACCTCACGTCGATCATGGTGGTCGTCGCCTCGCAGGCGCGCGGGACGATCCTGATCCACGAGAAGATGTTCGAGAGCCGCCTGTTCTTCGTGGACCAGCTCCAGCGGATGGGCGCGCGGATCATCCTCTGCGATCCACACCGCGTCGTCGTGACCGGTCCGGCGGCCCTGGCGGGCGCGAAGATCTCGAGCCCCGACATCCGCGCCGGCATGGCGCTCCTCATCGCCGCGCTCGCCGCGCGTGGCCGCTCGGTGATCCAGAACGTCCATCAGATCGATCGCGGCTACGAGGACATCGACAGGCGCCTGACCGAGCTCGGCGCGGATGTCCGCCGCGAGCCGGAATGAGCGCGCCGGGGGAATCCCCTGGCACGCTGTGGCTCGTCGGCACCCCGATCGGAAATCGCGGCGACCTCGCCCCGCGCGCCCGCGAGGTTCTGGGAAAGGTCGGGCTGGTGGCGTGCGAGGACACGCGGACGTGCCGGGCGCTCTTCTCGTGGATGGGACAGCCCTGCCCGGAACTCGTCGCCTACCACGACCACAACGCCGAGGCCGCCGCGCCGACCCTGGTTGCGAGGGTGCTGGCGGGGGAGGACCTCGCGCTCGTCACCGACGCCGGCATGCCCGCGATCCAGGACCCCGGCTACCGGCTGGTCGTCGCCGCGCGCGAGGCGGGGATCGCGGTGGTGCCGGTTCCGGGTCCGAGCGCGCTCGTCCTCGCGCTGGCGGCGAGCGGCCTGCCGACCGATCGCTTCGCGTTCCTGGGCTTCGCGCCGCGGCGCGGCCGCGAAGGGTGGTGGGCGGATGCCGTCGCGCGGCCGGAGACCGTGGTCGTGTACGAGGCGCCAACGCGGTTGGTCGATACGCTGGCGGTGATCGCCGCTGCCGCGCCGGACCGCAACGTGTGCCTCGCGCGGGAGATCACGAAGGTGCACGAGGAGTTCGTGACGGGGACCGCGCGCGAGGTGGCGGCTGAACTCGCGGGCCGCGAGGGGCGTTTGCGAGGGGAGTGCGTGATCGTCGTAGCGGGATCGGCCGAGGAGCCGTTGCGGGCGCGGCCCTGGCGCGAGGCGCTGCGCGCGCTGCGCGGCGACCGGACCGGCGCCACGCTGTCGACCCGCGGGCTCGTCGACGTGCTGGCCGCGGTCTACCCCGGCGAGCGGAATGCGATCTACCGGGCCGTCCAGGAGGAGGGCGAATGAACGCACGCGGCATCCAGAGCGCAGGCCGCACGGCGTTCAGCGTGGCGCTCCTCGCGGCGGTCGCGCTGCTCGCGTTCGGCGAGCCGGCGGCGGCCCAGGGCATCGGGGGTCGCGCGGGAGCGCCGCCCGAAACGCCGCTCACGATCGCGCGGCTCCGGTACGCGCCCGGCGACTGGTACGGGAACCCCACCTCGCTCCCCAACCTGCTCGCGTTCATCCGCGCCGAGCTCGCGCTCCCCACCGCCCGCCGCGAGGCGGTGGTTTCGGCGACGGATCCCGAGCTCGACCGCTACCCGCTCCTCTACCTGACCGGCCACGGCGAGATCCGGCTCACGGACGCCGAAGTGGAGGCCCTGAGGGCATACCTGTCGAATGGCGGATTCCTCCACGCCGACGACAACTTCGGCATCGACCCCACGCTCCGGCGCGAGATCGCCCGACTGTTCCCCGACGAGTCCCTGGTCGAGCTACCGGCCGACCACCCCATCTACCGGACGGCCTTCCCGATGGCATCGGGCTTGCCCAAGATCCACGAGCATGCGGGAGGGCCTCCGCACGGCTACGGGGTATACCATGACGGGCGCCTGGTGCTCTTCTACTCGTTCAACACCGACTTGGGCGACGGCTGGGAGGACGCCGAGGTCCACGGGGATCCCCCCGACGTGCGGAGGTCGGCCCTGGAAATGGGGGCGAATGTGTTCGTATACGCCCTCACCCACTGACGGGCCGAGTCCCGGATTTCCGAGCACCGTCAGTTTTCCACGTCTCTTCGAGTGTTTTGCAAGGAAATCCAGCCTAAGGTAGCTTACGGCAGGAAGATGCAGCCATGACAGAGCGCCGCAACCGGATCCGTACCAAGCTCATCGTCACGTTCATCCTGCTGGTCACCGTCTTGGTGGTCGCCAGCGCGATGGTGTGGTACCGGGTGGCGACCGCCCACGTCCGCCGGGAAACGGAGAACCGCCTCCTGGCGGTGGCCGAAGCCGGGGCTCTCGTCATCGACCCGCTAACGACGACCGCGCTCGTGAACCGGGCGGGA
Source organism: Gemmatimonadota bacterium (assembly GCA_035698825.1). Lineage (GTDB taxonomy): Bacteria > Gemmatimonadota > Gemmatimonadetes > JACCXV01 > JAHWKZ01 > JAICNR01. The sequence continues at coordinate 6,513 of DASSBK010000001.1, forward strand.
CCGCGGATCCAGGAGCTGGCCGAGGGAAACTTGCGGGCGATGCAGCGCCTGGGTGTCCGCGAGGCGTACGTCTTCGATCGCGACCGGCGGATCCTGGCCACGACCGACACCGTGCGGATGGACGTGGGCGCCGTGGCGCCCGGGCTCGACAACTACGCCGGTGAGATCGAGCGCGTCCTGCAGGGAGAGGCGATCGTCACCGAGCCGTTCAGCGACGACGAAGGAAACGTGTACCAGTCGGCGATGGTGCCGCTGGTGGGGTACGTCGACGCGGCCCAGACCGAGGAGGGAATCGTCGCGATCCTCGGTGTCGACCTCTCGCTCGGCTTCCTCGAGGTGTTCCACGACTTCCGCCGGACGACGATCCTCCTGACGCTGATCGCGATCGGGCTCACCGTCGTGGTCGGCTTCGTCTTCGCGCGCACGCTGTCGGGGCCGATCGGCAAGCTCGTCTCCTCGGCCGAGCGGATGGAGCGCGGGGACCTCGGGGAGCCCGTAGACGTCGATTCGCGCGACGAGATCGGCTACCTCGGGCACGCGCTGGAGAACATGCGCCGCGGCATCGTGCGCCGCGACCGCCACCTGCGGACGATGCTGGCGGGCGTCGCGCACGAGATCAGGAACCCCCTCGGCGGGATCGAGATCTTCGCGGGGCTCCTGCGGGACGAGATGGAAGAGGAGGACGCGCGGCGTTCGCATCTCGAGAAGATCATCCGCGAGGTCCAGCATCTGAAGACGATCATCAACGAGTTCCTCATCTACGCGCGCCCGCGGCAAGCGGTCGTCGAAGCCTTCGCGCTTCGCGAAGTGATCGACGACGTCCTGTTCCTGCTGTCCGGAGACGCGAGCGAGCGCGGCGTCGAGATCGACGTGGAGATGGCGGAGCGCGACCTGTCGGTCCACGCCGACGTGGAGCAGGTCAAGCGCGCGCTCCTCAACCTGGTGAAGAACGCCGTACAGGCCTCGCCGCCCGGCGGCCGGGTGGAGATCCGCGCGCACGAGGCCCAGGGGAAGGTCCGGATCCTCGTCAAGGACTTCGGACCCGGCATCCATCCCGACCACCTCAAGCAGATCTTCGACCCCTTCTTCACGACGAAGGGCAGCGGCGCGGGCCTCGGCCTGTCGATCGTGCGCTCGATCATCGAAGAGAACGACGGTGAGATATGGGTCGAGAGCGTACCGGGCGAGAAGACGATCTTCTTCGTGGTGCTGCCGTCGGTCGGCTCGGGGGCGGGTGCGTACCGGCCCGCGCACACGGTGGCCGCGGGAACGGGCACATGAAGGAGGGGAATACGAAGGTGCGCGTCCTGGTAGTGGAGGACAACCCGACGGTCCGGGACGGGCTCGAGCAGATCCTGCGCCGCGCGGGACACGACGTGTCGGCCGTCTCCGACGCGGACTCCGCGCTCGCCCGCTGCGCCGAAGAGTCCTTCGATCTCGTCATCACGGACTTCAAGATGGAGGGGATGAACGGGCTCCAGCTCCTCGAGTCCATCCGCAAGCAGAGGGTTCCCGGGGATCCCGAGGTCATGCTGATCACAGCCTACGGCACGATCGACATCGCGGTCGAGGCGATGAAGATGGGAGCCGTCGACTTCATCACCAAGCCCTTCGATCCGAACGAATTCAAGGTCAAGGTCGAAAAGGCGCTCGAGACGCGCGTCCTCAAGCGCGAGCGGGACGCGTTCAAGGCGCAAGCCGAGTACCTGCGCGAGGAAGTGGAGCACCATTTCGGCGAGATCGTCGGCAGGTCGGAGGCGATGCGCGGGATCTACGAGTCGATCCGCAAGGTCGCCGAGGCGACGTCCTCGGTTTACGTCTACGGCGAGAGCGGAACCGGCAAGGAGCTGATCGCGCGGGCGATCCATCGCGAGAGCGCGCGCCGCGACGGTCCGTTCGTCAAGGTGAACTGCTCGGCCCTCGCGGAGGGACTGCTCGAGTCCGAGCTCTTCGGGCACGAGAAGGGCGCCTTCACAGGCGCGATCCGGGAGCGGAAGGGCCGCTTCGAGCTGGCGCACGAGGGAACGCTGTTCCTCGACGAGATCTCGGACATCCCGCTTTCGACCCAGGTGAAGCTCCTGCGCGTGCTGCAGGAGAAGGAGATCGAGCGGGTGGGCGGCGAGCGCACGATCACGGTCGACGTCCGGATCATCAGCGCGACCAACCGGGATCTGGCGCCGATGGTGGAGAAGGGCGAGTTCCGGGAAGACCTGTTCTACCGGCTGCACATCATTCCCATCGAGGTGCCGCCGCTGCGCGAGCGCAAGGAGGACATCCTGCCGCTGGTCACGCATTTCCTGCAGTCGATCGGCGCGGAGATGGCAAAGCCCATCGCGGGCGTGACGGACGAGGCGATGGAACTCCTCATGCGATACGACTGGCCGGGAAACATCCGCGAGCTGGAGAACATGATCGAGCGCGCGATCGTGCTGTGCGAGGGCGACCGGCTGGACGCCTCCCTGTTCCCGATCAACGAGCGGCGTGCGCCGCGCACGGGCGCAGTGGGCGGGCTGACCATCCCGCCCGCCGGAGCGATCACGCTGGACGACGCGCTCGAGCGGATCGAGCGAACGATGATCGAGGACGCGCTGGAGAAGTCCGGCGGCGTGAAGACCCGGACCGCGGAGCTCCTCGGCATCAAGACGAGCGCGCTCTACTACAAGCTCGAGAAGTACGGGTTGACCGGTGGTCAGGCGTCGTAGCCTCCTGCTCCTCGCCCTGCTCGCTGGCCTGCTGGGAAGCGCGCCGCAGTCGGCCGCTCAGCAGCCGGGACCGGGCATCGTCGAGCTCCGCCGGCTGATCACCCAGCGGGAGCCGGAGATCGCGCGGCTCGAGGCGCGCCAGCGGGCGTTGGAGGCGCGCGGCGACTCGCTCTCGCAGGTCAAGCGGCGGACCGCGGCCGGGAGCGCTCAGTTCGAGACGGTCTCCAACCGGATCCGCGAGACTGGCGAGCAGCTGGTCGGCGTCGCGCGCACGCTGCGCACGCTCTACGAGCAGATGCGCGACCTGAAGGCCAAGCTCTTCCTCGCCTACAACGACGCGGTCGCCGAGACCACCGAGCGGCTCGCCCGGCTTCCCAAGACGACCGAAAACACCGCCGAGCTCGGGCGTCTGACCGAGCAGCTCCGGGTCTACGTGGAGGCGCGCGCCGCGA
>DASSBK010000002.1:0-11471 GCA_035698825.1 Gemmatimonadota bacterium
CGCGCTGACGATCGCGGCGCTCCGCGCGGGCGGATCGCGCGCCCGCGTAGTCGCCGTAGCCAAGTACCCCCACCAGCAGGAGACCGCCCGGCGGCTCGGAGCCGACGTCGTGCTCGGCACCGGCAAATCGATGCGCGGCGATCTCGCCCGCGAGCTCGGCACCGAGCTCCACCCGACCGAGCTCGGTCCGCCGACCTCGCTCGGCGGCGCCGATGTCACCTTCGACTGCATCGCCACCGCCCGCACGCTCGACGACGCGATGCGCTTTACCCGCGCTCGGGGTGCCGTTATCGTCGTCGGCATGCCGGGCGTCCCCGACGGGGTGGACTGGACCGCGATGTGGCATAAGGAGCTGGACGTGCGGGGGAGCTACACGAGCGACGAGGAAACGTTCGGCCGCGCGGTCGCCACCGCGGCCCGCCTGGACGCGCTGCTCGTGCCACTGGTCGGCGCCCGCTTCGCGCTCGCGGAATGGGACCAGGCCCTCCGCTCGGCGCTCCACTCCGGCGAGACCGGCGTGATCAAGACCGTGTTCGCCCCGGGATCGTGAAGTACCTGACCTACAGCGGCAACGCGCTCGTCGCCGCGGAGCTCCCCGACAGCTCGACCGTCTACTATCCGCCGCCGATCATCCCCGGTCTCTCCCGCGAGGAAATCCCGCGCCGGCTGACCGAAGCCGTGGAGAGCCCGCTCGGGATGGAGCCGCTGTCGCAGCTCGTCCGCGTCGGATCGAAGATCACGATCGCGTTCGACGACAACTGCCAGCCCTTTCCCCCCATGCGCCGGCCGGATATCCGCGAGGTGATGATCGAGCGGCTGCTCGAGCTCCTCTATTCCTATGGCGTCCGCAAGCGGGACATCACGCTCCGCTGCGCGGTCGCGCTCCATCGCAAGATGCAGGTCCCCGAGCTCGAGCACATGCTCGGGCCGCGGGTCATGGCCGAGTTCTATCCGGACCAGCTCGCCAACTTCGACGCCGAGGATCCGGCCGACATCGTCGACCTGGGAGCGACACCGCACGGCGAGCCGGTCCAGACGAGCCGCGCCGTCGTCGACGCCGACCTCGTGATCTACGTCGACACGATCCAGATCCCGCTGAACGGCGGGCACAAGTCGGTGGCCGTCGGGTTCGGGACCTACGACTCGATCGCCCCCCATCACAACCCCGCGATGACCGAAGACACCCCCCACGTCATGCAGCCCGACGGATCCTGCATGCACGACTCGATCACGCGCATCTCGCGCCAGCTCCAGAAGCACTGCCGGATCATGGTCATCGAGGCCGCCATGAACGGAGCCACCTACCCGGCGCACCTGCGGCACCTGGCCAAGCCGCCCGAGCGGCTGAGCGCGATCGAGAAGGTCGTTCGCGCCGCCACCCCCACGTCGATGAGGCCCCTGCCGGAACCCTGGCGCGCGGGGATCTTTCGCTCGATCCGGAGCGAGTACGCGCCGATCGAGATCAACGCCGGAGCGATCGATCCCGTCCATGCGCGGACGATCGCGGCGATCCGCCCGCAGCTGGAGGTCCGAGCGCCGCGCCAGCACGACACGCTGGTCTTCGGATTGCCGGACCTCTCGCCCTACAGCGTGGGCGCTCGGGTCAACCCCGTGCTCGTCGTCAGCGACGTGCTGGGGTACGTGTTCAACTGGTTCTGGAACAAGCCGTTCCTCAAGCCGGGCGGGGCCGTAATCATCCTGAACCCCGTATTCGAGGTGTTCCACGAGCTGTACCATGCCGCGTACAAGCGATTCTGGGAGGAGGTGCTGCCCGCGACGACCGACCCGTTCGAGATGCGGGACGAGTTCCAGGAGAAGTTCGCGCGCGATCCCGGACTCGTGGACGCCTACCGGAACCGCTTCGCCCACCACGGCTTTCACCCCTTCACCGTGTGGTACTGGGCGACCTACCCGCTGCGCTACCTCTCCGACACGATCCTCGTCGGCCCGCCCGACGACAAGGCCGCCAAACGGCTGGGCGTCTCGTGGGCTCCGTCGCTCGCCCGCGCGCTGGCCATGGCTCGCGAGAAGACGGGCGGCAACGACGTCGCCGCGCTGACGATCCCTCCGTTCATGTACCTCACGGTGGACGGATCAGGATCGGCGGGCTGAGTGCGCAAAGTACAGGAAGTAGCGTCGAAGGCCGGCCTTTGAGTCGTATCCGCGTGATCCCGTTGAAGGGGAATCCTCGAAGAACAGCCGGCAGAACTCCTCACGGGCGCGCAGGATTTCGCGGCGGCGGTGTCCCCGCCAGCGGTCGTCAGCCGCGGTCAGATCGAACAGCTCGAGCGCCCGATCGAGCGCCCGCTCGAATCGGACCGTCTTCCCCGATTCATGAGCGCGGATCACACGCTCGACTTCGCTTCCCACATTGGCGAGTTGGTCGGTAATCGTGAACGTCTGCCATCTGCCGTCGGCGAGAGTGTCGTGGAGGGTCATCCCGCCTCCGTGACCAATCTGGCGACGATCGCCCGGATCGCCTTTCGCGTCGCTTCGTCTTCGACATCGCGTGTGCGGTTTTCCTGGCTCGGACGGACGTTGATCATCGAGTCGAACTCGACCATGTCGTCCCCTGTTTCTTCGGGATACAGGTTGATCCCCCACAGATCCTTCTGAACCGATCCGTCATCCAGGAGGAAGGCTTCCTCGTCGGAGTGCAGGTCGCCCCCGATCGCCATGATGCCCCGACCCACATCCACGACGGCCTTCACCATGTCCCCGAACCCGGCTTCGGCGAGCGCGGCCAGCTCGGAGCGTGCCAGTGGTTCGGTCACGAGGCGCAGGGGAGTCACGGGAGGTCGGCCTCTCGCATGCCGGGGAATGTCGACGCCGGGAACCAGATGTCCACCCCGCAGCGAAGGCAGATCGTCGGCTCGTTGTCTCGCTCGTCGGCCGACGGCTCACGAAGTTACTCGTACCTGAGCGCCACCATCGGGTCGACCCGGGTGGCCCGCGCCGCCGGAACCAGGCTAGCGATCAGAACCGTGACGAGGAGGACCGCCGACACGCCGCCGAATGTCCACGGGTCGAGCGGGTCGACGCCGAGCAGGAAGTAGCCGAGGAAGCGAGTCGCGCCGGCCGCGGCCAGGAGTCCGATCGCGATCCCGATCCCGCCCAGCGTCAGTCCCTGCTTGAGGACCATGCGCCGGATGTCCCGCGCCTCGGCGCCGAGCGCGGTGCGGATCCCGATCTCGTGGGTCCGCTGGCCGACCGAGTACGCCATGACGCCGTAGACGCCCACCGCCGCGAGCACGAGCGCGAGCGCCGAGAAGATCCCGAGAAGCTGCGACATGATCCGCTCTCCCGACATGAAGTCGTGGACGATCCGCTCCATCGTCTGGATGTCGGACACGGGCTGGTCGGGGTCGAGCCGCGCGACCATCGCCTGGACGGCCGGCGCGACCTGCGCGGAGTCGGCGGGCGTGCGGAGCGCCAGGTACATCCCGCGCGAGGGCTCCTGGCGGTACGGCAGGTAGCCGCTCACCGGCGGCTCCTCGTCCATCCCCCAATCGCGCGTGTCGCCCGCCACACCGACGATCTCGCGCGTGGCGCCCTCGATCTCGATCATGTGGCCGACCGGACTCCCGTCGGGGAAGTGCTCGCGCGCGAACGCCTGGTTGACGAGGGCCACCGGCCGGCCATCCTCGCGGTCGCGATCCTCGAGCGCGCGCCCCTCGACGATCGGCACGCGGAACGTCTCGAAGTACCCCGGTGTGATCGTCTTCGTGAAGATCATCGGGTTCTGGCCCGAGGGCGGGAGCGGACGACCGAGGATCTTCAGCGGACGCGCGTTCGAGCCCCCCATCGGGAGACCGCTGCCCAGCATCGCGTCTTCCACCCCAGGGAGCTGGCGGGCGGACTCGATCAGCCGTTCCTGGAAACCGAGGACGGCCGCGTCATCGGCGTATTTCAGCTGCGGCAGATCGATCCACATCGTGAGGACGTTCCGCGCGTCGAAGCCCGGGTCTCCGGCGTTGATCATCCGGTACCCCTTGATCATGAGCCCCGCGCAGACGAGGAGGACGAGCGCGAGCGCGAACTCGGCGACGACGAGCGCGCTCCGCAGCCGGCTGCGCGAGCGGCCCACGGTGGCGCCCCGGGCGCCCCCTTCCTTGAGCGAGCCTGCCAGGTCCGGCCGCGTGGCCTGGATCGCGGGCGCAAGCCCGAACACGACGCCCGACATCACGCAGAGGAACGCCGTCCACGCGAGCGCGCGACCGTTGAGGGCGATCTCGTCGACGCGCGGCGCTTCGGCCGGGATCACGGACACGAGCGCGTCGATCCCCCAGATCGAGAGCAGCACGCCGAGCGCGCCGCCGAGGAACGCGAGCACGACGCTCTCGGTCAGGAGCTGACGGGCCAGGCGGCGGCGACCCGCGCCGAGCGCGGCCCGCACGGCGATCTCCCGTTGCCGCCCGGTCGCGCGCGCGAGCAGGAGGTTCGCGATGTTCGCGCAGGCGATGAGGAGGACGAACAGCACGGTCAGCATGAGGATCACGATCGCGCGATGGAACTCGGGACCGTACATGTCGTTCTCGATCGTCTCTATCGTCCCGCCGAGGCCCGCGTACACGCCGTACGCGTCTCCGAGCCGGGAGGCGATCGCCTCGACTTCGGGCTTCAGGTCTTCGACCGTGCGATCCGGTCGAATCCGCGCGAGGAGGGCGAGGGGCCGCGTCGTGGGCGACATCTCGGCGGAATCGGGGATGAACGGGATCCAGAGATCGGTCTCGATGCTCGGGATCTTGAGATCGGCGGGCGCGATTCCGACGACCGTGTAGGGCACGCCGTCCAACCGGATCTGTCCTCCGACTATCGACCGGTCGCGGCCGAAGCGCCGCTCCCAGAGCCGCTCGGACAGAACCGCAACGCGCGCGCCGCCGGGGCCGTCCTCGTCGGCGGCGAAGAGCCGGCCCGCCATGGCGTCGAAGCCGAGGAGCGCGAAGAACTCGTTCTCGACCCGCGCGCCCATGACGCGGTCCGGACGGTCCGTGCCGGAGAGGTTGAACCCCTGCTCGGTGAACACGGAGCTCGACTGGAGCGACGGAGCCTCCTTGAAGGCGTCGGCGGCGACGACCGAAAGCGACATCTCGTCCCAGCCTTCCGCGGGATTCGTGAGCCAGATCTGGACCAGCCGATCGGGATCTGGGAACGGCAGCGGGCGGAAGATGAAGCCGTCGGAGACGCTGAAGATCGTGGTGTTGGCGGCGATCCCGAGACCCAGCGAGACGATCGCGACCGCCGCGAAACCCGGACTCCTGACGAGCGAGCGGACGGCGAACGCGAAGTCCTGACGGAATCCGCTCATGGGAGTCCCGCCCGGCTCGCCTCGCGCTCGCCGATCATGCGACCGTCGAAGAGGTGGACGGCCCTCACGGCATCCTCGGCGTACCGCGGATCGTGGGTCACGATGCAGATCGTCGATCCCGCCCGATGGAGCTCGGCCAGCAGGTCCATGACCTGGCGCCCGTTCTCGGAGTCGAGGTTCCCGGTCGGCTCGTCGGCCAGGAGGATCGCCGGCTCGCCCGCGATCGCGCGCGCGACCGCGACCCGCTGCTGCTGACCGCCCGAGAGCTGGGTCGGATAGTGCTTGATGCGATGGCCCATGTCGACGCGCTCGAGCGCTTCCTTCACGCGCCGCTTCCGCTCTTCCGCTCCCTGGCCTCGGTAGACGAGCGGCAGCTCGACGTTCTCGGCGACCGTCAGCTCCCCGATCAGGTTGAAGGCCTGAAAGACGAACCCGATGCGCCGATTCCGCGCCCGCGCGCGCTCGGCGGGCGAGAGGCTCGCCACCGGTTGGCCTTCGAGCTCGTACTGGCCACTCGTGGGAGAGTCGAGAAGCCCCAGGATCGACAGCAGCGTGGTCTTGCCGCAGCCGGAAGGTCCGGCGATCGCCACGTAGTCCCCTTCGGCGATCTCCAGATCCACGTCGACCAGCGCGTGGGTCTCGAGCTCTTCGGTCGTGTATACCTTGCCGATCCCCTCCAGGCGAATCAGCGGCGTGTGGTTGGTGGTCATCGTCACCTCCTGAGGGGATGCGGTTCGTTGCGGCTCATTCGATGCGGACGCGATCGACGTCATCCCACCGGCTCATGTCCGAGAGGATCACTTCGTCGCCTTCGGCGAGTCCTTCGAGGACCTCGATCGTCGTCACCGAGGCGCGGCCGAGCCGGACGGGAACGCGCACGGCGGCGTTCCCGCCGTCGACGAGCTTGAACAGGCTGACCTGAGTCGCGGGTTGGGAAGCGGCGGGCCGGCCGACGTGGAGCACGGCGGGCAGGCGCTCGATCTCGATCGTGCCGTCGACGGCCTGATCGGGGCGCGCGCCCGCGGGCAGCGTGTCCGTGATCGCGATATCGACCTTGACGGTTCCCTGCTGGGCGACGGGGTCGACCCGCGCCACGCGGCCCCTCACGACGGCGGTCCGCAGATCGACCTCGGCGCTCTGGCCGGGGCTCACGTCCTCGGCCTGGGTTTCCGGGATCCGGATCTCCGCCTCGAGGCGGCCCGGGCCGACGACCTTGCCGAGGACGTCGCCCGGCTGGACCCACTGGCCGACTTCGAGCGGCTCCGCCTGGAGCGTGCCGGCCGCCCCGGCGACGACCCGCATCGACGCCACCTGCTCTTCCTGGAAGCGGACGACCGCGCGCATCCGCTCGACCTGCCGGCGCTGGACCGCGAGCTGGGCCTGGATCCCGCTCGCGCGGAGCTCGTAGCGCTCGGTCTCGACGGCGGCGCGCTCGGCGGCAGTCTCGGCCGCGTCGCTCGAGCGCTCGGCGTCGAGGCGCGGGATCAGATCGCCCGCGGCCAGCTCGTCGTTCGCTGCCGCCCGTCGCTCGGCGTCGCGCTCGTCCGCGCGCGCCTCCGTGGCGACCGCTCGCTGGTCGAGGAGCTCGGACGACAGGCGCTGCTCGAGGCTCAGGTACTCGGATTCCGCCGCGGCCAGCTCGCGCTGGGCCTCGAGCGCCTCGAGCTGGACGTCGGGGTTCGAGAGCTCGAGGATCACGGTCCCCGGCTCGACGGTCTCGCCGGCGCGGACGAGGATGCGCTCGATCCGGCCCGCGACCATGGCCGGCACCCAGCGGACGTCCTCGCTGACCAGGCTCCCGGGACCCCGCACGGCCCGCACCATCTCGCCCCGTCGGACCGCGTCGACCCAGAGCGTGGACCGGTCGATGGTCGGGGCGGCCGGGTTCAAGCGGGAGAGCCCGGCGCTGACGACCGCCACCCCGAGCAGGATGGCTCCCGCCCAGGCGACACGCTTCTTTCGCGTATCCGGCTTGATCCGCGGGACGTCGACCATGTGGTGGCTTGCCTCCGGGGCGATATTCTCCACCGTGTCCAACGAGATGGATTCCCGGAAGGTTTCGGCGTGCGAGGGCTTCGAGACTGCCTTCGGGTTCCCGCCCGAGGCCGTGAGCTGGGCCCCCGGGCGCGTCAACCTGATAGGCGAGCACACCGACTACAACGAAGGCCTCGTGCTTCCGGCGGCGCTGGAGCGTGGCATCGTGGTCGCCGCAGCCGTTCGGAAGGACGGCATCGTGCGGGCGCAGTCGGCGCGCTACGGCGGTCCCGTGGAGGTCGGCCGCACCCTGGGTGCCACGCGCGGCGCCGAGCTTCCGCCCTGGGCCGCGTACATCCGTGCGGTGGCCCGCGAGATCGTCGGTGTGACCCCGTCGGGACCCGGCGCGGACCTGTGGATCGGCGGCCACCTGCCCTCCGCCGCGGGACTGTCGTCGTCGGCCGCGCTCGTCGTCGCGTGCGCGCTGGCGCTCGCGGAGGTGACGGGCGTCGAGAGTCCGGCGCGAAACACGATCGCCTTCGCGCAGATGGTGCGGCTGGTCGAGCACCGCGCGGGAACGCTCTGCGGCATCATGGATCCCCTGGTGGTGCTGGAGGGCCGCCGCGGGTGCGCGCTTCGCATCGACTGCCGCTCGCTGGAGATCGCCGAGGTGCCGCTCCCCCACGACACCCTGCTCGTCGTCTGCGACAGCGGGCTCGAGCGCGCGCTCGCCCAATCGGCGTACAACCAGCGGCGGGACGAGTGTGAGATCGCGCGCGGGGCGTTGGAGCGGCTCGCGGGCCGCGCGATCCGGAGCCTGCGCGACGCCACGCGCGATGACCTGGACGTGCTCGCGCGCGCGTTTCCCGGCGAGAGCTACCGTCGCGCGCGCCACGTGGTCGAGGAGAACGACCGCGTGGACCGCCTCGTCGACGCGCTGTGGCGGAACGACCGCGAGGCGGTCGGTCGCCTCATGGACGCCTCCCACGAGAGCCTGCGCAACGATTTCGAGGTCTCGACGCCGGAGCTCGACGCGCTCGTCGAAGACGCCCGCGGGGCTCCGGGCTGCTGGGGGACGCGCATGACGGGCGCGGGATTCGGCGGGTGCACGGTGAGCCTGGTCGACAGGGAGGCGGCCTCTGCCTTCATGGAGCGGATGGAGGAATCCTTCCGCGCCCGCTACTCCCGCTCCCCGCGGCCCTTCGCCTCCTCGGCGGGAGTCGGCGCCCGCCTACTCCAGTAGAGGAACGCGGGGATACCGGCCAGCAGGAGCGCGGCTCCGACCGCAGACCGCACCGGATTCGACGCCACCACGCTCGCGACGACTCCCATCGACACGATCGCGAAGAGAATCGGCAGAACCGGGTAGAGCGGTGCGCGGAACCCACCCGGCGCGCGCGAGGCCAGCGGCAGGCGACGGCGGAAGACGAGGACCGACGCGACCGTGAGTCCGAAGAAGATCCAGTCCGCGAAGACGACCGTGTCGACGAGCGCGGCGTAGGTGCCCGTCAGCGCGAGCGCGATCGACCACGCGGCCTGGAGGACGATCGCGAGCGACGGCGTGCGGAATCGCGGGTGGAGCCGCGCGACGCCGCGGAAGAAGAGGCCGTCCGCCGCCATCGCGTAGTAGACCCGGGTAGGCGCCAGGACGGCCAGATCGAGAAAGCCGAAGGTCGAGACCGCGATCGCCGCGGCGATGAACCGGTCGCCCGCGGGACCCAGGAGCCGGCCGGCGGCGTCCGAGGCCGGCGTGCGGGTGGCCGCGAGCCCCTCGAGACCGAGGGCCCGCAGGTACACGACGTTGACGAGCACGTAGACGGCCGCGACGAGGAGCGTCCCGGCGAGGAGGCTCCGCGGCAGGTTCCGCCGCGGGTCGGCGATCTCCTCGGCGACGTAGTTGGCGTTCTGCCAGCCGCCGTAGGAGAAGAGGATCGGGATCAATGCCGCCCCGAAGAGGATCGGCAGCGCGGCGGCGCTTCCGTCGGGCGGAGCGCCCGCACCGGCGGCCGCGCCCATCCGGACCCCCGCGTCCAATCCGACCTCCGGTGTCGACGGGGCGATGAGGAACCCGGCACCGATCAGGATCGCGAGCGCGGCGACCTTGAGGACGACGAAGACGTTGAGGACGCGGCTCCCGGGCTTCACCCCCAGGTAGTTGATCGCCGAAACGACGACGATCGCCGCGATCGCGAGCGGTAGCGCGGAGGCATCACCGCGCCCGGCGAGACGCAGCGCGTACTCGGCGAACGTGATCGCGACCGCCGCGATCGCCCCGCACTCGATGAGGAGCAGGAGCGCCCAGCCGTACAGGAATCCCGCCAGCGGGTGGTATGCATCGCGCAGGTAGACGTACTGGCCGCCCGCCTGCGGGAAGAGCGACCCCAGCTCCGCGTACGCGAGCGCGCCGGCCAGCGCGATCGCTCCACCCGCGGCCCAGGCCGCCAGCACCCATCCGCTCGACGGGAGACGCTGAGCGACGATGTAGGGATTGATGAAGATGCCGGCGCCGATGATGCCGCCGACGACGACCATCGTGGCGTCGAAGGGGCCCAGCGCGCGCTTGAAATGGGTCGCCATCGCGGCCCCATTCTAGGGCCGCACGATCCGGCGGCGAAAGTGCGCCTCAGGGCGCGGAGCGGGTCAGGACCTGCAGAGCAATCCGGCGGCGAGCGGGATCGTGCTGATCGCCCCGACCGCGACGAGCGCCCAGCCGGCTCCCCGGCGAGTGTCCCCATCCAGCTTCTCGCCGAGCAGGAGCCCCAGGCCCGCTCCGAGCGCCACCCGCGTGCCCGCGATCAAGGCGATCTGGGGCAGCGTCACCTGTCTCTTCTTCATCCTCACCTCCGGTCAGGACCGTCATGGAGTCTCGAACCGCGGACAAAAAAAGGCCCGGGAGACTCTTCGCGGCGGTGGATCAATCCGCCCCGCTCCCGGGCCCGGTGTCCTGATGGGATTCCGCGCGGCAAACTCCGCGTGGAACCTGCGAAGTCACCTAGCGGTCAGGCACCTCACGTTTGATCCTGGGTTTACTCGGAATGATAGGACCACCTCCTTTCTCGTGTGCGGGCAGAATACCGGGAGGTGGGGGCCAGGGCAAGATCCTCCCCCAAAAAAAACGCGACCCGCCGATGCGGGCCGCGCTGTCGATCTCCCTAGCCGGTCTTGTTCAGCTGACGGTGCTGGTCGCCACGGTGAACGTCGCGACGCGCGGAGTACCTACGATCAGTCCCTTCAGGAGCTCGAGGACCTTCGGGTACGTGTCCGTGCGATACCGCTCTGCGTTCTTCTCGGTGTCCCACATGCTGATCCCGAGGGCGTGGTTCTGCGGGTTGACGAGCGACAGCTCGCCTCGGAAGCCGTCCTGCTTCTTCAGCATCGGAACGACTTCGCCGTCGAACTTCGTCTTGAACTCTTCCGTCTTCCCGGGCATGATCTCGAATTCCACGTTGCGTGTGAATCTCATAGGTATTTCCCTTCGGTGGTGAGTATTTCGAACTCCATCAACGTACCGCTTTCAATCGCATAAGTCAATGATTATCAATAAATTACGAATACAAATATATCCGTTGAAAATTCAGTGCCGGCGTCAGATCCTGCGCGCGAAGGCGTCGAGGTCGAGCGTCCAGACCCGCTCGCCGCAGAAGCGCGTCCCCTCGGGACACACCGGCCGCTGCGAGGCGGCGTGGCGGATCGTGCAGGGCGGGGCGAGCCAACGGCCGATCCTGGGGTTGACCTCGCGCACGGCGAGCGCTTCCTCGAGCGACGCCTGCCAGATCTCCTCCTGCGCGTTCCAGCAGAGCCGCATCGAGTGCTTGTGCCAGAGGTTCAGGAGATCCGCCGACTCGGTGAAGCGGATCGCGACCGCGTTGGGGAGCAGGTACTCGGCGAACTCGGCGGGCGCTCCCGCGGCGCGGACGGCCGCCACGTCCTCCCACGTCCGCTCCATGCTCTCCTCGTAGCGGCGCCGCGCGGCCTCGTCCTCGAGCACGAGGCGCGGCGTCACGTAGTCGGGCTCGCTCCCCACGTGCGCAGTCAGGGCCGGGCGCGAGGCGGGCGTCATCCGATGCCGCTGGTCCTGCGAGTCGGCGGCGTGGGAGAGGCGCTTTTTGAACGTGTAGTGGGGATGGAAGAGCGCGCGACTCAGCTTGTCGTGGGTCGTCAGGTTCAAGGCCTCGCCGAGGACCGGATT
>DASSBK010000003.1:0-5318 GCA_035698825.1 Gemmatimonadota bacterium
GTCGCCGCGACGCGCGAGCAGGACTTCGACGCGGTGCACGTCCGCGGAACGAAGGCCGTGCTCGAGGCGGCCGCGCGCGCTGGCGTCCCGCGCCACGTCCACATGAGCGCGCTCGGCGCCCCCGAGGCCCGGGATGCCACCGACTACTTCCGCACCAAGTGGGAGGCGGAGGAAGCTGTGCGGGGAAGCGGGCTGTCGGCGACGATCTTCCGTCCCTCGATCGTCTTCGGTCGCGACTCGGACCTCTTCCGGCCGCTCGCCCGCGCGGTCCGCCTGAGCCCGGCGATCCCGCTCCCGGGCGGCGGCCGGCAGCAACTCCAGCCGGTGTGGGTGGGCGACGTCGCCGAGTGCTTCCTCCAGGCGGCGCGCATGGAGCGCTCCCCCGAGCCGGCCTACGAGGCGGCCGGCCCCGAGGTCCTCGAGCTCCGCGACGTCGTCGCCGCGCTCGCCGAGGCGATGGGCCGGCGGCGGCCGGCGATCGTGCCGCTCCCGACAGGGCCGCTCGAAGCCCTGGCGGGACTCGCCGAGAAGGCGCTCCCCCATCCTCCGGTCACCGCCGATCAGCTGCGCATGCTCGAGATCGGGAGCGTGGCGTCGCCCGAGGCGGTCCGCGCGCTCCGCCGCGACTTCGAGATCGAGCACGCCCGCCTCGCCGACAAGGCCCCCGGCTGGTTCGTGTGAACCGCCGGCGCCGACCGCCCATGCTCCGCCGAACTCGCTGACCCCGTTCGCCAACGGAACGACGGGCGGGCATATTTACCCGTCGATGCGGCGCATCCCGAATCCTTTGCGCACCGCCCTCCTCGCGGGGGTCTCCCTCGTCGCCGCGGCCCTCCTGGCCGCGGGTCCCCTCCGCGCGCAGATCGCGGCCGGGGCGGCGGGCGGCGGGCTGGGCGACGCGAGCTCGCCGTTCCCGAGCGTCGAGGAGCTGAACGCTCACGTCGCGCACCTGGCGTCGGACGCGCTGGCCGGCCGGCGCGCGGGGACGCCCGGCGCCGAGCGCGCGGCGCGCTACATCGTCCAGACGTTCAGTGGCGCCGGCCTCATACCGGCCCCCGGCTACCCGACCTACCTCCAGAGCTTCGATTTCCCCGTCGGCGTGGAGCTCGGCCCCGAGAACCGGCTCGTCGTTCAGCACGGCAGCCGGATCGGCACGAGCTTCCAGCCCGGCCGCGACTTCCTGCCGCTGTCCGGCTCGGTCGCCGATCGCGTCGTCCAGCCGGTAGTGTTCGCCGGGTACGGCATCTCCGCGCCGACGATCGGGTGGGACGACTACGAGGGGATCGACGTCGAGGGGAAGATCGTGCTCGTGCTGCGGCTCTCGCCGGAGGGCGACAAGCCCGCGAGTCGCTTCGGCCGCTACATCTCCGACCGGTACAAGGCCGCAAACGCGAGCGCCCACGGCGCGAAGGCGATCCTGCTCGTCAACGGACCGGCGACCGAGGAGATCGATCGGCTGATCCCGTTCTCCGTCGACGAAGAGCCGGGCTCGCTCGGCATCGTCGCGCTCTCGGTCACCCAGGCGGTGGCGCGCCGGATCGTGGCGGTCGCGGGCGAGGATCTCTCGATGTGGCAGCATCTCATCAACCGGGAGAGCGAGCCGCACAGCCGCCCGATCGAGAACGCGGTCGTCAACCTCCGGGCGGACCTCCGCCCGCGCCTTCGGACGACTCACAACGTGATCGGCGTCGTGCCGGGTCGCGATCCCCAGCTCGCGCGCGAGGTCGTGGTCGTCGGCGCGCACTACGACGGGCTCGGGCTGGGCGGCCCCGGCTCCCTGGATCCGGTCCCCGGCGAGGTCCACAACGGGGCCGACGACAACGCCAGCGGCGTCTCGGCCCTGATCGAGCTCGCGGAGTACTTCGCCTATCCGGCGAACCGTCCGGACCGCACGCTGGCGTTCGTGGCGTTCGGCGCGGAGGAGGAGGGGATGCTGGGGTCGGCGTGGTTCGTCTCCAACCCGCCGTGGCCGATCGCGAACGTCACCGCGATGATCAACATGGACATGATCGGCAGGCTCGGCGAAGAGCTCACGGTCTACGGGGTCGGATCGTCGGGGGAGTGGCACGAGGTCCTGGAGCGCGCGAACGCGGACGTCGGCGCACCGATCGTCGAGATGGACGAAGGGTACGGTCCCTCCGATCACGTCGCCTTCTACCTCCGCCAGATCCCCGTGCTCGCCTTCTTCACGGGGGTCCACGAGGACTACCATCGCGCGAGCGACGACGTCGAGCGCCTGAACCTGGAGGGGCTGCTCTCGGTGACGCGCGTCGTCCGCGGGGTGGTCGCCGAGCTGGCGGATCGGCCCCGGCGGCTCTCCTTCGACCCGCGCCAGTTCCAGCCGCGGGAGATCGACGAGCCGGTCGAGGAAGAGCCTGAGCTGCCGCCGCCGCTCAAGATCGGCGTCGTGCCCGGGCCGGCCGACGGGACGCCGGGCGTCCCCGTCGACGCGCTGGTCGAGGACTCACCGGGCGTTCGCGCGGGCGTCCGGGCCGGCGACCGCGTGATGCAGGTCGGCACGCGGCGCACCGAGACGATCTACGATTACGTCCAGGCGCTCCGCGAGGTGCCGCGTGACGCCGAGTGGTCGATGGTCGTGCTGCGCGACGGAGCCGAGGTCACGCTGACGTTCGAGGCGGTGGAAGCGCCGTGAGGACGGGAAGCATCCGCCGCGCCACGCTGCTCGCGGTCCTGTTCGCCGCTGGGTGTGCGAGTGGCCAGGGAGGGGGCGCGGGATCCGGCCGCGGAGCCGGCTCCGCGGACCCGGGACCGGCGATCGAGCGCGTGCTCACCCAGCAGGCGGCGGCGTGGAACCGCGGCGACCTCGAGGCGTTCATGGACGGGTACTGGCGGAGCCCGGACCTCGTCTTCACGTCGGGCGCCAGGGTCCAGCGAGGCTGGCAGACGACCCTCGACCGCTACGTGGCGAGCTACGGGACGTCGCCCGAGACGATGGGCCGGCTCACCTTCTCGGACCTCGAGATCCACCCGCTCGGGGACGGCGCCGCCTGGGCGCTCGGGAGGTGGCGACTGGACTACGACGGCGGCGAGTCGCCGGGCGGCATCTTCACGCTCGTCTTCCGCGAGATCGACGGCCGCTGGCTCATCGTCCACGACCACACGAGCTCCGACCCCGACTGATCCTCCCGGCGGGTCGCCTGCCGCCCCGAAGATGCTCCGAAGCCCCGGTTGCACCCCCCACAGCGGCATGCGCTATATTCCCCGCTTCGCTCGCTCGCCTACACTCGGGGTTCGACAACCCGGAACTGTATCCATGGAGCAGATCGAGATGCGAACGTTCACCACGATTTTGAGCACGATCCTGGTCGCCGGCCTCTGGGCCTGCGGCGGGGGAACCGAAGACGAAGGGATGGAGGCGGACACGACCGCCATGGAGGACACCACCGCGATGGCCCCCGATCAGGGCATGGGCGGCGCGATGAGCACTCCGGAGTGGATGACCGTGGACGCCACCGCCATGACCGTGACTCTGGACATCCAGGCGGGCGGCAGCGACGTCAACAACTACTGGAACTTCAACGGCCTGTACGCTGGGCACGGCTCGATCAGCGTGCCGCAGGGCTATTCGGTGACGATTAACTTCACGAACGCCGATCCGACCCAGCCGCACAGCCTCGGGATCGACGAGGCCCAGGAGAGCTGGCCGGCGACGTTCGACGCCCCCGAGCCCGCGTTCGCGGGCGCCATCACGCCGGATGCCACGACGGGCACCGCCCCGGGCGGCACCGCCACGCTGACGTTCACGGCGGACGCGGCCGGCGACTACTCGATGGTGTGCTACGTCCCGGGCCACGCGGTGGCGGGGATGCACGTCCCGTTCACGGTCACCGAGAGCGGAACGCCGGGCGCCAGCACGATGTAATTCGATCCACCGGCACCGCCCCGCACGAAGGGGCGCGCGAGGGGGCGGACTTCGGTCCGCCCCTTCGTCGTTTCGGCGCTGTCGCGCCGTCGCCGCGTCCCTCACTCGAACACGATCGTCACCCCGACCGGCTCGCTCTCGTTGCCGGCCGCATCGATCAGAACGAAGTCGACGATCGCGGTCCCGGGCTGACAGCTCGCCGGGGGAGCCTCGTTGCACTCCGCGAACAGGGTGACGTCCCCGGACGTCTGCCCGACGAGGTCCGAGAGATCGGCGCCCGACGCGTCGAGCGCTCCGTCGGGATCGGATATCTCGCTGATCTCGAGCGCCACGATGTCGCCGTCGAAATCGACGAACACGATCGTGAACGGGGTCGAAGACCCACCCGCGACGGAGGCATGGATCGGGTTCGGCGTCACCGATACGATCTGGGGCGGCGAGCCGGCCGGGTCGACGGCGGCGAAGGGGCTGAACGCGCTGATCCTCCCGCCGATCGCGCCCGGGGCCGCGGGCGAGAGGCTCCCGGAGCCGCCGTCGCAGTCGAGGAACGACGCGTTTGCGAGCGGGAGGATCTCGATGCTCTGCGGGTCGTCGGGGTCCGGGTGCGCCACCCGGAGCCTCGCGGCGACTTCGGGCGTGGGCGCGAAGGGGTCCGGCGGATCCACCACGCAGACGCCGACGATTCCGTCCTCGCTCAGCGTGGAGATCGGCGGGAAGGTCTCGATGTGGTAGAAGCGCGGGTACTGGTCGAGCCCGGTGGGGAGCGGCCCGTCGTGGTCCTCGGGATCGCCGGTCGCGGGGATGGGCTCGATCGTGATCAGCGTGTTGCCGGAGAGGGCGCCGGCCGGGAGCTGAAGCCCGGCGTTGCCGTCCCCCGTCACCACCGTGCCCCCCGATCCGCCGACGACGGCTGCGGCGCCGGTCTCCCCGAAGGCCCCCGGGGGAATCGGCGGTACGGTCAGCCCGGCCTCGTCCGCGACGTCGTCGGCGAGGTCCGCGAGGGCGTCCTCGATCGTCGGCGTCGCTGCGCCGTTCGGGTCGAGGAGTGTCCCGTCGTTCGCCTGGTCCGCGCCGAACGCCACGAAGCCGACGAATGCCGACTGCGCCTGCGCGGTCTGGCCGGCGTCGGCGCTCTCCAGCACGTCCTCGACCTGGTTCGTCGCGGAGTCGTTCAGGTTCCCGGTCGGAAAGAGCGCGTCGATCTGGGCCTGGATCGCGGCCGGCACGATCTGGTCATCGGGCGGAGTCGGGCCGTCGTCGCTGGAGCAGGCGGCGAGCGCCGCCGCGAGCGTGAGGGCCGCCGGCGCTCCACCGGCGCGAGCGAGCGATCGGAAGAGAGTCATGGGGTCTCCGGGACGAGGGGAGGGCCGGCAAACCGGGACGGGGATAGATACGTGTCGGGGGGCGTCCACCGCTAGACGATTCCGGTCTCTCC
>DASSBK010000004.1:0-2916 GCA_035698825.1 Gemmatimonadota bacterium
GCCCCGCGGTGCGCGGCCTGGTGGAGCACGTGTTCGCGCCGACCGACGAGGACGACTGGCTTCCCGCCGCCGCGCTGGAATTCCCCCTGAGGGGAACGACGCGGCTGGGCGAGGTCGAGGAGTTCTACGGGATCCACATCGACACGCCGTCCGACCAGACGCTCGATCAGTTCCTGCGCGCCCACCTCGACCGTGAGCCCCAGGTGGGCGACCGCCTGAGCTCCCCGCCGATGACGTTCACCGTCCGCGAGCTCTCCGACGACCGCATCGAGACGGTGGGGCTGATGATCGACTCCCCCGAGATTTGACTTCCCTGTAGGCCGCCCGCGGAATCAGGTCCGCAGCGCAGCAGGTGGGCCGTTTTCAACGCCCCGCCCTCAGGACTCGATCTGGAGGGCGGCGAGGAACGCCTCCTGCGGTATCTCGACCGTCCCCACCTGCTTCATGCGCCGCTTCCCCTCCTTCTGCCGCTCCAGGAGCTTCCGCTTACGCGTGATGTCGCCGCCGTAGCACTTCGCGGTGACGTTCTTTCTCAGCGGGCGCACGACCTCGCGGCTGATCACCCGCGTGCCGATCGCGGCCTGGATCACGACCTCGAACATCTGCCGCGGGATGAGCTGCTTGAGCTTCTCGGACAGGGATCGACCCCAGTCGTAGGCCCGGTCGCGATGGAGGATGACCGACAGAGCGTCCAGCGGGTCGCCGTTGACGAGGATGTCGAGCTTGACGAGGTCGCTCGGACGGTATTCGCGGAACTCGTAGTCGAACGATGCGTAGCCGCGCGTCGCGGACTTCAGCCGGTCGAAGAAATCGGTGATGATCTCGGCGAGCGGCAGGTCGTACTCGATCTCCACCCGCTCGGCGTCGATGTACTCCATCTTGACGTGCTTTCCGCGCCGCTCCTCGCACAGCTTGAGCACGCCGCCGATGTACGTCGCCGGGAGGATGAAGCGGCCGCGGACGAACGGCTCCTCGATGCGCTCGATCTCTCCGGCGCCCGGCATCTTGCTCGGGTTTTCGATCAGCACCATGTCGCCGTGCTCGGGATAGACGTGGTACTCGACGTTGGGCACCGTCGTGATGAGATCCAGGTCGAACTCGCGCTCCAGCCGCTCCTGGACGATCTCGCGATGGAGCATCCCCAGGAACCCGCAGCGGAAGCCGAACCCCAGGGCGCTCGAGGTCTCGGGCTCGTACTGGAGCGAGCTGTCGTTGAGCTTGAGCTTCTCGAGCGCGTCGCGCAGATCCGCATACTGGTCCGCGTCGGTCGGATAGAGTCCCGCGAATACCATCGGGTGGACCTCCCGGTAGCCGGGCAGCGGATCCGCCGCGCGGTTCCGGGCCTCCGTGATCGTGTCTCCCACCTTGGTGTCCGAGACGCGCTTGATGCTGGCCACGACGTATCCGACCTCGCCGCTCTTGAGCTCGGGCGCCGGATGCATGCCGAGCCGGAGCCTCCCAACCTCGGTCACCTCGTAGGTCGCGTCGTTCGAGAAGAACGCGATCTGCATCCCGGGCGCCACGCGCCCGTCGACCACGCGCACGTACGGGACGGCGCCGCGGTACTTGTCGAACTGGGAATCGAAGATGAGCGCCCGGAGCGGCGCGTCCGGCTCGCCCTCCGGGGGCGGGATCCTGGCGACGATCGCCTCCAGCACCGCCTCGACGTTCGTCCCCAGCTTGGCGGAGACGTGGATGATCTCCGACTCGTCCACCCCCAGCAGGTTGACGAGCTCCTCGGTCACCATCTCGGGGCGCGCGTTCGGCAAGTCGATCTTGTTGATCACGGGCACGATCTCGAGATCGTTCTCCAGTGCCAGAAAGAGATTGGAGAGGGTCTGGGCCTCGATGCCCTGCGCGGCGTCGACGACCAGCAGGACGCCCTCGGCGGCCGCCATGCTGCGCGAAACCTCGTAGGAGAAATCGACGTGTCCCGGGGTGTCGATCAGGTTCAACTCGTAGTCGCGGCCGTCGGCGGCCCGGTACGCCATTGTGATGGCGTGCATCTTGATCGTGATCCCGCGCTCCCTCTCGAGGTCCATGGCGTCGAGGACCTGCGCCCGCATCTCGCGGAGGGCGAGCGTGCCGGTCCGCTCGAGCAGCCGGTCGGCCAGCGTCGACTTGCCGTGATCGATGTGCGCGATGATCGCGAAGTTGCGGATGCGCTCGGCTTTCATGGGGAGGGGAATCTACCGGCGGTGTGATGCCGCCGCATGGAAGCCGCGGCGTCGACCGACGGGAAGCCAGCGTCCGATCCTCAGAGGAGACTCAGCGGGTCGCGGTCGATCTCGAGCCGGCTCGATCCACCGACCAGCTCCTCCTCCCGCCGCGCGAGCTCCCTCAGGACGCGGTCGAGGGGCTGCGGGCTTCCCGCTTTGAGCAGCGCGTGGTGCCGCCAGCGGCCCCGCAGCCGCTCCAGCGGCGCCGGGGCGGGCCCGACGACCGTCACACCCTCGTGCCCACGCGCGCTCTCCGCCACGCGCTCGATCGCCTCGGCCACGGGCTCAGGATCGGGTCCGCTGACGACCACGTTGGCCAGCCGGGTGGCCGGCGGATACCCGAGCGCCTCGCGGTCCCGCCTCTCGCGCCGATAGAAGGCCTCGTAGTCGTGGGCCGCGGCGGCGGTCAGGACGAAGTGCTCGGGGAGCCAGGTCTGGAACAGGACCCGACCCGGCGCATCCCCGCGTCCCGCCCGCCCGGCCACCTGAACCAGGAGCTGGAACGTCCGCTCGCTGGAGCGGAAGTCGGGGAAGTGGAGCGCCGTATCCGCCGACACGACTCCGACCAGCGCGACGCCCGGCAGATCGAACCCCTTGGCGATCATCTGGGTGCCGACCAGAACGTCGATCTCGCGGCTCTGCATCGCGCGGTAGAGCCGCGCGTGCGACCACTTGGCGCCGGTCGTGTCGAGGTCCA
>DASSBK010000005.1:0-7208 GCA_035698825.1 Gemmatimonadota bacterium
CCGCTCCTCTGGACCGCGTTCGTCGTCGCCACGATCGCGATGCCCGCCACCGTGCCGGTCATCGCCGGTGCGCTTCCCCGGCGCCGGGGCATCGCCAAACGGTCTCATATCCGGAGCGTTGTCCTCGACGTGCTCGAGGCCGCCTCTCGCGTCGGCCTGGCTCTCATCTTCCTGCCCAACCGCGCCGTCATCATGACCGACGCGATCATCCGCACTCTGTGGCGTCTCTGCGTTTCGCGACGGAAGCTCCTGGAGTGGGTACCGGCCGCGATGGCGGGCAAGGGCTCCATGCACGACCTCCCCTCGGCCTACCGATCGATGTGGCGCGGCGTCGCACTGGGACTTGCGGCGGCGATCGTCGCGCTCGTCCTGCGGCCCGAGACCTTCCATCTGGCGTTTCCCATGCTGGCGCTATGGCTGGTCTCGCCCGCTGTCGCGCTGTGGTTGAGCCGGCCACTGGCCATCGGCGTGAGCGAGGAGCTCGATCCGGTCCGCAAGCAGGAGCTGGCGCTGATCACCCGCGCCACCTGGCGCTACTTCGAGACCTTCGTGACCGCGGAATCGAACTGGCTGCCGCCCGACAATCTCCAGATCGACCCCGAGCCCGTGGTGGCCCGCCGCACCTCCCCGACCAACATCGGCGTCTACATGCTGTCCGTGGCCGCCGCTCGAGACCTCGCGTGGATCGGGACGCTCGAAACGCTGGAAAAGGCCGAGGCCACGATGGCCACGCTGGAACGGCTGGAACGGTTCCATGGCCACTTCTACAACTGGTACGACATCGATCGCCTGGAGCCGCTCGAGCCGCGTTACATCTCGACCGTCGACAGCGGCAACCTGGCCGGCCACTTCCTCGCACTCGCCGAGGCGCTGCGCGAGCCGCTCTGGGTGCCTCTCCCGCTGCCGGCAACGCTCGCGGGAATCGGACACGCGATGTCGCTGGCGGAGGAGGCGGCACGTTCCGCGGTCGCCGCCAGTCGGCTGACGACCGTTTCCCGGCGGGACGTCGAATCCTCGATCGCTCGCCTGCGCGAGGAGCTCGCCGCGGTGCCGCTCGACGAGGGCAAGCGCAAAGAGCGGCTGGCGGCACTGGGAGCCGCGGCCGAGGACCTGGTCGACGTTGCCCGCGTGATCGCGGAGGGATCGGCGGACCCCTCCGCGCGCGACTTCGCATACTGGGCGAACGCCGTCCTGCACGGGGTCCAGAGCCACCTCCGTGACCTCGATGCCCTGGCGCCGTGGGCTTCCCTGCTGGCAGAGGCGCCCCCGCCTCCGGCAGGGGCCGACGCCTATGCCGAACGGCTGTCGGAGCTTCACGACGCGCTCCTGCTGCCGGCCTCGGGTGGAAGCCGGGCGGCCCTCGAGAAGCTGTCGGCGATTCGCGCGGCCGCCGAGGAAAGCGGCGGCCCGGGACAGGAGCTACTGACCTGGCTCGACCGGATGACGGACGCGATGGCCGGGCAGGAGCGCGCCGCGCGGGACGTCCGGCAGCGCGCTCTGTCGCTCGCCACCCGGATCGAGCGGCTGGTCGACGCGATGGACTTCGGGTTCCTGTACGACTCCTCGCACAAGCTGTTCCCGATCGGATACCGGGTGACCGATGCCCATTACGACAACAGCTACTACGACCTCCTCGCGTCCGAGGCGCGCCAGGCGAGCCTGATCGCGATCGCCAAGGGCGACGTGCCCGTTGAGCACTGGTTCCGTCTGGGCCGACCCGTCACGCCGGTCGGACGAGACGCGGCGCTCCTCTCATGGTCGGGTTCGATGTTCGAGTACCTGATGCCTCACCTGCTCATGCAGGGCGCTCCCGAGACCATGCTCGAGCGCACCAAGGTGCTCGTCGTCCAGCGTCAGATTCGGTACGGGGCGGAGCGCGGAGTTCCCTGGGGCATCTCCGAGTCGGCCTACAACGCCCGCGATCTGGAGCTCACCTATCAGTATTCCCACTTCGGAGTGCCGGGACTCGGCCTGACGCGCGGTCTGTCCGAAGACCTCGTGATCGCGCCTTATGCGACCGCGCTCGCCGCCATGGTCGCGCCGCGATCGGCCGCGCGGAACTTCAAGCGCCTGGCAGAAGAAGGCGCTCGCGGCTCGATGGGATTCTACGAGGCGATCGATTACACACCGGAGCGACTGCCCCAGGGAAGCAAGGCCGCGGTCGTCAAGGCCTACATGGCGCACCACCAGGGAATGACGATCCTCGCGCTCACCAACACGCTGCTCGGCGGAGTCATGCGGCGCAGGTTCCACCGCGTGCCGGTGATCGGCGCGCACGACATCCTCCTTCAGGAGCGCGTGCCACGAGACGTGGCGGTGCAACGGCCGCGCGCCGAAGAAGTCCGCGCCGTGCGCCATGTCCGCGAGGTGGTGCCGCCGGTCGAGCGGAGGTTCTACACGCCTCACGAGCGCATCCCGCGGACGCACGTCCTCTCCAACGGCCGCTACAGCGTCATGATGACCAACGCCGGAGCGGGGTACAGCCGCTGGCGAAACCTCGCGATCACCCGCTGGCGTGAGGATGCCACCCGGGACGACTGGGGGACGTTCATCTACGTGCGCGACGCATCCTCCGGCGCGACCTGGTCTACGGGGCATCAACCCTCGACCGTCGCGGCCGAGAGTTACGAGGCTGCCTTCATGGAGGACCGCGTGGAGATCCGGCGCCGGGATTCGTCCCTCGCCACGACCCTCGACGTGATCGTCTCCCCCGAGGATGACGGCGAGCTGAGGCGCGTCTCGATCAAGAACCTGGGCTCGCGTGAGCGCTCGCTCGAAATCACGAGCTATGCCGAGATCGTGCTGGCGCCGCCGGCGGCGGACGACGCCCACCCCGCGTTCCAGAACCTCTTCGTCCAGACGGAGTTCGTTCCCTCCTACGGCGCTCTCCTCGCCACGCGACGCCCCCGTTCCCCCGACGATGCGCCGATCTGGGCCGCGCACGTGGCCGCCGTCGAGGGCGGGACCATGGATTCCGTGCAATACGAAACGGACCGCGCCCGTTTTCTCGACCGCGGGCGAGGCGTGCGTGCCCCGAGCACGATCGTCGACGGACGTCCGCTCTCCAACACCACCGGCGCGGTGCTGGATCCCATCTTCAGCCTGCGCCGAACGGTGCGAATCCGGCCCGGCGAGACCGCGGTCGTGACCTTCTCGACGCTGGTCTCGGACTCGCGCGAGAAGGCGCTCGCCCTGGCCGACAAGTATGACGACCCCGCGATCTTCGAGCGCGAGGCCGCGCTGGCGTGGACCCAGGCGCAGGTGCTCCTGCATCATCTGGGGATCTCCGCCAACGAGGCGCATCTCTTCCAGCGGCTTGCCGGCCGCTTCCTCTACCTCGATCCCGCTCTCCGACCGCCGACCACCGTGCTGTCCAAAATGACCGGCGGGCAGCGCGGGCTCTGGCGTTATGGGATCTCGGGCGACCTGCCGATCATCCTCGCCCGGATCGATCAGATCCGCGACCGGGAGATCGTCAGGCAGCTGCTTCGAGCACACGAATACTGGGGCTGGAAGGGACTGGCGGTCGACCTGGTGGTCCTGAACGAGCACGAGTTTTCCTACACGGACGAATTGCAGGACTGGCTGGAGCGCATCGTGCGGGTGACGCGATCCCACGTGGTCCACGAGGGGCACGAGGCCCACGGTGGGATCTTCATCCTGCGCGGCGACCAGCTCCCCGAGGAGGACCGCGACCTGATACGCTCTGCGGCCCGCGCGGTCCTGCTCAGCCATCACGGATCGCTGGCCGAGCAGCTCGAGGCCGCGATCCGCGAAGAGCGATACGTCGCCGCCCCGGCGCAGCCCCCGGTACAGCAGGAGCCCGAGGCGCCGCCGCCTCGCCTCAAGCTGTCGTTCTTCAACGGCCTGGGAGGCTTCGCCGACGGCGGGCGCGAATACGTAACCGTTCTCGGCGAGGGCCAGTGGACGCCGGTCCCCTGGATCAACGTGATCGCCAACCCGGACTTCGGTTTCACGGTGTCGGAATCGGGTGCGGGCTTCACGTGGGCGCGCAACAGCCGCGAGAACCGGCTGACGCCGTGGTCGAACGATCCCGTGAACGATCCTCCCGGGGAGGTCCTCTACGTGCGGGACGAGGAGTCCGGCGTCGTCTGGACCCCGACGCCGCTGCCGATCCGCGAGACGACGCCCTACGTGATCCGCCACGGTCAGGGCTATTCCCGCTTCGAGCACCAGAGCCACGACATCGCGCTCGACCTCGTCCTGTTCGTTCCCCCCGAGGACCCGGTCAAGATCTCGCGGCTGGTCATCCGGAACCTGTCGGACGCTCCGCGACGCCTGAGCGTGACCGCATACATCGAGTGGGTCCTCGGCGTCCTCCGGGAGACTTCCGCGCCGTTCGTGTGGACCGAGGTCGACGAAACCACGCAGGCGCTCTTCGTTCACAATCGCTGGTCGGAGGAGTTCGGCGAACGCGTGGCATTCGTCGACATGCGGGAAAGGCAGCGATCCTGGACCTCGGATCGCTCCGAGTTCCTGGGTCGGAACGGGAACCTTTCGTACCCGGCGGGAATGGAGCCCGACGTCGAGCTCTCGGGCTCGGTCGGCGGCGGATTCGATCCCTGTGCAGCCCTGCGCGCGCCGGTCACGGTGCCCGCCGGGGGCTCGGCGGAGGTCGTGCTGCTCCTCGGTCAGGGAGCGGATCCGGAGGAAGCGCGCGAGCTGGTCGAGGCCTACCGGGGTGCGGACCTGGACGAGCTCCTCGGCCGCGTGAAGACGATGTGGGACGACGTCCTCGACGCCGTGAAGGTCAGCACGCCGGACGAATCCATGACGATCATGCTCAACCGCTGGCTCCTCTACCAGACCTTGAGCTGCCGGGTATGGGCGCGTTCGGCGTTCTACCAGTCCGGCGGCGCGTACGGCTTCCGCGACCAGCTCCAGGACGTGGCCGCGCTGATCGTCTCCCGGCGCGAGATCGTGCGCGAGCACCTGCTACGCTGCGCCGGGCGCCAGTTCCCCGAAGGCGACGTCCAACACTGGTGGCACACTCCGTCCGGGCGCGGCGTGCGAACACGCTTCAGCGACGATCGCGGATGGCTGCCCTTCGTGCTGGTCCACTACCTCGACGTGACCGGGGACGTCGAGATCCTCGAGGAGGAGGCCCCGTTCATCCAGGGACCGCCGCTGGACGAGGGCGAGAGCGAGCGGTACTACGAGCCCGAGCCCTCGACCGAGACCGCGACGCTCTACGAGCACTGCGCCCGCGCGATCGACGTGAGCCTGGGGCTCGGCCCGCACGGCCTCCCGCTCATGGGTTCCGGAGACTGGAACGACGGCATGAACCGCGTCGGCGACGAGGGCCGGGGCGAGAGCGTGTGGCTGGCGTGGTTTCTCCATCTGACGATCGGCCGTTTCCTGCCGCTGGCCGAGAAGCGGGGGGACACCGCGCGCGTCGCGCGCTGGCGCGACTGGCTGCGCGAGCTGGACACCGCGATCGAGAACGACGGCTGGGACGGGAACTGGTACCGGCGCGCGTTCTTCGACGACGGCACGCCGCTCGGCTCGAACGCCAGCCAGGAGTGCAAGATCGACTCGATCGCGCAGTCCTGGGGCGTGATCTCGGGCGGCGCCCCCGCGGGACGGGCCGAGCAGGCGATGCGTGCCGTCGAGCAGTACCTGATCCGCCGCGGCGACGGCCTGGTTCTCCTCTTCACCCCGCCCTTCGACCATTGGGACGTCGATCCGGGATACATCAAGGGGTATCTCCCGGGCGTCCGGGAGAACGGCGGGCAGTATACGCACGCGGCGCTGTGGTCGGTGATCGCATTCGCCGAGCTCGGAGAGGGCGACAAGGCGGCCGAGCTGTTCTCGATCCTCAACCCGATCAACCAGACGTCCACCCGAGCGGGCATCTACCGCTACAAGGTCGAGCCGTACGTGGCGGTGGCTGACGTGTACGCCGAGCCGCCGCACCTCGGACGCGGCGGCTGGACCTGGTACACCGGATCCGCGGGTTGGATGTACCGCGCGGGGATCGAGTGGATCCTGGGGTTCCGCCTGCGCGGTGAGAGCCTGCACCTCGATCCGTGCATCCCGCGCGACTGGCCGGGGTTCCGAATCTCCTTCACCTATCACTCGTCGCGCTACGACATCGAGGTCGAGAACCCGCTCGGCGTGATGCGCGGCATCCAGCGGGTGGAGGTCGACGGTCGGGAGGTGCCCCTCGCGGCACCCGAGCACGCCGCGCCGCGCGCGCTGGGCGCCGACGCGTCCGTTCCGCCGGACGACAACGAAGCCGCGATCGAGCCCGGCAGAGGGGCGCGCATCCTGCTCGTCGACGACGGCCGCCAGCACCGCATCCGCGTCACGCTGGGCTGATGGTCGCCGCGCACGGGCCATGGATGGAGGCCGCGCTCGAGGAGGCGCGAGCGGCGCTCGACGCCGGCGAGGTTCCGGTGGGGGCCGTTGCCGTGCGGGACGGCGCGATCGTCGGTCGCGGTCGCAATCGGACCGTGACGCTCCAGGATCCGACCGCGCACGCGGAGATGATCGCCCTTCGCGAGGCCGCGGCGGAGCTCGGGTCGTGGCGGCTGATCGGCGTGTCCCTGTACGTGACGCTCGAGCCGTGCGCGATGTGCTCCGGGGCCTGCGTCCTCGCGCGGATCGACAGGCTCGTCTACGGCGCGGCCGATCCCAAGGCCGGCATGAGCGGGAGCCTGGCCAGCATTCCGACCGATCCACGCCTCAACCATCGCGTGGAGATCGTCGGCGGCATCCTCGCCGCCGATTGCGGGGCCCTCCTCAAGGACTTCTTCCGCGCCCGCCGCGGTTGAATCACCGCCCCTCCGGAACGATATTCATGCCCCTTCCCTGGAGGGGTGGCCGAGTGGTTGAAGGCGCCGGTCTCGAAAACCGGTATACGTTAACAGCGTATCGTGGGTTCGAATCCCACCCCCTCCGCCATCCCCGTCTCCACGAAGCGCCTCGAAGAGGCGCGATCGCCGATCGTACGAGAGAAGGCGAGCTCGCTCGCCGGATCTCGTCGATCGGCGATCAAGCGGGCCGAAGGCCAGCCGTGGAGACGGGGATGACCGGAACGCCCCGCGGCGAGCGAAGGGATGACGCCGAAGGCGCCCATCCCACCCAATGGGACTGCTCCTCGATCTGGACTCTCACGAGTTTGGACTTTCCAATAGACGGGGTTTGTCTCTCCACTTCTTCACGATCTGGACTCCAACAACAGA
>DASSBK010000006.1:0-2905 GCA_035698825.1 Gemmatimonadota bacterium
GGGTGCAGCCAGTCGGCCAGCGCCGTCAGCCCGGCGGCTCCGCCAGGCTCGTCTTCCGCCGTCGCTTCCCCATCGCGCTCCGCCCCCCCGCCCGCCACGAGGTCGCCGGGCCGCTCGCGCGCGGGGAGGATCTCGACGCGATCGAGCGGCGCCAGCGAGCGCTGGGTCGCCAGGTCGAAGGACCGGATCGACTCCACCCGGTCGCCGACCAGCTCGAGCCGCACGGGGTCCTCGTAGCGATAGCCGAACACGTCGACGATGCCGCCGCGGATCGAGAACGTGCCCACCTCGGCGACCATCGCCTCGCGCTCGAACCCCATCCGCACGAGCCTTCGCGCCATGTCGTCGAGGTCTGCCCTGTCACCCGCCGACACCCGCAGCAGCCGGTCCGCCAGCGCGGACGGCGGTAGGATCTTCTGGAGCGCCGCGCGCGCGGTCGTGACGCCCACCCGGACGCTGCCCTCGAGCAGGTCGGCGAGGAACTCGAGCCGCTGCCCCTCGATCTCCTTCTGCGGCGCGCGCGGCTCGTAGGGCAGGATCTCCCACTGCGGATACCACCCGACCGCCCCTTCCCCGAGGATCGACTCGAGATCCGCGAGCCACGCCTCCCCGCGCTCCGCGGTCGGCGCGAGTACGAGGAGCGGGACGCCGAGGTCCTCGGCGAGCGCGCCGGCCAGAACGGCCTTGCTCGAGCCCGCCAGGTTGGTCGCCCGCACCGCGCGCGCCGGCCCCGGCTCTCCCTGAAGGCCGCGACGGACCGCGCGGAACGCGGGAGAGGCGCGAAAGCGCTGGCCGATCTCATCGACGATCAAGGATGCCTCTACAGACCTGTTTGTAAGGACGGGCGCTGCCGAAGAACGCTAGTCGCCCAGTCGGACGCGGCGGACCGCCGCCTCCCCCGCGAGCGCGAGAACCGCGAGCACGAGCGCCCACGGCCACAGCTCGGGCCCGCGGCGACGCGGGAACAGGGCCGCGCGCCAAGCGTCCGGCGCCACGGTCGCTCCCCACGCAGCCTCCCAGGTGGCGGTCGGCACGCGCCTCAGGTCCCCCTCGCCGGGGTCCCCGTTGACGGCCACGAAGATCGTTCCTCCGGCCGGGTCGCGCACCCGATAGATGCCGGCCCGCTCGAGCGCCGGCGCCTCTCCCTCCGCGGGAACCTCCCACGTGCCGGCGTCGGCGCCGGCATGGAGCGGGCCCGTGACGCTCGCGCCGGCGGGGAGCCCCCGGATCCGCTCGCCGACCCGCGAGCCCGACCCGCCCGACGCCCAGCGCGGGTCCCAGCTCGCCAGCGCGGTGCCGGCGACGAGCGGGAAGACCGGCGTCGTCGCGAGGTTCGTGTACGGGGGACCCAGGGGAACGAGCCACACGGCGACCATGCCGCGAACCCAGAGGGCCGGGCTGCCGGTGGCGAGGTCCCAGGTCCACTCCGGGACGGGGGTCGAGCCGGAAACCAGCCCGCCGCGGATCGGGGCGCGGTCGAGGAGGGGCTCGGGAACCCGGACCGCGCGCGATCCGGCCGGGCGGCCGGTCTGGGAAGAGGCCGCGTCGCGCTGCTCGAGCCGGAGGTCGGGCGCGGCGATCGACGCGCCGGGGAGCCAGCCCGGCGCCGGCACGCAGGCCGAGGTCCCGCACGCCGGGCTGAACAGGAGCCGCGTTCCCGCGGCGGCCAGGCCCTCCAGGATCGCCGCCTCACCGGGCGCGTAGGAGCGGATCGGCAGGAGAGCGAGCTCGGGGGCCCGGGCGGCGAGCGCGCTCAGCGAGCCGGCCCGGCCCACCTCCGCCGTCCCCGGCAGCGCCTCGAGCGCGGCCTCCCAGAACAGCGGCCCGGACTCGGGCGGCTCGTCTCCCGGGACCCATCGTACGATCTCGTACTGGATGACGCCGGCGCCGCGCGCGACGTAGAGGCGGTCATCCGCGGGGAGGGCATCGGGCTCGCGGAACCCGAACGTCGCCGAGTCGGCTACCTCCCAGGCGGAGGTCCCCGCGGTCCCGTCCAGGGCGAGGGGCTGCACATCGCCCCCGCCGGCGCTTTCTCCCCGGCCGGCCTCGGCGGCGATCGGGGCGTCGCCCCAGGCCCTGCCGGCGAGCGAGACTTCCTCCGCGCCGATCCACTCCGCGGATACGAGTCCCCGGTTCCCGGTCGCCGCCGCTCCCCGCACGATCACGACCCTGTAGCCGGTCCTATCGGCCCCGGGAGCGGCAGCGGGAGGGACGGCGCCAGCCGACCCGTCGGTCAGAAGGTACGCCTCCGTATCTTCGTCGATCCGGGAATCCAGAGCCGCCAGGGCGCGCGGCCAGTCGCTCGGCCGGTCTCCCGGGGCGAGCTCGGCGAGTCGCGCCCGTAGGACGGGGGCCGGCGCCTCCCACCATCCGACGATCCCGTCGGCCACGGCCGACAGCGCGACGCGGTCCTCGGGCGACGCGGCCGCCAGCAGGGAGTCGGCGGCGGCCCGGATCCGGCTCCATGCCGGGACGCCGTCCGCGATCTGGCCGGCGCTCCCCGAGACGTCGACGGCCACGATCGCGCGGGTAGGTCGGTGGGAGGCGGGGTCCCCGGAGCCGCAGCCCAGCGGCCGCGCCGCCGCCGTGACGAGGAGCAGGATCGCGAGCGCCCGCAGGAGCGCGACCCAGCGGGAGCGCGTGGGGAGGCGGGGGACGTGGGTCCGTCGCGCCCGCTCGAGCAGATAGACGGACGAAAAGCGGATCGGCGGGCCGGTTCGGAGACCCCGCCACTCGAGCCACAGGGGGAGGAGCGAGAGCGGCAGAGCCAGGAGCGCGAGCGGGTGCAGGAAGCCCATCGGTCAGGATGGCCTGTCTAGGGTGCGGTGCAACGACTTGCGCGATTCTTCAGAGGCGGTGACGGCGCCCCGCCAGATAGCGCCCCAGGACCGTCGACACCGGCTCG
>DASSBK010000007.1:0-14979 GCA_035698825.1 Gemmatimonadota bacterium
CCGCTCACCGCGCGCCGGTCACTCACGCCGCACCCGGTAGGGGATCTGCAGGTCGGGGACGTCCCGCAGGAACACGGCGAACGACACGAGCACCCGGTCCTGCGGCTCGGACGGGAAGAAGTTTATCCCCAGCGTGGCCTGCCAGTCGTGAAGGTCGCGGACGAGGTTCAGCGTCTGCCCCTGGAGCTCGTTCGTCGTGATGTCGTAGGTCGTCCGGTAGTTGAGGCTCCAGTGGGCGCTCGGCAGGAGCTGCGCTCCGATCCCCAGGCTCTGGCGATTGTTCTGGCCGTCCCGGGAGCGGGTCCAGGAATGGGTGAGGCTCAGCGACCAGGGTCCGAATCCCTCGCCGGGATCACCCCCGGCGTCGGCCAGGCTCTCGCGCGCCTCCTGGAGGCTCTCCTCGGAGCCCCGCCCCGCGCGCGCGTCCAGCTCGGCGCTGTCTTCGCGCTCCCGCCGGACGGGTGTGGCGCGGCCCTGGCGGATCGAGAAATCGACGTTGAGCCCGCTCATGAACGGGACGAAGAGCTGCCGCGCCTGGCCCTGCTTCACGAGCTCGTGGTCCATCGACAGCGAGATGTTGAAGCTCTCGCCGATCCCGGTCGAGATCCGCGTGTTGAGATTGCCGAAGCCGAGCTCGTCCTCCTCCAGCTGGCGGCGGATGTCGAACGACATCGTGTTCGTCACGCTGAGGAGGTTGATCGTGCGGGTCGCCTGCTCCTCGCTTCCCTCCTCGACCTCCTCCTCCGGCGCCTCGTCCTCGGCCGGCGCCTCGTCCTCGGCGAGCTCCTCCCCTTCCGCGACGTCCTCGGCGCGTCGCTCCTCGCGCTCGTCGCCGACCGGGACCTTGACGTCGAAGTCCTGGTTCAGGCTGAAGCTCGCCGTCAGCTGCTCGTCGCCGGCCCGCACGTCCTCGGGCTCGGTCCCCCAGAAGTTCGGCTTCGGCGAATAGTTGATCCCCACCGAAGGCGCGACCGTGTGTCGCAACCCGAGGGCCGGTCCGGGCGGATCGTCGAAGATGCGGAAGAACCGGCTGCTCATGTTGAGTCCCGCATTCAGCCGGCCGGTCCCGCTCGTCGGCCCCTCGTCCGCCAGGCGGTCGTGATCGACCTGGGCGGAATACGACACCGAAGGGTTGGCCTTGATGGCGCCGAACAGGTCCAGCGGCCCGTTGAGCGTGAACTGCATTCGCGCCTCCTGTTCGTTCGCGATCGTCTCGCGATCGAGCTCGAGCACGTTCCCCAGTGAGTCGGTGGGGATGTTGGTAACCGGATTGCCGAGCGAATCGACCGCCGACCGCGACAGGCGTCCGATCAGCGACGCGCTGGCGCTGTACTGGAGGTTCTGGAACCAGGGGCGGTCGGCGGGGTCGCCCACTCCCACCGGCCGCCGGCCCCACAGTGGTCGCTGGTTGATCGAGAGCCGCAGATCGGGGAGGCGGTAGTCGGTGCGGTTGGCGTCGAGGCGGAAGTCGGCGTCCGCTCCGGCCACGAACGAGCCCCAGTCGAAGCGCGTGCTGTAGCTCGCGGCCGAGCGGAACGCGCGCTGCAGGATCTCCTCCGGGTCGAACGAGTTCCGGCGCAGGAACGAGCGGCTGTTCGACCAGTTGACGTCAACGCTGGCGCGCGTCTCGGGGCTGATCGTGTGGTCGTGGGCGAAGCGGATGAGGCGCGACGACGAGTCGTCGAGACGGTTCCACACCTGCTCGGCGTGGAAGTCGCCGGTGAACGAGTGGCGGAGGGCGTACCGGGTGTCGAATCGGACCACGGTGCGGGACTCGGAGTACCAGTCCGCCGAGACGCGCGCGTCGCCATAGTCGCCGAACGTGTAGTAGTACCCCAGGTCCTGGACGTTCCGCTCCTGCCCGCTGCCGAAGATGATGGTGTTGAGACCGATCCGCGGCCGCAGGAACCCGGAGTGACGGCCGCGCGTCACCGGCTCGACGTACCAAGGCAGGAAGAAGACCGGGACGTCGGAGAAATAGAGGACGACGGGCGAGGCCACGATGACGTCCTCCTGTCGCATCTTGATCTCGCCCGACGCGAACTTGTAGTGCGGCTGGGGAAGGTTGCAGGTGGTGAAGTTGCCGTGCTCGACCAGGTACGTCGACTCGCCGATCTTGCTCATGTCCGTGCCGTGGAGGATCCACGGCGCGTACTGGGTGGTGCCGCCTCCCAGCCGGCCGCTCTTGCGCTCGAGGTCGTACATGAGGTCGACGCCGCGCGTCTCGGACTGGCCCTCCGTCAGGACCGAGGCCCCGAAGGTGGCCACTGAGCCGCTCTCGCGATCGTAGAACAACGAGTCTGCTACGAGCTTCGACGGCCCGCGCGCGACCGAGGCGTCGCGGAACGCCTCGACCACGCCCTCGGCGCTGCGGAACAGGATCCGCTCGGCCTCGAGCGTGGTGCCGCCCTGCTCGGCCTGCGCCTCTCCTTCGAGGACGATGACCTCGCCCTCGGGGTAGAAGACGAGCCGCGTTCCCTGATAGCGGATGGGAGCCCCCTCGACCGCAACGGAGGTCGTGTCGGCTCCTTCGAGAAGGCGCTCATAGAGCTCGTCCGGCGGCGGGACCTCGCCGGTCAGCGTGTCGCCGGGCGCGGCGGCCTCCCGCGGGACCTCGTCGCGCTCCTCCGTGGGGAGCTCCCGCCCCGCCGCGGCTTCCTCTCCGGCCGCGTCCGCCGTCGGCGGCGCCGCCTCGATCCCTCCCCGGCGACGTTCCTCCTCCGCCCGCGCGCGCTCCCGGAGCTCCTCGAGCTGTTCGGGGGTGAGGATGCCCGGGGGCAGCTGCTGCGCCGCGCTGTCGGGCGGCTGGCCCTCCTGCGCGCGCGCCGAGCCGGCGAGCGCAAACATCGCCACGCCCGTCAGCGCGGCCGCCAGCAGCGCGCCGCGGCGCCTACGCATCGGCGCCTCCACCCAGTGCCTCGCCCACCGGCTTCGCGCCGCGCTCGCGGCGCTTTTCGACCGCCATCCCCAGGATGACGCTGATCTCGAACAGCAGGTAGAGCGGCACCAGCATGAGCAGCATGCTCACCACATCCGCCGGAGTCATGACCGCGCTGATGACCGCCATGATCGCGATCGCGTGACGCCGGTATTTCCGCAGGAGCCGCGTGGGCAGGATCCCCAGCCACACGAGCACCAGGATGACGAGCGGGGTCTCGAACACGAGACCGAACATCAGCGTGACCTGCATGGCGAACGAGAAGTAGTCGCTGATCGTGATCATGGGCTGCAGCGATTCGGTGGCGAACCCGAGGAAGAACTTGAGGCCGAAGGGCATGACCACGAAGAACGCCAGCGCCGCGCCTCCCACGAAGAGCAGCACGCTCGAGAGCAGCGCGGGAACGAAGATCCGCTTCTCGTTCTCCATCAGTCCCGGGGCCACGAAGCGCCAGAAGTGATAGAACACGATCGGCAGGGCGATCACCAATCCGACGAAGATCCCCACCTTGATCGTGACCATGAACGGCTCGGTGGGATGCAGATACGTGAGCCGGCCGCTCTCTAGGAGCGGGCGCACCGGACGCGTCAGGAACCCGATGACGTCGAACTGCGTGGTAACCCAGAATCCGACGCACGCACCCAGGACCAGCGCGCCTAGGCTCCACAGGATCCTGCGGCGCAGCTCCTCGAGGTGCTCGATGAACGACATGGTGGCTTCGGGATGCGGGCGCGGTACGATCGGCATGGGTCTGGCGGGCTACTCCTCACCCGGCTCGCGGAGACCGCGCAGCTCTTCCATGAACTCGGTCACGTCCTTGAACTGCCGGTACACGGACGCGAACCGTACGTAGGCCACCTCGTCCACCGCCTGCAGCTCGGTCATCACCTGCTCGCCGAGCCAGCTGCTCTCGACCTCCACGCGACCCGATTCCTCGAGGCGCTGCTCGATCCGGTCGACCGCGGCTTCGATGGTGTCGATGTTGACCGGGCGCTTGGTGCAGGCGGTGACGATCCCGAGGAGCAGCTTCTGGCGGTCGTAGGGCTCGCGGCGGCCGTCGCGCTTGACGACCTGCCGCGGGAAGAGCTCCACCGACTCGTAGGTGGTGAATCGCTTGCCGCACGCCTCGCACTCGCGGCGCCGGCGAACCGCGTGTCCCTCCTGACTGGATCGCGTGTCCACCACGCGGTCTTCGTCGGCTCCACAGAAGGGACAGCGCACGACGCGCTAGTCGCCCAGCTGGCGTCTCGCGGCGTCCGCCTCCCCCGAGTTGGGGTACTGCTGCACCAGCTGCTGGTATGCGGCCCGCGCGCGCTCGTCGTCGCCCTGCGCCCGGTACGCGTCGCCGATCTTGCGCAGCGCCAGCGGCGCCTTGGAGCTCTCCGGCCAGCGGGTCGGCACCTCGCGGAGCTCCGCGATCGCCGAGTCCCAGCGCCCCTCGTCGAACCACGTGATCCCCAGCCAGTAGCGGGCGTCGCTGGCGCTCAGTCCGTCGGGAAACCGCCGCAGGTACTCCGTGAAGCCCTGCCGCGCGAGCTCGAGCCGGCCCTGCTGGTAGTCGGTGATCGCGGCGTTGTAGAGCGCGATCGGGTCGACGGCGCCGGCCGCGGCCTGGCTGGTGTCGGCGGGCACCGGCGCGGGAGCGGCCGGGGTGTAGCGTCGCAGCTGCTCGATCCTCGACTCCGTCCCCCGCAGCGCGCTCTCCACCGCGTTCATCTGGGAGACGACCGCACCCAGATCGGCCTTGAAGTCCGCGCGGATCTGGGTCAGGAGCTGCTCCAGACGGGCGAGCGACTGCTGCGCGGCGTCCAGCTGCGCCTGGAGATCGTCCTGGCGCTCGAGCACGCGCTGGTGCTCGACCATGAGCGAGTCGATGTCCCCGCGCGTGGCGCACGCTCCGAGCGCGAGCGCGGCTGCCGCCGCCATGGCGGCGCCGCGCCTCACGCGACCTCCGTTCCGCGAACGCGACACTAGCCCCCGATGATCACGAACTCGTCGCGCCGATTCTGGGACCAGGCCGCCTCGTTGTGGCCGTCGACGGCGGGTCGCTCCTCCCCGTAGCTGATCGTCGTCATGCGGTCGGAGTCGATCCCGAGGTCGATCAGGTACGCACGGGCCGCATCCGCCCGCCGCTCGCCCAGGGCGAGGTTGTATTCGACCGTGCCCCGCTCGTCCGCGTGCCCTTCGATCCGAATCCGGATGTCCGGGAACTGGCGCAACGCCTCGGCCTTGGCCTGCAGCGTCTGGCGCGCGTCCTCCCGCAGCTCGGAGCGGTCGAAGTCGAAGAAGATCATGTCCTGGATCGAGCCGTAGGCGGCCTCACGGGCGAGTCGCGCCTCTTCCTCGGCCCGGCGCGCGGCGTCCGCGTCCGCAGGGGTGTCGGTGGCGGGAGGCGGCTCGGCGCGCGGCCTGTCGTCGGTGGCGGGGGGCTGCTTGCGGGAACAGCCGACCGCTAGGCCGAGGGCGAGAGCCGTGACCGTGAGGAGCGTGAGCCTTCTGCCGAGCATGGGCCCTCCTGGGGCTGACGTCGCAGGTTGTGGTCGGTTTGATCCGAATGGCGACTCGTGACAAGATAGTCGCTCGCGCCGGCGGAGACAGCGCGAAAACCGGGGCTCAGTTTCCGGAGCCCTACCGGGACCCGAGCTTGGGTGACCAAGTCGGGCTCACGTATCCGCCACCCCGCGTGACCTGGCGGATGTTCCCTCCGTCCCAGTCCATGGTGTAGATGTCCGATCCGCCGCCCCGCGTCGAGGAGAACGCGATGTGGAGGCCGTCCGGCGACCAGGACGGGTCCTCGTTGTCCCCCGTCGACGTGAGCACCGTTCCGCCTCCCCCATCGGCGGGAATCGTCACGATCTGGAACCTCCCGCCCATCCGCTCGACATACGCGATCCGGTCTCCCTGGGGCGACCACGCCGGGCTGTGCGCCTCGCCGCCGAAGGACAGCTGCCGGACGTTCGCGCCCTCGGCGTCCATGGCGAAGATCTGCGCCACGCCGCCGCGATCGGACTCGAACACGATCTGCCTGCCGTTGGGCGACCAGCTGGGTGCCGTGTCGATGCCAAGGTTGTAGGTCAGCCGGCGGAGGCTTCGCCCCCCGACGTCCAGCACGTAGATCTCGGCGTTGCCGTCCTTGGTCAGGGTGAGGGCCAGACGCCGCCCGTCCGGTGAGATCGACGGCGCCATGTCGAGGCCCGGGTTCGTGCTGATCGGCTGGGCGCGTCCGCCGCCGGCCGGCGCGCAATACAGGTCGGGGTCTCCGGAGACGAAGGTCGTGAAGCAGATCCGCGCTCCGTCCCGGCTCCAGTCCGGCGTCATGGAGATCGTGTCGAGCGAGGTCACCCGGTAGGTGTTCTGGCCGTCGTAGTCGATGGCGTAGATCTCCTTGTCGCCGCGCCGCCGGCTGGCGAAGCCGATCCGCGTGTCGGCGATCCCTTCCTCGCCCGTCAGCTCGCGGATGATCGCGTTCGAGATATCGTGGATCGCCATCCGGAAGCCGGCCGACCCGGGATCGGGGAGCGCGTAGGTCCGCTGGCTGATCGAGCGCTGGAACGGGATGTGATGGATGTCGATCTGAGCGGAGTATCCGGCTCCGGTCGGGGACACCGTGCCGGTCACCAGGTACTGGGTGCCGAAGATCGCCCACGACTCGTAGTCGGGCCCCGGCCCCGAGGCCCGGACGACGCCCGGCTGGCCCTCCAGCACGTTGAAGCGGAGCGAATAGTCGAGGTCGAAGGCCAGCACCTCGGCCACCGTCTGGGCGGCGGGGCTGGCGGGCGCCATCTCGTCGATCGCGACGTTGACCTTCTCGTCCACGTACCCGCGGATCCCGAGCGTGACCTCCTGCTGAGCCCGCGCCGGAGAGGCCAGGGCGAGCAACAGCACGGGCAGGGCGACCGCGCCGAGGCGCATCATCCGCCGATCCGGACGCTCGTGTCGAACACGAAGTACACTCCCAGGTAGTCCCCGTCGTACTCCTCGGGAAGCGGCGGCATCGGGGCGCTCGCCTCGACCGCGCGTTGCGCCGCCTGATCGAACAGGAAATTCCCGCTGTCCTCCGAGATCTCGATGTCGCTGATCCTCCCGTTGCGCGCGATCCGGAAGTACACGGTCGTCCGCAGCGTGTTCGAGGTCGGCCGCCAGTTGCGCTCGATCTTGTTGACGAGCTGCTCGAGGTACCACGGGAACCGGAACGGCCGGCCCTCCAGCGTCAGCGGCATGTTGGCGCCCGTCTCGCGGCCCGTGTCGGGGCCGGGGTCGGGCGTCTCGGGACCCGGGCGTCCGCTCTCCCGCTGGGGCTCGCTCTCGGGGTCGGGGATCTTCTCCTTCGCCTCGGGCTCGGGCGGCGCTTCCTCTTCTACCGATTCCTCGGGTCGCGGTTCCGGCCTCCGCGCCTGGGGCGCGATCGTCGCCCCGCTGACGAGGCTGACCTGGTAGACCGGCGGCATCGGCGGACGGGAGGATCCGCGCAGCGCCATCAGGCTCGGCACGAGCGCGACGATCAGGTGGAGGCCTGCCGATGCGATCAGGGGCCGGCCCATCGAATCGTTACCTCTCCCCTCCCGGAGGGGGCTCGGTGACGAGACCCACGTCCTCGAAGCCGGCCTCCCGCAGCTGGCTCATCATCCCCATGACGCGCCCGTACGGGTTCGCCTCGTCGGCGCGCACGTACACGCGGCTTGTCCCGCGGCTCGTACGGACCTGCGTGAGCGCCTGGCCCAGCGCCTCCGGCCGCACCTCCGTGCGGTCGATGTACACACGGCCCTCGTCGTCCATCGAGACCACGATCGCCTCGTCCGCTGACAACGGCGCCCCTTCCGTCTGCGGAACGCGCACGTCCATGCCGCTCTGGCTCATGGGCGCGGTGATCATGAACATGATCAGGAGCACGATCATCACGTCGACCAGCGAGGTGACGTTGATGTCCGACATGAATCTCTGTTCCCGTCTCCCTCTGCGCGCCATGGCTCACGCCCTGCGTTCGCGGATGATCAGGTTGATGAGCTCGGACGAGAAGTGCCCCAGCTCGTCGTCGACCTCCCGGATTTGCGTCAGATACCAGTTGTACGCGATGACCGCGGGGATCGCGACCGCAAGTCCGCCGATCGTCGTGACGAGAGCCTCGGCGATACCGGGGGCCACGAAAGTCAGGTTGCCCGTGCCCCGCAGGCCGATGTTCAAGAACGCGTCCATCACTCCCCACACGGTTCCCAGCAATCCGAGGAACGGCGCCACGTTCCCCGTCGTGGCCAGGAACGGAAGTCCGCGTTCCAGCTTCTCCACCTGCTGGCCCGCCTCACGCTCCAGCGCCATGTGGATCGATTCCTTCTCGAGGATGGTGAACACGGTAGGCTTCAGTGGCGGCGGGGCGACCGATCCGCTGCCGGCGAATTCCAGCGAGCCACCAACGTGCTCTTCCGGTCCCGGACGCTGGCTCAGGTACTTGAGCTCCCGGATTCCGGCCTTGAAGACCTCGGTCAAGGGGTTCTCGGCGATCGCCAGCGCGCCCTGATACGCTTCGGCCAGGCTCGAGCGGCGTTCGAAGATCTCGAAGAAGCGCCGCCGCTTGCCCCGCAGCCTCCGGAAGACGATCAGCTTCTGCAGAATGATGGCCCATGATACGAGGGAGAAGACGAGCAGGATCACGAGGACCGCTTTGCCGAACAGACTGCCGTACCGAATCATGTTCCAGACCGACGGATCGGCGACTAGGCCACCGGGCTCCCCTTGCAGGAGCAATGCGATCATCGCTTCTCCTCTCTGAGATGCTCCATGGTTCGGGCGAGTCCCGCTTCGAGAGCGGTTTCGGCGTGCCAGCCCAGCTCACGGGCCGCACGGGTGCAATCGAGGACGCTGACCCTGAGTTCCCCTTCTCTCTCCGCAGCGTGCCGCCGCTCGACGCTCCGGCCCGCGGCCTCCATCAACAAATCGGCTAGCTCATTCACGCTCGTACCCCGCCCCGTGCCGATGTTCCACGCCCGCGCGTCCAGATCGCCCGTGCGGCGCAGCGGATTCGTCGACGCGCGCCAGTTCGCCTCCACTACGTCACCAACATACACGTAGTCTCGCTGCTGCTCTCCGTCGCCGAAGATCGTGATCGGTTCCCCGGACAGGATCCGAAGCCCGAAGATCGCCACCACGCCGGCTTCCCCGTGAGGATCCTGTCGCGGTCCGTAGACGTTCGAGTAGCGAAGCGCCGCGTACTCGAGGCCGTGAACGCCCGCGTAGTAGGCCAGATAGAGCTCGCCCGCGAGCTTGCCGACGCCGTACGGAGAGAGCGGCAGTTTGGCATGCCCCTCGGGGGTGGGGATCCGCTTCGGCTCGCCGTAGACGACCCCTCCCGACGAAACGAAGACGACCCGCATCGGTCCGTGGCCGCGGACGCATTCGAGCAGGTTGAGGAGCCCGGTCACGTTCGAGCGCGCGTCCCGCAGCGGGTCGTCCACCGAGACGCGCACGTCGGCCTGCGCGGCGTGGTGGTTGACCGTGTCGAAACGCCCGCTCGCGAAGACTTCTCCGAGGCGCGGGTCGTCGAGTCCCATCTCGACGAAGTCCGCCGCGCGCGGCACCCTGTCCCGGCGGCCGCTCGACAGGTCGTCCAGCACCGTGACCGCGCAGCCTTCCGCCAGGTATCGGTCTGCGACGTGCGATCCGATGAACCCGGCTCCCCCCGTCACGAGCACGCGCCTAGGTCGATGAGTCTCGGATCGTATCGGAAGCCTCCTCCGAAAACGGCGCTGCGGTGCGGGACGGGTATACAAGACGGCATGGATCGGGTAGGATGGGGAGTGGCGATACGATAGGCTGACATAGGGATCTCATCAAGGGGGATGCATCGTGAAAGGCCCCTATACGGAAGACTGGCTGGCTTCGATCTACGGAACCGCCGATACGGAAGCGGAGGTTCGATGCCCGTGGTGCACGGAGAAGACGGGCATCACGCTGGACCCCGGTAGCGGGCCGGATCAGGAATACGAAGAGGACTGCCCCGTGTGCTGCCGCCCGTGGCACGTGTCGGTCCGCTATGATGTCGAGGGCTCGGCCCTCGTGAGCCTGGACCGCGAAGACAACTGAGCCGGATCTGCGCCAAGGCGCGATCTGATGTAGTTTCGCCCCTCCGTTCGATCTCTGCCTTCCGACCACTAGCTCTGTACCCCCAACTCCATTCAGAGGACAGCCCACGATGACGGATCGCCGTGACAGGGACGCGTTCGAGCGCGAGCTGACCACCGACCTGGACGACACCACGCCCGACCGGCCGCGCGGGATGCCGCTCCATACCCGGATCCTTCTCGGGCTGGCGATCGGCGCCGTGGCGGGGTTGATCGCGAACGCGGCGCTGGGCCAGGGGGATCCGCGCGTCGAATGGCTGGTCAAGGAGGTGAGCGAGCCCATCGGGTCGCTGTTCCTGCGGCTCCTGCTCATGATCGTCGTCCCGCTCGTGTTCTCGTCCCTGGTGGTCGGCGTGGCGGGCCTGGGCGAGATCGGACGCCTGGGGAGGGTGGGGCTCAAGACGCTCGCCTACACGCTCGTGTTCTCCACGATCTCGGTGCTGATCGGCCTCGGTCTCGCCAACGCGATCCGCCCCGGCGAGCGGATCCCGGCCGAGACGGCTGCCGAGCTCGAAGCGCGGTACGGCGGCGAGGCCTCCGAGCGCGTGCTCGCCGCCGAAGCCAGTCGCGGGGAGGACAGAGCCGTCCTCATGCAGGTCGTGGAGACGATCGTCCCCAGCAATCCCGTCGCCTCGCTGGCCTCCGAATTGCCCAACATGCTGCATCTGATGTTCTTCGCCCTGATTCTTGGCGTAGCCGCGACTCTCGTCTCCTCATCCGTCACCGCGACCTTCATCGCGTTCATGGAGGGCCTCTACGCCCTGTCGGCGAAGGTCATCGACCTGGTCATGTGGACCGCCCCGTTCGCGGTCGCATGCCTGCTCTTCACGAACACTGCGCGATTCGGCCTCGACGTCCTCATGACCCTGATCTGGTTCGTGGTGACGGTACTGCTCGGCCTGGCGATCCACATGGGAATCGTCTACTCCGCTTCGGTGGCCTTGCTGTCACGCATGAAGCCGAGCGAGTTCTTCCGCCGCGTCAAGACCGCCATGCTGACCGCATTCTCGACCTCGTCGTCCAACGCCACCCTGCCGACTG
This sequence comes from Gemmatimonadota bacterium, assembly GCA_035698825.1. Taxonomy (GTDB): domain Bacteria; phylum Gemmatimonadota; class Gemmatimonadetes; order JACCXV01; family JAHWKZ01; genus JAICNR01. The sequence continues at coordinate 11,092 of DASSBK010000007.1, forward strand.
CACTGCGCGTGGCCGAGGAGAACCTGCACATTCCGCGCGGCATCTCGAGCTTCGTGTTGACCGTGGGAGCCACAGCGAACCAGAACGGCACCGCTCTCTACGAGGGCGTGACGGTGCTCTTCCTGGCGCAGCTGGCGGGAGTGGACCTCTCGCTCGGACAGCAGCTCATGGTCCTGTATCTGGCGATCCTCGGAGGTATCGGCACGGCAGGGGTCCCCTCGGGGTCGATCCCGTTCATCATCCTGGTGCTGGCGACCGTGGGCGTGAACCCGGCCCTGATCGCGATCATCATCGGGGTCGATCGGATCCTCGACATGTGCCGCACGACGCTCAACGTGACCGGCGACCTGACGGCCGCGACGTACGTGGCGCGCTCGGAAGGCCACCAGCTGCCGGGCAGCCTCGGAGAGCGCGGAGGCAGGACGGAGAAGGAGGCGGCCTGAGGGCCAGGCCGCCCCGACACTCCGAACTCAGCGAGCCGTGCCTCCCTGCCCGCTGCCTACGGGGTGCGGCGTTGGCGTCTCGGGGGCCGATGTGGAAATCGGGGGTCTGGTGGAGGTGAGTTCTTCCGCGTGGCGCCCGATGCGCATGGAGTAGAACGAGCGCAGAATGAAGACGACGGACACGGCGAAGAAGACGCCGGCGAGGATGTAGGTGATGAGGACGCCCTTGTCCGCGGCGAGGCTCACGGCGAGCTCCACGGCGAGAAGCCCGAAGAGCGTGGTGAACTTGATGACCGGGTTCATGGCCACCGAGGACGTGTCCTTGAAGGGGTCGCCCACCGTATCACCGACGACGGTGGCCTCGTGCAGGTCCGTGCCCTTCATCTGTAGATCGACCTCCACGACCTTCTTGGCGTTGTCCCATGCGCCGCCGGCGTTGGCCATGAAGATCGCCTGGTAGAGCCCGAAGATGGCGATGGAGATGAGGTAGCCGATGAAGAAGAAGGGCTCGACGAAGGCAAAGGCGAGCGTAGCGAAGAACACTCCGAGGAAGATGTTGAACATGCCCTTCTGGGCGTATTCGGTGCAGATGCGTACGACCCGCCGGCTGTCCTCGACGCTCGCCTTGGTCGTGCCCTCGAGCTTGATGTGGCTCTTGATGAACTCGACGGCGCGGTAGGCGCCGCTTGTGACGGCCTGCGTGGAGGCGCCCGTGAACCAGTAGATCATCGCGCCGCCCGTGATGAGGCCCAGCAGGAATGGCGGGTGCAGGAGCGAGAGCTTGTCGATGTTCTCCGTCAGGCCCTGGGTCAGGGCCACGATGATGGCGAAGATCATGGTCGTCGCGCCGACGACGGCGGTGCCGATCAGGACGGGCTTGGCCGTGGCCTTGAAGGTGTTGCCGGCGCCGTCGTTCTCCTCGAGGAAGCGCTTGGCCTTCGAGAAGTCCGGCGTGAAACCGAAGTCGCGCTTCAGATCCCCCTCGTGCGTCTCGATCATGGACAGCTCGTAGATGCTTTGCGCGTTGTCCGTGACGGGTCCATAGGAATCCACGGCGATCGTGACCGGACCCATGCCCAGGAAACCGAACGCGACCAGGCCGAAGGCGAAGACGGCGGGAGCCATCATGAGAGCCGCCTCACCCGACGGGAAGAGCGTACTGAAGAACGCGCCGATGGCCATGAGGGCGATGATGACGATGCCCAGCCAGTAGGCGCTGAAGTTCCCCGCCACGAAGCCCGAAAGGATGTTGAGCGATGCGCCGCCCTGGCTCGAGGCGGTCACGACCTCGCGCACGTGCGCGCTCTTCGTGGAGGTGAACACCTTGACGAGCTCGGGGATAACGGCCCCGGCGAGCGTGCCACAGGTGATGATGCACGAGAGAATCCACCACAGCGAGCCGCCCCCGAGATCGGGGATGATGAGATGGGACGTGACGAAGGTGAGGCAGATCGAGACGACCGAGGTGATCCAGACCAGGCTCGTCAGGGGTGCTTCGAACTCGAAGTGGTCCGCGTTCCCGAAGCGGCTCCTGGCGATGGCCTCGTTGAGGAGGTAGGACAAGCCGCTGGCGATGATCATCACGATGCGCATGACGAAGATCCAGACGAGCAACTGAACCTGCGTGACGGCTTCGGGGACGGCGAGGATGATGAAGGTGATCAGGGCCACGCCGGTTACGCCGTAGGTCTCGAAGCCGTCTGCGCTCGGGCCCACGGAGTCGCCCGCGTTGTCCCCCGTGCAGTCGGCGATGACGCCGGGGTTGCGCGCGTCGTCTTCCTTGATGCCGAAGACGATCTTCATCAAATCGGCCCCGATGTCGGCGATCTTCGTGAAGATGCCGCCTGCGATCCGAAGCGCTGCTGCGCCGAGGGACTCACCGATCGCGAAGCCGATGAAGCACGGTCCGGAGAGATCGCTCGGCACGAAGAGCAGGATCACGAGCATGATGAGGAGCTCGATGCTGATCAGCGCCATGCCGATGCTCATGCCCGCCTTCAACGGGATCGAATAGCACGGGAACGGCTTGCCGCGGAGGCTCGCGAATGCGGTCCGGCTGTTGGCGAAGGTGTTGATGCGGATGCCGAACCAGGCCACGCTGTAGCTGCCGGCCATGCCCAGGAGGCTGAAGAAGACGATCCACAGAAGCTTGATCACCGGCAGACCGCGCTCGATCGCCCCGGTGGCGGCGTCGACCTCGCCGGTAGGCGCCAGCACACCGAAGTAGACGATGATGATGGCCGTGATGAAGGCCCAGAGGATGAGGAGGAATTTGCCCTGCTGGAAGAGGTAGGTCTTGCACGTTTCGTAGATCAGGTCGGACATCTCGCGCATCGCCTGGTGCACGGGCATTCTCTTGAGCTGGGTGTAGATGGCCAGGCCGAAGAGCAGTCCCAGCGCGCAGATTACCAGCCCGCTCAGGAGGAGCGTCGCACCGCCCATCCCGAGAAACTCGACCTGATTCAGGTCGGGCAATACGAGGTTGACCTCGCCGCCGTGCGCGGCGGGGGCCTGGTCCTGCGCGGCGGCCGGCGCCGCGAACATGGCGAGGAAGCCGGCCACCCAGAGGGCGGCGGGGCTGCGGACGAGCGACGGAAGCTTGTCAGCTACCACGAGGGTTCTCCCGGGTGAGGATGAATTGGTTTATTGGCTTGTCGGTGAAGAAGGGATAGGACCCTCGAATCACAACATACCGCGGCGCGGATCGGCCGGGCAAGAGACGCGACGCGCCTGATCGGCGCCGGCTACTACTCCTGCCGCATGTACCCGGGCTTGCAGTCGACGAGAATGGAGTATGGCCCGCGGGAAGCGCTCATGAGGTCGAGCGAGTGACTCGGCATCAGGAGATCGACTCCGACACGCTCGAATCTGGTGGTCCAGCGCAGGAAGAATACCTCCGGATCCGCCGTGCGTGCGTCCCCGGACGCCGTCCCGTCGGCCTTGATCTCGCCCAGCCCCGTGTACTGGCGCGCGTCGTCGCCGAAGATGCCACGGACGTTCCCATCCCCGAGAAACTCCAGGCGATAGGTCCCGGCGCTCCTGACCGCGGGGTAGCCCGCGTTCGCGTTGCCGGCGCACTCCGCGACGTACGATCCGCGCACCTGCCCCTTGACCGCGATCCAATCCATCGGCGCGGGCCAGTCGATCTGCGACGCGGCGGCGGAGGGCGGCGTCGGGGCCGGCGTCGGGGCGGGTGCGGTTGTCCCGTTCAGCTCCGCCCAGCACTTCCGGGCGTTCTCGAGGTCCGGCAGGATGTAGTCGTTTAGGTAGATGTTCGTCGCCCGCCGGATCTTCGCGATCTCCGACGGAATGATAGCCGGGTCCAGCCTTCCTTCGAAGACGGCGGCCCCGAAAAGCTCCCCGGCCTGTTCGGCTGTGATCATGCCGGCCCCGGTGGGGTAGATGATCACGACGTGGTGCTCGTTCTCGATCTGATTCTTGATCG
>DASSBK010000008.1:0-6467 GCA_035698825.1 Gemmatimonadota bacterium
TGGACCGCGCCCGGCGCGGCCACCGATCCCGTCCGGTTCAACGTCGCGGCCAACGCCGGCAACGGCGACAAGTCGCCGCTCGGCGATCGGATCTACGCTCTGGAAGAGACGGTCGAGCCTGCGCGTGTCGATCCGAAGGAGCGGACTTCCTCTCGGCGAGCGAGGGCCCGGCGGGCCGTCGCGGCGACCGTGGGATCGGCATCCTCGGCGGCGGTCTCGAGCGCCTGCCTGGAGCCGAGCCCGGTGTTCCCGGCCACGATCGCGGCGTTCCGCGCGAGCCCGCTCCTCCGCGCGCGTTCGATCGCCGTCTCGCCGAACCGCGCGTCGAACCCCTCCCCGTCCACGACCAGAAGATCGTCGAGCGCCGGCGGCCAGTCGCCCGAACGAGCGCGGAGCCGCTCCTCGCGCGTCTCCGGCGCGTCCCGATTCCAGGGGCAGACGTCCTGACAGACGTCGCACCCGAAGAGCCACCCCCCCACCGACTCTTCCGCCTCCGCCGGCAGCTCGCCGCGGTGCTCGATCGTCCAGTACGAGATGCACCGGCGGGCGTCGAGCTCGCGCGGCGCCACGATCGCGCCCGTCGGACACGCGTCGATGCAGCGCGTGCAGGTCCCGCAGTGGTCGATACCGGCGGCATCGGGCTCCAGCTCCGCCCGCACGAGGAGCTCGCCGAGGAAAAGGAACGAGCCCAGGCGCTTGTTCAGAAGGAGCGTGTTCTTGCCGCGCCAGCCGAGGCCCGTGCGCTCCGCCCACCAGCGCTCCATGACGGGTCCCGAATCGGTGAACGCGCGCCCCTCGAACGCGGGATCGAGCGCACGGCCGCGCGCGAGGAGCGCGTGGAGCTTGTCCTTGAGCACGCGGTGGTAGTCCTCGCCCCAGGCGTAGCGGGCGACCTTAGTGCCCGGCGGTTGCGGCGCGTCGCGATCGGGACGGTAGTAGACGAGGCCCACCGAGACGATGGACCGGCACCCGTCGACCAGGAGGCGCGGATCCACTCGCTTGTCGCGCCAGCGCTCCATCCAGCCCATCGTCCCGTGGCGGCCCAGGGAGAGCCATTCCGCGAGCAGGTCGGCTTCGTCCACCGCGTCGGCGCGCGCGATCCCGACCAGGTCGAACCCGAGCTCCCGCGCCGCATCCTTCACGCGCCGGCTCAGTTCGGCGGGAGTCACGATGTGCCGCTCTCGACCGGGTGCGCGTCCTCCGGCGCGCCGAGCGCCGCCTTCACGCGCTCGGCGAGCGCGCTGGAGAAGCCCGGAACCTTGGCGATCTCCTCGATGGGAGTGCGGCGGATCCTGTCGACCGACCGGAAGTGATGGAGGAGCGCCGCGCGCCGCCTGGGGCCGATCCCCGGCACTGCGTCCAGCTCGGAGGCGATCGTGCGCTTCGACCGCAGCGTGCGATGGTACGAAACCGCGAAGCGGTGGGCCTCGTTCCGGATGTGCTGGATCAGCTGGAGCGCGCGCGACCGCCGCGGCAGCCACAGGGGATCGGGGCGACCCGGGAGGTAGATCTCCTCCTCGCGCTTGGCGAGACCGAGGGTGTCCACGTCGTCCAGCGCGCCCAGCTCGGCGAGGACCGCCCGCGCCGCGCCCAGCTGCCCCTTGCCTCCGTCGATCACGAGGAGGTCCGGGGGCTCTTCGCCGTGGTCCAGGATGCCGCGGAAGTAGCGCTCGGTGACTTCGGCCATCATCGCGAAGTCGTCCTGCCCTTCCACGTACTTGATGCGGAACCTCCGATACCCGGCCTTTCGCGGCACGCCGTTCTCGAACGTCACGACCGATCCGACGGAGTCCCGGCCCTGGATCGTGGAGATGTCGACGCACGCGATACGGCGCGGGATCCGCGAGAGGCCGAGCTCCGCCTGGAGCGCGAGGACGTCGTCGCTCGCGCGCTCCGTCCGCCGCTCGTCCTGCAGGAGCCGCTCCTCGAGGAGGAGGCTCGCGTTCCGGTTCGCGAGCTGGATCTGCCGCGCCTTCTCTCCGCGGACCGGGACGAAGAGACGCACCGCCCGGCCGGCGCGCTCCCGCACGAGCTCCTCGACCAGCGGCCGGTCCTCGAAGTCCAGCGGCAGCAGGACCTCCGACGGGAACCGATCCCCGCGCAGGTAATACCGCGTGAGGAACAGCGACAGGATCTCCCCATCCTCGGATCCCTCGACGTTCCCCAGGAGATGGTGCTCCTTGCCGAGCATCCGGCCCTCGCGGATCTCGAGGATCAATCCGCACGCGTCGTCGCCCACGCGCGCGAGGCCGATGACGTCCCGGTCCTCTCCCGCCAGGCTCGACACGCGCTGGCCTTCGCGGATCTCCTCCAGCTGATCGATCTGCCGCTTGTAGCCGGCCGCCCGCTCGAACTGGAGACGCTCCGACGCGCGGCGCATGCGCTCCTCGAGCGCCCGCCGCGCGGCCCGGGTGTCGCCTTCGAGGAAGCGCACGACCTCGTCGATCATCGCGCGGTATTCTTCCCTCGAGACGTACCCCACGCACGGCGCCTCGCAGCGGTCGATGTGGTAGTCGAGGCAGGGCCGCGTCGGCCCCTCGTCGAGGAGGCGGTAGCGGCAGGAGCGGACCGGGAAGAGATCCTTGATGAGCGCCAGGTTCCGCCTGAGGAGCTTGACCTGCGTGAACGGCCCGAAGTACCGCGCGCCGTCGTCCAGAACGCGGCGCGTCACGTACACGCGCGGGTAGTCCTCGTTCAGCGTGACCTTGATATACGGGTAGGACTTGTCGTCCCTGAGGACGATGTTGAACCGCGGGTCGTGCTCCTTGATCAGGTTCGACTCGAGGAGGAGCGCTTCGGCCGCGGTGCCGGTCACGATCCAGTCGAAGTCCTCGACGTGGCTCATGAGCACCCGCGTCTTGTCGGGGAGCGCGGCGGCCGGCTGCAGGTAGGACCGCACACGGGATCGCAGGTCGCGGGCCTTCCCCACGTACAGGATCCCCCCGCGGGCGTCCCGGAAGAGATACACGCCCGGCCGGCGGGGCAGGGTCGCGGTGCGCTCCTTGATCCTGTTCATAACCCCTTAATTTACCACGACTTGGGCGGAAAACCAGCGACGCGCTGCGCAAGACCGGGCGGGCTCGCTATACTGGCGGCGTGCGGGTCCTGCGGCAGTCCGTGATCGACCGCGAGCTCGGCACCGGGGATTTCCGGTTGCGCGGGGGCGAGGTCTCGCGCATCGAGGGCTTCAGCGACGCGGTGTTCGCGTTCGCCATGACGCTGCTCGTCGTCTCCCTCGAGGTCCCGCGATCGTACGCGGAACTCCTCGAGACGATCCAGGGCTTCCCCGCGTTCGGTGTCTGCTTCGCGCTCTTGCTTCTCGTCTGGCACGCCCACTACACGTTCTTCCGCCGCTACGGACTGGAGGACCTCCGAACGATCGTCCTCAACGCGATCCTCCTGTTCCTCGTCGTGTTCTACGTATACCCGCTCAAGTTCATGTTCAGCTATCTGATCGACAGCCTGCTGGGCTTCGGGCCCGGCATGGCCGAGGACATGACGCGCGCCGACGCCCGCTCCCTGCTCCTCATCTACGGCGGCGGGTTCGTCGCCATGTTCCTCACGCTGACGCTCCTGTACGACCACGCGTGGCGCCGCCGCGAGCCGCTCGGGCTGGACGAGCTCGAGCGCTTCGACACGCTGACGAGCCGGCAGCATTACGCGCTCTCCGCGACCGTGGGCGTGCTGTCGATCTCGATCGCGGCGATCGGCGGAGAGGGGTCTCCGTTCTGGGCCGGCATGAGCTACTTCCTGCTGGGGCCGGCCGCGGGACTCCACGGGGCGCTGCGGGGCCGGAAGCGCGCGCGCATCGGCAACCCGATGAGACCGGACGCGGAAGGCGCCGCGCCCTCCGGCTAGCGCTTCCCCGACCCGCGGCTCGCCAGGCGGTCCCGAACCCCGCGCAACTCGTCGACGCCGAACACGCGGGCGACGACGAGGTAGGCGACGCCGATCCCCGCGTAGAGACCGGCCGCCGCCGGCAGCCGCTCATGGAGCCCCCAGCCCGGCCAGCGGGCGAGGATCCACAGATACGGCAGCGTGGCGACGGCGCCCGCGGCGAGCGCGGCCGCGACCATGCGGAGCGTGTCGCGGCCGGTCGATCCCGCGAATACCCGCCCCAGCCGTCGGCGCAGGATCGCGCCCAGCGCGGTCGCGTTCGCGATCGCGGCCACCGCGGTCGCCAGCGCGATGCCGGGAGTCCCCAGGAGCAGAGCGAGGCCGATGCCGAGCGCGGCGTTGACGACCAGCGCGCCCACGGCGACCCGCACCGGCGTCCGCGTGTCCTGGACGGCGTAGAACGCCGTCGCGAACAGTCGGACGGCGCCGTAGGCCAGGAGGCCGATCGCGTAGGCGGCGAGGACCCACGTCACCGCGGTCGAGTCGTCGGCGTCGAATCGCCCACGCTCGAACAGGAGGCTGACGGCCGGCCTGCCGAACGCCGCGAGCGCGAGCGCCGACGGCAGCATGAGGAACGCCATCCGCCGCCATGCCGTTCCCAGCTCGGCGAGGATCCGCTCCCCCGAGCGCGCGGCGTCGTGCGACAGCGTGGGCAGCGCCACCTGGGCGATCGCCACGCCGAAGAGCGACAGGGGCAGGAGGTAGAGCCGCTGAGCGTACGCCAGCGTGGCCACACTCTGGTCGCTGAGGAAGCTCGCGATCTGGACGTCGATCAGGGTCGAGAGCTGCGCCACTCCCGTGCCCACGAGCATCGGGCCGAACAGCGCCACGACCTTCCGGACCGCGGGCTCCCGCCAGCCGCCCCCGGGGGCGAGCGTGCCCAGGGTGGTCTTCACCGCCGGCAACTGCACCGCGAGCTGGAGCGCGCTCCCGGCAACCACGCTCCACGCCAGCACGTAGACGGGATCCATGTCGACGCGACCGACGAGGGCGATCAGCGCGCCGGCCGAGACGACCGACCAGAACAGGGGCGCGAAGTTCGGCCAGAAGAACCGCCCGTGGACGTGGAGCACGCCCATGCACCACGCGCCGACGACCATGAACGCCATCGTGGGAAAGAGGATGACGATCAGCCGCTCGACCAGCTCGCGCAGCGCGGGGTCGAACCCCGGCGCGACGACCCACGCCAGGGCGGGCGCCGCCGCCATCCCGGCCAGCGTCAGAACGGCCACGGTCGCCAGGAGGAGTCCCAGCACGCCGCGGGCGAGCCGCTCGGTCCGGGCCGCGTCGCCCGCGCGCATCCCTTCGGCCAGGACGGGGATGAAGGAGGCGGAGAGGTTTCCCTCGCCCAGGAGCACGCGCACGAGATTCGGGACCTTGTACGCGGCCACGAACGCCGAGTAGGCCGCCGATCGCCCGAAGTAGAAGGCAACGACCTGCTCGCGGACCAGGCCGAACACCCGGCTCACCCCGATCCCGAACATGACGACCAGCGTGGCGCGGGCGGACCCTCGCGTCGGAGCGGTCTGGGACGCGACCACCTTCGGGAACCTCCTCTGTGAGGGGAACAACCGGGCGGCCCCAAGATAGCGGGGCCTGCAGCCGGGCGGCTGCCTCGACGCCCGCGGGCTGCAGGTTCTGCGTTATATTCTAAACCTTAAATCGTTGTGGCAAAATAGCTTGCGATTTGCGGCACGAAGGGTGCTAATGATTCGGGTGGAAGCGGTATCCCACGATCTCGAATCGACCGGAGGTCCCCATGTACACACGCGCGTCGATCCTTCTCGCCGCTGCGGCCCTGCTCCTCGGCGCCGCTCCCGCGATCTCCCAGTCGGCCGGCCAGCGGCCCGACTCGACCGCCGCACTCGAATCTCTCGCGCGCTGCGCCGAAGCCGCGGAGGCCGGAAACCAACCCGAGGCGTCCGCCGCGGCGGACGAGGCATGGAGCGGATTCGAGGCCTGGGCCAAGGCCCGGCCCCAGGACCCCGGGCCTCTCGTCGGGCAGGCGAGCCTGCTCCTCCAGTGCCGCATCCCGTTCGCGGCGTTCATGGAGCAAGGGGCCCTGTCCGCGCGCGCGAGCGAGATCCTGCTGGCGGCGCTGGAGCTCGACCCGACCCACTGGGAGGGCCGCTACCTGCTGGGCATCAACTACTTCCACAACCCCGAGTTCATGGGGCTGACCGACGACGCGATCGTCCAGTTCGAAACCCTGCTCGCGCAACAGGGAGAGCGTGCGGACTTCCCCGAGATGGCGGGCCCCTACGTCTATCTCGGAGATCTCTACCTGCGCGTCGGTCGGTCCGAGGACGCCCGCGCGACGTGGGAGCGCGGGGCCGCGCTGTTCCCCGACGACCCGCGCCTCGCAGAGAGGCTCGCGGCGGGGTCCCCCCGCGGAGAGACTACGGCAGAGGACGAGGCCGACCCGATGGCCGCCGACGCGCCGCAACCCGCCGAGCAGACCACACGCGTGGACTACGACATGGAGCCGCTCGTCGCGCGGATCGAGGGCGGCTACGCGATGGACGACGCGCGGCCGCAGGCGAGCCTCAGCCGCATCGACGTCTACACCG
>DASSBK010000009.1:0-5047 GCA_035698825.1 Gemmatimonadota bacterium
CCTCCGTGGAAGGCGTCCCGTACGGGACGATCGGGACCTGCCCGAGCGTGGCGATGACTTCCGGAACCACGCACTCGTCGAGCGCGCGGCCGGCGATCGCGAACCCCGTTGCCGTCGGGGGATGCGCGTGCACCACGGCTCCGACGTCTTCGCGCAGCGCGTAGATCTTGAGATGCATGCGGAGCTCGCTCGACGCCTTCCCGCCGTCCAGCGAGCGCCCGGCGAGATCGGTCACCACGAGGTCGTCGGGGGACAGGAATCCCTTGGAAGCGCCGGCCGGCGTCGCCAGGATCCGCCCGCCGGAGAGCCGCGCGCTGATGTTCCCCTCGCTCCCCCCGACGAGGCTGCGCTCGTAGAGCCGGCGCCCGACGGCGACGATCTCGCGCCTCAGTCGGTCGATCTGGTCCGGGGTCTCGGGGTGGGTCATCGGCGGCTCAATATGGGACGCGCCGGCCGTGGAGGAAACGCGTCTCTCGCCGCTCACCCCTTGACGACGCCCATCGGCACGAGCCGCGCGACGCGGCGGCTGACGCCGGCCAGCTCCATGACCTCGACGACGTCGGCCACGTCCTTGTACGCGTGCGGCATCTCCTCGGCCACCGTGCGCATCCCGGTCGCGCGGACGAGCACTCCCTGGCGCTCCATCTCCCCCAGCAGGTCGCGGCCGCGCGACGCCTGCTTGGCGCGCGTGCGGCTCATCCGCCGACCCGCGCCGTGGCAGGTCGAACCGAACGTCCCCTTCATCGCGCCCGCCAGGCCAGCACAAACATACGAGTAGGTCCCCATGCTTCCCGGGATGAGCACGGGCTGGCCGGATGCCCGGTACGCCGCGGGGACGTCCGGGTGGCCGGGTGGAAACGCGCGCGTCGCGCCCTTGCGATGGACGCAGACGCGCACGCGCCGCCCGTCGAGCTCGTGCTCCTCCAGCTTGGCGATGTTGTGGCACACGTCGTACAGGAGGCGCATACCGATCCGGCGCGGGCCCGCGCCGAGGACGCGCGCGAACGTCCCCCGCACCGAGTGCAGCATGACCTGGCGGTTCGCCCAGGCGTAGTTGGCCGCCGAGCGCATCGCCCCGAGGTACGCGCGGCCCTCCGCCGAATCGAGCGGCGCGGCGGCGAGCTGGATGTCGGGCAGGTCGTATCCATACGCCTTCAGCCGAGGCTTGATGCGCTTGATGAAATCGTCGCAGACCTGGTACCCGAGCCCGCGCGAGCCGGAGTGGATCATCACCACGACCTGGTCCTCGAACAGGCCGAACGCGTCCGCCAGCACGTCATCGTGGATCTCCGCGACGCGCTGCACTTCCAGGAAGTGGTTCCCCGAACCCAGCGTCCCGACCTGGGTGAGCCCGCGCTCCTGGGCCCGCTCGCTGAGCTCGGACGGGTCCGCGCCCTCGAGGCACCCTCGCTCCTCGGTGTGCTCGAGGTCACCGGCGTCCCCGTATCCGCGCTCGATCGCCCATGCCGCGCCACGCTCGAGCATGCGGCGGAGCTCGGCACGGGAGAGCTTCGCGATCGCGCCCTCCGCGCCCACGCCACTCGGAACCGCGGCGAAGAGCTCGTCCATGAGGCGCGGCAACCGGTCGCGCACCGCTTTCGCCGTGAGGTCCGTGCGGGCGAGCCGCACGCCGCAGTTGATGTCGTAGCCGACGCCGCCGGGCGAGATCGCGCCTTGCCGACCCTCGGTCGCCGCGACGCCGCCGATCGGGAAGCCGTACCCCCAATGGATGTCGGGCATCGCCAGCGACCACCCGACGATCCCGGGCAGGGCGGCGACGTTCCGGACCTGCTGGAGGCTCTCGTCCCCGCGGATCTCCTCCATGAGCGCGCCCGATGCGTACACGCGCCCGGGCACGAGCATCTTCCCCGAGCGCGGGATCTCCCAGAGATACGGCTCGACCCTGCGGATCTCGAGGCTCACCACTTCCCCCTAGACGTCGAAGATGACCCGCGCGCGCCACCCGCCTTGCCGCGCGGGCTCGAAGGCGAGCTGATGCCAGGTCACGGCCTTGAGCTCGCTGGCGGCATTCCGGACGTCGGGCGGCAGGATCGCTCCCCGGAGCCGCGCCCGGAAGCTCGCCGGGTCGCATTCTTCCACATGGGTTTCCAGGGGGAGAAACGACTCCTCCTCGAGGAGCCGATACAGGCGCTCGCACCACGCCTTGAGGAGCTCCGGATGGTCCGCCTCCGCCAGCTTCACCACACGCTCCACCGCGGGCTCCACCCGCGGCGTCTCTCCGAAGAGGAGCTGGACGAGACCGCGCTGCGCGGCCTCGAGGATCGCGCCCGGGTCCGCTCCCCGGAGGTCCAGCCCGAGATCGGCGGCATGGTCGATCTCGCGAAACTCCCCGCGCCCCATCGCGGGCATGGTAGGACCGGCACATGACGCCGGCAAGCGACTACGGCGACTCGCTCACGACGGGGCCGTACCGCCTTCGTGCCGCGGCGGCTCCTCGAGCCCGTAGCGCGCGATCTTCCTGAGGAGCCGCGGCCGGCCGATCCCGAGCTCCCGCGCCGCGCGCGAGCGGTTCCATCCGGCGCACTCGAGCGCGTGCGCGACGATCCGCCGTTCGTACTCCTCGTACGCGAGGCCCGCGGCCGGAACATCGACCACCAGCCGCTCGTGCCCCTCGGGCGCGGAGGCCGCTATGGTTCGCGATCGGCGCTCCGCGTCCGCGTTCCGGATCTCCTCCAGCCATCGCGAGTCGCGCGGGAGGAGCGCGAAGTCGGCGGCCCCGGCGAGCAAGGCCGGCATCGCGAGCGAGGGATCGCGCGAGGCGGCGACGATCCGGACGGAGCCCTCCGGCTCGAATGCCCGGCGGATCCGATCGAGGCCCGCCGCACGCTCGACGCCGTCCAGCTCGATGATCAGGACTACCGGCGCTCTCATCGGACCTGGCCCCATCCCCCTCCCCCCGGGGTCTCGATGCGGATCCTGTCGCCGGGCGCGAGATCGAAGCGTCCCTTCGCGGGGAGTGGCTCCGCGGCACCATCCCGCCGCACGATCCGGTCCTGCCCGGGACGACCGTCCCCGCCCCCGGCGAGCCCCCACGGCCCGTTCTGCCGGCGATCGGCGAGGAAGGTCCCTTCGACCGGCGCCAGCGCCTCCAGCTCGCGCACGATCCCGTCGCCTCCCGGCATCTCCCCGGCGCCGCCGCTCCCGCGGCGATAGCCGTAGCAGACTACGCGCACGGGGAGCGCGCGCTCGAGCGCCTCGACGGGAGTGTTCAGGCTGTTCGTCATATGCGTATGGATGCCGGACGCCCCCGCTCGATCGGGGTGGCCGCCCGCGCCGCCCGCCACGGTCTCGTAGTAGGTGAACGGCCCGCCGCCGGCCAGCGCGCCCGAGAGCGCCAGGTTGTTCATCGTCCCCTGACTGGACGCGGGGATCCTGTCCGGGGCTGCGCGGGCGAGAGCCCCGAGCACGACGTCGACCAGCCGCTGGCTCGTCTCGACGTTCCCGCCCGAGACCGCGCTTCCGGGCCCGGGATCGAGGAGCGAGTCCGCCGGAACCTCGATCGTCACGGGCTCGAGGAGGCCGTCGTTCGCCGGAAGGTCGTCCGCGCAGAGGGCGCGGACCACGTACTGGACCGCGCTCCTGACGATCGCCGCGTTCGCGTTGAGCGGCCCGCGCGCCGGCGCGGACGTCCCGCCGAAATCGAAGGCCGCCGCTTCCCCCTCGATCGTCAGCCGCACGCGGATCTCGATCGGGCCTCCGCCCATTCCGTCCCCGTCGAGCCGATCGGCGAACTCCCACGTGCCGGCGGGCAGGTCCCCCAGCGCTGCCCCCACGGCGCGCGCGGTGTAGGCGATGAGCTCCCTCCCCATCTCCTCGAGCTTCGCGCGCCCGTACCGCGCGACCAGCGCGCGCAGCCTCCGCTCGCCGGTCTCGAGGCTCGCCAGCTGAGCGGCGAGATCCCCCTCGCGCTCTTCGGGCGTGCGGACCCCGGCCAGGAGATGGCGCCACGTGGGGGACACCTTCGCGCCTCCCGACAGGAGACGCACCGGAGGGAGGACCACTCCTTCCTGCCAGAGATCCGTCCAGAGCCCCATCGATCCTCCGCTCCTCCCGCCGACGTCGGAATGATGCGCCCGATTGGCGAGGTAGAACGCCGGCGCTCGGTCGCCGTCGAGGAACACCGCGCAGACGAGCGTCAGGTCGGGAAGGTGCGTGCCGCCGGCAGCGGGGTCGTTCACGATCGCCACGTCGCCGGGACCGAGGGCGAGCGCGTCCCGCACCGCACGCACCGACAGAGGCATCGATCCGAGATGAACGGGCATGTGGTCGCCCATCGCCACCGTCCGCCCTTCCCCGTCGTAGAGGGCGCAGGAGTAGTCCCTGCGCTCGACGATGTTCGGAGAGAGGGCCGTGCGCTGGAGCACGGTCCCCATCTCCTCGACGAGCGCGACCAGGAGGGCGTGGAACACCCCGAGATCGAGCGGCACTCGCCCGCGGGAATCCGCGCCGCCTCCGCCGCTCCCCCGTTCAGCGCGCACGGTCGGACTCGAGGATCAGGTTGCCGAACCGGTCGACCGCCCAGCGCCAGAAGGGGGGCACGAGCGCGGTGGCGTGGTCTCCGAGGACGAGCGCCGGTCCCGTTCCGCGGTGCCCCGGAGGCAGCGACTCCCAGACCCATGCCTCCACCGCGACCTCCTTGCCGTCCAACCACAGCCGCCGCGCCGCGGGACCCTCGCCCGGTACCGGCACGTGTAGCGGCAGCGCCGGCGGGTTGCTCGAACCGGTTCCCGCGACCCGCGCGGTCACGATCTCGACCGGCGCATCGGATCGAGCGTGTCCGTACGTCTCCCGGTGGAGCCGATGAAACGCGTCCGCGTGGCTCCCGGAACCACCGGCCGGAACGTCGATCTCGTAGGACTGGCCGCGGTAACGCATCGCCAGCGTTCGCGAGAGCGTCCGCCGATCGGACGGCACGCCTTCGGCGTCGAGCGCGGCACGGGCTTCGCGCTCGAGCTCTTCGTACGTCGCGGCGAGCCGCGGGGCGCCGGGCGCGTCCGCCGGTGCGAGAACGGCGCGCGCCACGTCG
>DASSBK010000010.1:0-4345 GCA_035698825.1 Gemmatimonadota bacterium
CGACTGCACGACGAAGAACACCCCCGCGACCTTGAGCGCCGAGAGCCAGAGCGGAGGCGTGAGGAGCGCGATGAGCGCTGCGGGGACCAGGCTGACGATGAGCCCGAGATATGGAACGATGTTAAAGATGCCGGCGACCACCCCCAGCAGGATCGCGTTCGGGAATCCCACGATCCAGAATCCGATCGCAGTCGCGATCCCGACGAAGGTCGCGACGAGGAGCTGGCCGCGCAGGTACTCGCCGAGCAGCACGTCGTAGCGGTGCAGGAACGAAAGCGTGCCCTCGCGGCGAGCGGGCGGCAGGATCTGGGCGATCCCCTGTCCGACGCTGGGAAAATCACGCAACAGGTAGAACGTCAGGACCGGCGTGAGGACGAGGTACCCGAGGATCGTGAGACCGGTCTGCAGGCCGCGGCCGACTCCCATCGCCGCTTCCCACGAGGGATTGAGGCGCTCCAGCTCGTCCAGCAGGAATTGACCCACGTCCCGGCTCTCGACGTCGAGAGCGCGCTCGAAGGGAATGTCGCGGATGATCGGGAGCTGGGAGCTCGCCAGGCCCATGACCTGCGCGTTGTACCAGGTCCGGAGCTCCTCCATGATGCGGGGAAGGTCGGTCAGGAACTGCGCACCCTGGGCCGCGACCAGGGGCCCGATCAGAGCCACGGCGAGGGCCACCACCATGAGCGCCAGGAGCAGCACGCCGAGCGCGCCCCAGGTGCGTCCGATTCCGCGCTCCGTCCACCAGTCGACGAGCGGATCGGCGATGTACGCCAGGACGAAGGCGAGGACGAACGGAGCCAGGACACTTCCGGCGACGTGGAGGAGCCAGAGGAACGTCAGTGCCCCCAGCGGAATCATGAGCCGCTTGTACGTGTCGCTCCCGAAGAGCGGCCACAACATGTAGGCGAGGACCAGGAACAGGATCAGCGGGGACAGGACGGGCAGCACCGTCCACAGGAAGAGCCCCAGCAGGATGGCCCAGGAAATCATGAGGAACGGGCGCCACTGCACCATCGACGGGGCCTCGGCTAGAGTGTGCTAACCAGTTTCCGATTCGGAACTTGAGGACGTTCTCTGAAGCGCGATCTTAAGTGCGGAACGTAGGCCGGACGCCGCGCCGGTGTCAAGCGCCGGAGGAGTCCTCAGACGGCCTGGCTGACGCTGGCGAACCGGAACGCCGAGGCGCGGATCGCGGGCACGTACGAGGGATCGAGCACCCAGTCCTCGTCGGCCACCCGCACGGGCCGCGACATCGCCTCCAGGCGCGCGAAGACCCGGACCGGCGACTCGTTCCAGCGGAAGTTGTTGACCGCATGGGATATCCTGCCGTCCTCGATCCAGAACGTGCCGTCCCGCGTGAGGCCCGTCAACGTCAGATCCGCGGGATTGAGCGTGCGGATGTACCAGAAGCGGGTCACGAGCACGCCACGCTTGGTCCCGCGGATCAGCTCCTCGAGCGACCGGTCCTCGCCATCCATCACGAGGTTCGTGGAGCCGGGCACCGGATCGACGCCGTGCCGTCCGGCCCAGTACCGGTCGTACTGGAGGGTCTCGACGCGCCCCTCGCGATACCAGGTCGTCGCCCGGGCGGGAAGCTGTTCGCCGGCCCAGGGCCGGCCGGGCGCCTCGGAGTGCATCGGGTCCGTTCGGATCGTGACCAGCGGTGAGACGAGCTGCTCCCCCAGCTTCGTCGCGCCCTCGGGCGCCGAGAGGTACGATCGGCCCTCCATCGCCCGGCGCGCGTTCATCTGGCCGACGAGCGCTCCGCTCAGGACCGCCGTCGCGACGGGCTCCAGGATCACCGGGTATTCGCCCGGCTCGAGGGGTGTCACCGTGCGCGACGCGACCGCCTTCTCGGCGGCGATCCGCGACATCCCGGGAGCGTCAAGGCCCAGTACGTCGTGGAGTCGGACGCCGGCCCAGCCAGACCCGGAGCCGTCCGGCGTCCGCACCGTGTTCGTGTACTCGATCCACGTCATGGGGAAATAGCCGAAGACGCCGCGCGAGTTCCCGGTCGCGTACGCGACTCCGTAGTTCTCGACGAAGCCGGCAATCGTCGTGTCCCGTCCGGCCGCCTCCCCGATCGCAGTCGCGACGGCGTCCGCGCGCTCCGCGGGACCGTATGCGGCCGTGCGTTCGAAGTATGCGGACGGGCGGGAATACTCGGCGGCCTCGAGTGGGGGCACGTACTCCGGGTCCTCGGGGGCGAGCCGGGCCGCCTCCTCCGCACGGGCGACGACCGCGGCGATCGCCTCGTCGTCGATCCCGTTCGTCTTCGCGCTCCCGGTGCGGCTTCCGAACGCCGAGGTGACCGTCACCTCGACGTTCGAGACCTCGCCGGATGTCGTGACGCCGTTTCCGGCGAACCGGGTGTTGCCGCCCTCGCGCGACACCAGGTTGACGATCGTGTCGTCGGCGGAGGCCCGCTCCATCACTCCATCGACGATCCGCCGCGCCTCCTGCTCGGTGAGTATCGCCATCGCCTCAACCGGCCGGCAGCACGTTGACCTGCCGGAGCCGCGCCGGCGGGCACCCGTGACTCACCGCGTTGATCTGACTGGGTTGGCCCTTTCCGTCGTAGTACGAGCCGTACACCTCGTAGGTCTCCGGTCCGCCGAGGCCATCGCAGCTGTTCCAGAACTCGACCGTGTTCCCCTGGTAGGCGACGTCCCGCAGCATCCGGCCCCGCTTCCCACTCTTGATCTCCCATGTCCCCTGGCCCGCGAACTGGAAGTTGTATCGCTGCTGGTCGATAGAGTACGAGCCGTCGGTGTCGATCAGAAGCCCATCGTCGACGCCGGCGATCAGATCCTCGAGCGAGGTCCCGGCCGGCCCGGGCCGCAGGTTGACGTTGGGCATGCGCGGAAACTGGACGAGCGACCAGTTCTGGCCGTAGGAGCAGCCGTGGGACCGCGTGACTCCGGTCTGGTCGGCGATGTCGTGCGCCAGGTCGCGCGTGGTCTGGAAATCGACGAGCATGCCCTTGTCGACCAGGAGCCAGCGGTCGGCCGGCACGCCGTCGTCGTCCCAGCCGACGGATGCGAGACTGTGCGGCTCCTGTCTCTCGGCTTCGAAGCTCATGATCTCGCTCGCGTATCGGAGGGTGTTCAGCTTGTCGGGCGTGCAGAAGGAGGTGCCGGCGTAGTTGGCCTCGTACCCGAGAGCGCGGTCGAGCTCCGTCGGATGGCCGACCGACTCGTGAATGGTGAGCCAGAGATTGCTGGGAAGGATGACGAGGTCCTTCCTGGCCGGTGCGTGGAGCGTAGGCGCCGCCAGCTTCTCGCGGGCAAGCTCCGTCGCATGCGCGGCCCGGGCCGGGAAGTCCTGCGCGAGGACGAACTCCCACCCGGCACCGGCGTTCGTCATGCCGGCGTTCCAGGTCGCGAAGCGTCCAGCCTGGCGATCGACGGCGGTGACCTCCCAGGGCACGAAGACGCGGAAGAACGTCTGCCGGATGTAGGAGCCCTCGGTCGAGGCGAAGTAGCGCTCCTGCTTCTGGAAGACGATCGCCGAGGTCGCGAAGTCGGCGCCCCCGTCGAGCGCGGCGGCGTTGATCCCGAGTAGGAAGTCGACCTTCTCGGCGATCGTGATCTCGAAGGGATCCTTCTCGTGCGGGGTCGTCCATTCCGCGTCCGGGAAGGCCTCGACGGGCGCCAGCTCGACCGGCGTGTGCGGGATCGTGGCGTTTCCTTTGGCTTGAGCGACCGCGGCGCGCGCCACGCGTGTCACTTCATCCTCGGCGACGATGCGGCTGGCCGCGAATCCCCATACGCCGTCCGCCAGGACCCGCACGCCGAACCCGTACGTGATCTCGTCGTTCATCCCCTGGACGCGCCGCTCGCGCGTCTGGATCTGCTGGTCGAAGTGGCGGCTGATCCGGACGTCGGCGTACGAGGCGCCGGCCCTGGTGGCGGCGTTGAGCGCCACGTCGGCGAGTTCCTTGTCGTCGGGCTCGAGCCAGCGCCGGACGTCCCGTGGAAGGGGCGGCGCCGCCGGGGACGGCAGGGCCACGGCTCCCAGGATCGCCGCCGAGGACTGGAGGAAGGTGCGTCGCTTCATCGGGCGCCGAAACTCTTACACGCGTCGCGCCCGGAGCGCAACCTGAGGATGGAGCGGGCGACCGGATTCGAACCGGCGACGTCCAGCTTGGGAAGCTGGCATTCTACCACTGAATTACGCCCGCTCGCTTTTCAGCGGGCCATTAGAGCCCGCTCGCGGGGACGAAAACTAGGGCTGCCTCCGACCCTCGTCAAACCAGCCGACGGGTTCCTGAAACGAAAGGGGCGCGGCTACGATGCCGCGCCCCTCGAGGTCGTCAGGTCGTCCAGCCGTTACAGGATCTCGT
>DASSBK010000011.1:0-6582 GCA_035698825.1 Gemmatimonadota bacterium
ATTTCGGCGGCACGGAACGCTGCTCGCTGATCGGCGGAGGACGGACGGCGCCCGACCGGGCGGCTCTCTACAACGGCGCGCTCGTCCGCTACCTCGACTTCAACGACAGCTACCTTGCGCCCGGCGAGACCTGCCATCCCAGCGACAACCTGTCGGCGGTCCTGGCGGCCGCCGAGTACGCGGGCGCCAGCGGTCGCGACCTCCTCACCGCTCTGGCGGTCTCCTACCAGGTGCAGTGCCGGCTCTCGGACGAGGCGCCGGTGCGTGCCCGGGGCTTCGATCACACGACGCTGGGCGTCTACGGCGCAGCCGCCGGAGCGGCGAGAGCGCTCGGCCTCGATCCCGCTCGCGCGGCCAATGCGCTGGCCATCGCCGGCACCGCCTTCAACGCGCTTCGCGTCACCCGCACGGGGGCGCTCAGCCACTGGAAGGGGCTCGCCGCACCCAACGCCGCCTTCGGGGGCATCCACGCGGCCTTTCTCGCCATGCGCGGAATCACGGGGCCGCCCGAGGTCTTCGAGGGGAACAAGGGGTTCGAAGAATCGATCGCCGGACCCTTCGAGATCCCCTGGGAGACCGAGGGGCTGGACCGCGTTTCGCTCACGATACTCAAGCGCTACAATGCGGAGATCCACTCGCAGTCGACCCTCGAGGGAACGCTCGAGCTACGGGAACGTCATGCGATAGATCCGACGGCGATCGACCGCGTGGAGATCGAGACCTTCGACGTCGCCTATCACATCATCGGCGGCGGCGAGGAAGGCGACAAGACGATCGTCCGGACGAAGGAGGAGGCCGACCACAGCCTGAACTACATGGTCGCCGTGGCGCTTGTCGACGGGCAGGTGCTGCCGGCGCAGTACGAGCCCGACCGCATCCTGCGCGACGACGTGCAATCGCTCCTCCGCAAGGTGACGATCCGCCCGCGCGCGGAATTCAGCGCTCGCTTCCCGAAGGAGATGCCCTGCCGGATCTCGATCCGGCTGCGGAACGGCGCGGTGGTGGAGGTCGAGAAGCGGGACTACGAGGGGTTCGTCACGCGGCCGATGCGCTGGGAGACGGTGTCGGCGAAGTTCGCGGTGCTCGCAGGTTTGCGTCTGGACCCGGCGCTGGGGTCTGCGATCCGGACCGCAATCGAGGATCTCGACGAAAGGCCGGTGAAGGACCTGACCGGGCTGCTCGCGCAGGTCGGCAGCGCCGGCTAGGCGCATTGGATCGGAGGAAACCTATGGCGAACAAGAAGAAGGATTCGACTCGCGGAGCGGCGGGGGCCGACCGCGGTTTCCGCTTCCTCAAGACGAACGAACGGGAGGGAAAGCCGCGCACCCGGGGGATCACCGAGATCCGCGGCCCCTACTACTCGGTCATGGGCCCGCGCTATCTCGAAGACGTCCTGGAGACGATGGGTCCGTACGTGGACGCGCTCAAGTTCGCGGGCGGATCGTTCTCGCTCATGCCGCGCAAGTCGGTCGAGGGGCTGATCGAGCTCTGCCACGCGCACGACGTGCAGGTCTCGACGGGAGGCTTCATCGAATACGTCCTGACGCAGGGCTCCCGCGCCGTCCGCGACTACATCGCCGAGTGCAAGGACTACGGCTTCGACATCATCGAGATCTCGGCCGGCTTCATCACCCTTCCGACCGACGATTGGCTGCGCCTGATCGAGGCCGTCCGGAAGGCTGGGCTCGAGGCGAAGCCCGAGGTCGGGATCCAGTTCGGAGCGGGCGGCGGCGCGACGACCGTGGCCGAGCTCGAGGCGGAGGGGCAGCAGGACCCCGCGCAGGCGATCGGCCGCGCGCGCCGCTTCCTGGATGCGGGTGCGTACATGATCATGGTGGAGTCCGAAGGCATTACGGAGAACGTCCCGCGCATGCGGACCGACGTTCCGGCGCGGTTCATCGAGGAGCTGGGACTCGAGAAGCTGATGTTCGAGGCCTCGGACCCTGAGGTCTTCACGTGGTACGTCAAGAATTACGGCCCGGAGGTGAACCTCTTCGTCGACCACAGCCAGATCGTCCAGCTCGAGTGCCTGCGGGCCGGGATCTGGGGCGCGAAGAGCGTCTGGGGCCGCGTCCAGTCGTACAAGGACAACCGATGAGGGGAAGGGGAAGGCCTCGCGTGGTCCGGCGCGCGGCGATCGGTGCCGTGCTCTGCATCGGCGCCCTGGCGGTCACGGTGGACCTTCGAGCGCAGGAGGACGACGACGATCTCTCCGGGGAGCGGCTCTACATCGCGAGGGGCTGCCTGGGATGTCATGGAGCGAGCGCCCGCGGCGGCGTAGGTCCCGCCCTGGCCGCGACGTCGCTTCCATTCGACGCGTTCCTTCGCCAGCTGCGTCATCCCCGCGACCGGATGCCCCAATTTCCCGAGGAGATCGTCAGCGAAGACGACGCCGAAGAGATCCACGAGTATCTGCAGGAGCTGGCCCGCGACGTTCCCCGACTGGGCGCGGAACCGCCGAGCGGGAGCTTGGACCCCGCGACCTGCGCGGAATGCCACCGGCAACTCCATCCCACGGTCGTCCGCCAGTTCGAGTCCAGCGCGATGGGAACGCCGGGAACGCAGAACCCGCGCGTCGAGCAACGTCCGACCCTGACGTGCGCGGACTGTCACGGGACCGATCACGACCAGATCATGGCTGCTCAGGGCCGGGTTCCGGAGACGACCTGCGCCGGTTGTCACGCGCAGATCTATCAGGAGCACGTTCTGGACGCGGGCCACTCCTACGGCCCCGGCCCCGGCGACCTGGGGATCAACTGGGAGCGGAACATCGGCGTGCCGAACTACGCGCAGATGCCGCGCAAGGTCATGGAGATGGGGTGCGATCCGTGCCACGCGCAGGCGGGCGCGTCCGACGCGAAGTACTGGAGCGAGGAGGAGAACAGGTACGTCGACACGAGCAGTCTCGTGTACCGGAACGGGTGCATCGCCTGCCATACCCGGCACTCCTTCAGCCTCGTCGAGGCGCGGAAGCCGGAGGCCTGCTACACCTGCCACATGGGACCCGATCACCCGAACTACGAGGCCTACATGAGCTCGAAGCACGGGTCGATCTACGTCGCGCGCGGCGGGGAGTGGGACTGGACCAGGACGCTCGCGGAGGCTCAGTGGGACGCGCCGACCTGCGCGTACTGCCACATGCTCTACGTCCGCGAGGACGGGTCGCGCTACTCGAGCCACAACATGTCGCGGAAGATCGTGTGGGGGATGGGAACGCAGGCTGCCGGCGGGGATCTCACGGACATCCTGGATCGGCCCGAGAACCGAGCCAGGCGGTTCGAGATGGTGCGGATGTGCATGACGTGCCATTCCGAGGACAAGGCGCGCGGATACCTGCGCTCGGCAGACGCGCACAAGCTCTCGGGCGACGCGCTAGTCGTCGAGGCGCGCGAGATCCTGGCCGGGTTGTACGACGACGGATTGATCGAGCCGAGCCATGGATGGCGCGCGGCGGGGCTCCTCCCCGGACCCGAGTTCTCCGCCGTCGAGCTGCCCAATGGTCTCGCCGCGCACTGGCCCGCCGGCCTCTATTACGACGTCACGGCCGTCGAGCGCGAATACTTCGACATGTTCTTCTTCTCGAACCTGAAGTCCTACAAGGGCGCGTTCCACATGAGCCCCGACTACGCGTGGTGGTACGGCTACGCGGACGTCCTGGGGCATCTGGCCCGGTTGCGCGACGAGGAGCAGCAACTGCGGGAGGCCCGCGCCACGGGCCGGCGAACGCTGTTCATGCTGTTCACCGGCCCGCTCATGGTGCTGGCGGTGATCCTGGCGCTGTTCTTCGGCTGGCGGGCCTGGCAGCGGCGCGAAGTGAGCTAGGAGCCCTCAGCGATCCGGCGCTGCCAGGTTTCATCCTCGAGGGCGCCTGCCGCCTGGTCGTCATTCCGGCTCTCTCGCACCTCTCCCGTTCCACCCCCCGTGCGGATCTCGGAGTGGCGGATCTGCCCGCCCAGGTACGCGGTGTAAGCGATCGCGGCCAGAGGCAGGAGCGACAGCGCCAGGAGAATCCTGGTGAAGCGCATCGTCACGCCGTGACGGAACGCGAACAGGCTGACGAGCGCCAGAACGCCAAATGCGCCCAGGACCACGGTGGCGACGAGAGCGATCTCCTCGTGGGTCTCCAGCACCGCCTCGGAGACGCCAGGCAGATTCTCCACCATCTCCTCGGCCGGTTCGCCGGTCAGGTACACGGCGAGCGACACGATCGCAGCCAGGACCGCCACGAACAATCCACCGCGCGCAAGGCCTTGCTGGCGCTTGAGGAGCGCCGCCGCGCAGAGGATCGTTACCGCCAGTGCGCCGAACAGGGGCACATGGTTGAGCATGAGATGCAAGTGAGCCGGATTCATGGGTATCTCCTTCGGTCGAACGTGACGCAGGACGCACGGCAAGCCATGCTACCAGAGTACCGGTGTGCGACGAGCCGGTCTGTCGGGAGTAGCTCGATGCCTGATGTAGGAAAATCCAGCCCTTCGACGGCGCGTGCAGTTCCGAGTCCCGGAGGCCATGTTGTCTCCGTGCACACCAACGTCCGACGCTTCATCAAGACCGGGATCGTCTTCCTCTTCGCGGGACTCCTGATCGGCGCGTGGATGCTCGTCCGGCGCGAGATCGATGGAGTGTGGCCGGGGCCGTATCTGGTGTCCGCGCACGCGCACGCGGTGCAGCTGGGGTTCGTCATGTTCCTGATCCTGGGCGTTGCGCTCTGGCTCTTCCCGAAGCCGCCGGAGGGGGACACCCGCTACCGCCCGGAGCGGATCGACGCCGCTTACTGGACGCTGACGATCGCCACCGCGGTCCGGATCGCCGGCGAGGTCGCGCGGAACGCCGCGGGCCCGGAATGGCTGGGCTGGCTCGTGACCGCCGCGGGGGTCGCCCAGGTCGTCGGCTTCGCGATCTACTTCTGGACGATGTGGCCGCGGATCCGCCCGGTCGGGAGCCATTTGCGCGAGGCGAAGGGCCAGCGGTTCTGAGCCAGCCCGCTTGCCGTCGCCGAGCCTGATGCAAGCCGACCCGAACCTGGATAGATTCCCGCCGATGCCGGCAACCGTCTCGATCCGGAGAAGCATGCTCCACGCGATCGTCGCGTGCGCTCTCGCCGCGTGCGGGGGCGGCGGTGGTGGGGGCGACCCCATCGGACCTCCCGCAGCCAACGTGGTCGGCCACTACACGATCAACCATACCGGCACGCTCACCGGCCTGCCCCCCATCACCTGCCCCGGGGATCTCGACATCACCAGCCAGACCGGATCGTCGTTCTCGGGCACGATCACCATCACGGCCACCGAGGAGTGCCAGGCGATCGCCGGCTCGGGAATGGTCAACGGCACGGTGACGAGCACAGGCGCGCTCACCTTCACGATCACGATCACGAATCTCGAGGAACTGCTGGAGGAAGCGGGATGCGAGATCGTCGGTGGTGATCCGACCTTCACCGGCAGCGCCGGCGCCTCGGGCATCATCGCCAGCCGGACGATCTCGCTGAGCTGCGTGCTCGAAGGCGGCACGCTCGACACGAACTTCGAATACACGATCTCGGGGCCCAAGACTTGATCCGCCTGCCGGGAGCGGCTGCCCGGCGCCGGCTCCTGGCGATCGCTTTCCTCGAGGCCTCCGCGCTGGCGATCGCCGGGATCGCGGCCGCGCAGGAGATCCGGCCCTCCGAGCCGATCCCCCTCGACACGCTCCAGTTCGGCCTCGCGCCCGCCGACACCGTGCCGGTCCTCGCCCCGCGGTTCCGCGGCGGCCCCGCCGAGGAGATCCTCGCCGCCGTGCCGAGCGAGGACCGCCTGCCGCGGAACCCCCGGAACGCCGCGATCCGCTCGTTCCTGCTGCCGGGCTGGGGGCAGTGGTACACGGGGCACCCGCTCCGCGGGATCGGGTTCGGGCTGGCGGAGATCGGGTTCGGGTACCTCGCCTACCGCCAGCAGCTGGACGCCCTGGATCTCCAGGACGATCTCCAGGTCGCCCGCGAGGCGTTCTTCGCGAACCCGCCACCCGACCTCCCTGAAGATCCGGTCCTCGCCGAAGAGGCGTTTGGCCTGACGCTCGAGGCGCGGACGATCCGGGCCGATCTCGAGGAAGTCGAGGGACGGCGGGAGGACTTCTACGCCTACGCCGCGCTGTCGGTCATCTTCAGCGCGGTCGACGCCTACGTCGCCGCGCAGCTCGACCCGCTGAGCCTCGACGCCGATCCTTCGGGGCGCGTGCGCGCACGGATCCGCATGCCACTCGGGGGCGATCGATGACGCATGGGAAACCGGCGACGCATGAGCGACCGATCCATGGCGGTGTCCGCAGGCCGGCCGGGGCGGAGCGGCCGATCGGCGTGTTCGACTCGGGCATCGGCGGCCTCACGGTCATGCACGCACTCATGGAGCGGCTCCCGCGCGAGTCGCTGATCTACTTCGGCGACACGGCCCGCGTGCCGTACGGGCCCAAGTCCCGCGAGACCGTCACCCGGTTCTCGATCGAGAACGTGCGGCTCCTCACCTCCTACGACGTCAAGGCGGTCGTCGTGGCGTGCAACACCGTGTCCGCCGTCGCGCTCGGCGACCTCCGCCGGCGCTACGACCTGCC
>DASSBK010000012.1:0-2759 GCA_035698825.1 Gemmatimonadota bacterium
TTTCGCCGCGCGGACGTCGAGGCATGGATCGCCTCCCCGCTGACCCGAAAGCTCGATCCCGCGGCGCTCCTGCCGCACGTCCGGCGGGGACCCGCCCCCGGTGGGCCCTCGGCCGAGTGGGGACGCCTGATCCGCGATGTCCGGGGGGAGACCGCGATGGCCCTCAACCTGGCGCTTCAGCGGATCGAGGCGCTGGGACGTGCCGAGCGAGCGCCCGCCGAGTTCTGGCCGGCGTACGAGGATGCGCTGTCCGCCGCGGGCATCGAGCAGGCGGAGGACGAGCCCGCCTGGGAAGCCTGGCAGGCCGCGCTCCGCGACCTGCGAGACGGCCTGGAGTCGGTCGGCCGCTGGGACGGCCCCCCCACCGGTTGGCGCTTCCACCGCCGCCGGCTCCTCGAGGTCATCTCCGACCGGCGGGAACGCCTGGGGCGGGCCGGGAGGGGGGTGGCGCTCCTGACGCCGCGGGACGGCCGCGCGCTCCGCTTCCGCCATACCGCCGTGATCGGCCTCTCGCGCGGGTCGCTGATCGGCCGGGACGCCGCCGCGCAGGTGCTCGGCGACCGCGAGCGGCGTGCGCTCAACGAGCTCGCCGGCGCGCGCCTCTTCCGGCTGTCCGCGGAGGCGATGCGCGAGGGCACGCTCCTACTCGCGGAGCGGAAGCGCGAGACCCGGGAGGAGCTGCTCCTCAGCTGCCCGCTCGAGAACGACGACTCCACCCCGCTCCTTCCGGCGCTCGAGTACGAGGCGGCGCGCCGCCTCGCGGACCCCGCGGCGATCGATCGTTCGCCCCCCGTCGAGGCGCCCGCGTGGCGGCTCGGCCGCGGGGCCGACGCGGTGGCCAGGCTGCAGGCGATCGAGCGCGACCGGGCGCTCTTCCTCTCGCGCGAGCAGGACGCGCGCCGCGGGCACGGCGGCGCGTTCGATGGCGCCTTCGGCGAGCCGCGCGCCAAGGCGCTCCTCGGGCTCGTGCCCGAGGGCCGCCTGGGGCGATGGTCGGCATCCCAGCTCGAGAGCTGGCGGCAATGCCCGCATCAGTTCTTCCAGCGGTACGTGCTGGGCCTCAAGCGCCCCGACGAGAGCCCCGTGGAAGCCGAGGCGAGCGCCGTGGGGATCCTCGTCCACCGCGCGCTGCACGTCCTCTACGAGGAGGGGGCACCCAGCGGCCCGCCGGACCGCGGGCGCCTGGAAGCGATCCTCGCAGCCGCGGAAGACGCGGTCGACGTCGCCCTGCGCGGCGATCCCGGGGTATGGGCGGCGACGCGCCGCCGCACCGCGGCCGAGCTCAGCGCGTATCTGCGACACGTGGCCGAAAAGCACCCGCTCGGGCCGGGCGAAGAATCGGTGGCGTTCGAGCTCGGGTTCGGGCTCGACGAGGAGGGGCCGCCGGCGGTCGAGATCGAGACGGTGCATGGCACGGTGGCGCTACGCGGACGGCTCGATCGGCTCGACCGCGACACGGCGAGCGGGGCGCTCCACGTCCTCGACTACAAGCACAGCAAGAAGCGGAAGAGCCACCAGGAGGCCATCGACGAGAAGCTCTGCGGGATCGACCGCTTCCAGCTCTACGCCTACTTCCTGGCCGCCGTCGAGTGGAACGCGCGCGAGGGGTTCGACGCGCCACCGCTCGTAACGGGCGCGATCCACTGCATCCGCGAGCCCCGCGTCCTGGGCTCGCTCACGGCTCCACCGCCGGGCGAGATCCGGGAGCGCGTCGCGACCGCGATCGAGGACGCCCTGTCGGGCCGCTACGATCCCTCGCCACGCGACCGCGACGTCTGCGGGTACTGCGACTTCCGCCGCTCGTGCCGGATCGCGCTCGTGGCGCCGGGAGATGCCGGCGCGATCGAGCCCGAGGAGGACGCGTGACACCGGCCGGACGCGCGAATCCCGAAGAGCAGCTCGACCTCGACTTCGCGCTCGAGCCGATGCCCATCGACCTGGACACGGCCGGCGGAGCCGAGTCGTCCGCCGCCCACACGCCGAGCGACGAGCAGCGCGCGGTGATCGCGTTCCAGGGAGATCTCGTCGTCACCGCCGGGGCGGGCTCGGGCAAGACCCGCACGCTCGTCGACCTCTATACGCGGATCCTCGCCGAGCCCGAGCTCGTGGGCGCGGAGTCGGTCGGCCCGCGAGAAATCCTCTGCCTCACGTTCACGGAGCGCGCGGCGCGCGAGCTCCAGGAGCGGATCCGCGCGGGAATTCCCGATCCGGACGTGTTGCGGGAGCTCGAGACGGCCCCGGTGACGACGTTCCACGGCTGGTGCGCGAGCCTGCTCCGCGACCACCCGCTCGAGGCGGGAATCGATCCGCGGTTCGGGATCCTCAGCGAGGAGGCCGCCGACGAGCTCCTCCACCGGACGACGGTCGAGACCCTGCGCTCCCGCCTCGCGACCGATCCCGCCGCGCGCCAGGCGGTCGAGCTCCTCGGCCTCCGGGAGGCGAGCGGGCGGATCGCCGCGCTCGTCAGGGACCTCCGCACCGCGGGCTGGAGCCGGACGCGCCCGATCGAGCGCTTCGAGGAGCGGCTCGCCGAGCTCGAGCGAGCGATCGCCGGGGTCCTGCCCGAGAGGGTGGCGAGCGCGGCCGCCGCGCTCCTGGCCGCGGCCCGCTCGGGGCCGCTGACCTCCAATGGCCGAGCGTATCTGCCCCCGTACGAGGAGGCGCTCCGCGCCTGGACGTCCGATCCCTCCGCCGGCGCCGAAGACGCGCTTCGTGAGGCCGCGCGCGCGCCCAGCCGGACCTGGCGCTTCCCGGACGCG
>DASSBK010000013.1:0-11319 GCA_035698825.1 Gemmatimonadota bacterium
CGCCGGCCCTCGCCGTACGGGCCGCCGGTCCATCCCGTGTTGACGAGCCACACCACGGTGTCGTGCTGGTCGAGCCGCTTCCCGAGCTTCTCCGCATAGCGAGACGGATGGAGCGGGAGGAACGGCGCGCCGAAGCACGCCGAGAACGTCGCCTTGGGCTCGGTGACGCCCGCCTCCGTGCCGGCGACCTTCGCCGTGTACCCGGAGATGAAGTGGTACATCGCCTGGTCGCGCGACAGCCGCGCGATGGGAGGCAGCACGCCGAACGCGTCGGCGGTCAGGAACACGATCGTGCGCGGATGTCCGCCGATCCCCGGGATCATCGCGTTGGGGATGAAGTCCACCGGATAGGCGACGCGGGTGTTCTCGGTGATCGAGTCGTCGTCGTAGTCCACCGTGCGGGTAGCGGGATCGACGACCACGTTCTCGACGACGGAGCCGAACCGGATCGCGGCCCAGATCTCGGGCTCCTTCTCCTGCGAGAGCCGGATGCATTTGGCGTAGCAGCCGCCCTCGAAGTTGAACACGCCGTTCGTGGACCAGCCGTGCTCGTCGTCCCCGATCAGCCGTCGCTCGGGATCGGCGGAGAGCGTCGTCTTGCCGGTCCCCGAAAGACCGAAGAACAGGGCCGTGTTCCCGTCACGGCCGACGTTCGCCGAGCAGTGCATGGGCAGCACCGCGCGGCGCGGCATGAGCCAGTTCATCACGCTGAAGATCGATTTCTTGATCTCGCCGGCGTACTGAGTGCCGCCGATCAGAATGAGACCGCGGCTCAGGTCGACCAGCACGAACGCGCCGGAGCCGGTGCCGTCGGCAGGATCCGCTTCGAGATTCGGCGCGTGGAGGATCGTGAACTCGGCCGCATGCCCGGCCAGCTCGGCGCGGCCGGGGCGGAGGAAGAGCTGGTGGGCGAACAGGTTGTGCCACGCGGTCTCGGTTACGACCCGCACCTGCAGCCGATACTCCGGATCCGCCCCCGCGAACCCGTCGAACACGTAGAGCTCCCGATTGGCCAGATAGTCCGTGACCTTGCGGTGGAAGCGGTCGAACGTCTCCACCGGCATGGGCCGGTTGACCTCGCCCCACCAGACCTCGTCATGAACCTCGCCGTCGTCGACGATGAACTTCGCATCGGGGGAGCGGCCGGTACGGGCTCCCGTGGTCGTGGCGAGCGCGCCGGATCGGACGAGCAGCCCCTCGTCGCGCCGGACGGCATGTTCCACGAGGGCGGGCGCCGGCAGGTTGCGGTGGACGTCCTTCCGCGGCTCGAGGCCGTGCTTCTCCAGGCCGATCGACTTGGCGGTCAAAGGCTCTCCTTGTCTCGCTATCCTATGAAAAAAGGGTCCGTCACGATAAAGGAAGCCCGGAATCCGGGCCACCGAATGGGGGCTCAAGGGCTTTACCCCGTCCCCTACTGCGATCCCGCCGCGATTCCCCAGGGGATTGACAGGACACGGTTTCCATAGTACCGAATAGGGTCTGAGAGGCCCCAGAAACGCAGCCAAGGAGGCGCATGCGCCAGCATCTTCGTAAGCTGCTCTTCGGAGCGAGTCTGCTCATCTTTCTCTCGCCCGCCGAGTGCGTAGACTGGTACTGCGACCGCCACGACGACTTCCCTCCGATCTGCGGTCCGATCATCGAGCGATGAAGTCGTCCGGTTCATCGATTGTCACTAACGGGAGGAGAGGCAACGCCGTGCGCCGTAACCTGCGGAGGGTCTTGTTCGGGGCGAGTCTGATCATCTTCCTCTCGCCCGCCGAGTGCGTGGACTGGTACTGCGATCGGCACAGCGACGAGCCGCCGATCTGCAACCAGTTCACCGTCGACTGATCGTCCTGATGGAGCGACTTTTTCCTTGAGGAGGTAGACACCGTGCGCCGTCATCTGCGAAAAGTCCTGTTCGGGGCGAGCTTTCTGATCTTCCTATCGCCCGCCGAGTGCGTAGACTGGTACTGCGATCGGCACAGCAACGAGCCGCCGATCTGCGGGGAGATCTTCTTCCCGGTGTAAAGTGATCTTCGTGACGTGGCCTGAAGTCGGCTTTCGTCGCCAGATCGAGATGCTTCGAAGGCCCGGCCGAGCGTCGGGCCTTCGTGTTGATCCAGGTTTGCGACCCTACAGTGCCCCATCTAGCTTCTCTCGCGGGCCCCTAACTCAACGGTAGAGTATCGGCCTTTTAAGCCGAGAGTTGTGGGTTCGAATCCCACGGGGCCCACCATGGCGTCGACGCCTTCCGTTCGTTCGTCTCCTCGCACTTGTGACCCGCCTGCCCGGGCGTGTATATAGCTGGCCCTCATGCGCTCCTTCCTGCTCCTCGTCACACTGACCGCCGCGCTCGCCGTTTCCGCGCGCGCGCAGATCCCGTTCGACAACAACCGGAATCAGGGCGTCGGTGTCACGGTCGGAATGGCCTCGGGCGCGGGGATCTCGTATCAGGAGATCCTGCCCTCGGCGCTTGGCTACCGGGCCGCGGTCCTCGCCTGGAAGACCGGCGACTCCTCGTTCTTCGACATCGGCGTGTCGGGCCTGCGGGTCCTCTCGGACGACGGGCGGAGGCGGATCTACCTGCTGGCTTCGATGGCCTGGTGGCGGCGTTCCGACGAGGAGACGGAGGTGGAGTTCGACGACGAGGGGAATCTGATCTCGGAGCGCGTCTTCGACGACGTGGACGACAGCGGCGCGCTCGGAGCTGGCGCCGGCATCGAGCTCCCGCTCGGTCAAAGCGCGGCGGTCTCCCTGGAAGCGGTGTTCACGTACTGGACCGACAGCGGCGACCTGATTCCGGCGCCGCAGGCATCGCTCCACTGGCTGTTCTGAGGCACCGCGACTGCGCGATACGCGATCTTCCCGGGTCTCTTCCCATCGCGACGTGGCCAGCGTCTACGACGCGATGGCCGAGACATACGACGAGATCCACGCCCAGCCTTTCTACATCACCCAGTACGAAACGTACGCCGAGGATCTGCTGGACCGCATCGCCGACTGGCGCGGGCGCGTGCTCGACCTGGGGTGCGGCACCGGGATTCACACGCGGGCTGTGGCCGAGCTCGCGGACTGGGTGGTGGGGATCGACGTCTCGCCGCGGCTCGTGCGCAAGGCCCACGTCAAGCTGCGTGGCGCGCGCGGGTCGGTCGTGGTGGCGGACGCCAGGCACATGCCCTTCGCCGACTGTGTCTTCGACTCCGCGCTCTCGTACGGCGAGCCGCTGAGCCACATCGAGGATCCCGGGGCGGTCCTGGCCGAGCTTTCGCGCGTGATGCGGCCCGGCGGCCGCGCGATCCTCTCCGTCGACAACGAGTGGAACCTGCGGACGCTCACGAGCCCCCGGCTCTTGATGCAGGCGGCGACCTCCCGCGGGGGATCGGTGCGGGACTGGGAGTTCTACGACGACGGCGGGCATGCGGTCCGCCTTTCGCTGAAGACGTTCACGCACGCGGAGCTGACCGCGCTCCTGACGCGGAACGGCTTTCGGGTGGAGGACTCGGTCGGGATCCACGTCTTCACCCTGCTGGCACCGCTCGCCACCGACGCGCGCGGGCACGACTGGCGCGCGCGGGCGTTTCGGGTCCTGCACGGCCTCGACCGCCGGCTCGCCGACCGCTTTCCGTTCAACCGGCTCGGCTATTCCAAGATCGTGGCCGCCCGCCGGATCTAGGTTTCCGGCGGCGCGGCCGTCTATCCCCGAAGCGAGCCGGTGGCGCAGGCGGGCGGCGACCCGTCGGATATGCCCCGGTTCCACCATCCGTGTAGTCCGCCTGACAGACTCCCGCCCCGAGCCGCTTTACGATCGGGTCGGGTCGCCCACCTGGAGGGACAGATGCGTGTGAGACGGATTTCGACAGCCTGCGCGGCGCTGGCCATGGCATCCGCACTGCTCGCGCCCCGCGTGGTTCGGGCGCAGCAGCGCGTCCTGCTGCCCGAAGGCACGGTTCTGACGGTCACGACCGACCAGCGGCTGAATTCCGCTTCCATGAGGCAGGGGGCGACGTTCACCACCACGGTCGAGGACTCGGTCAACGTCGAGGGGTATACGGTGATCCCCGCCGGCAGCCGGATCGCGGGAGTCGTCACGTTCGTTCGGGCGGCGACCCGCAATGACTCCGGAGTCCTGGGCGTGGAGTTCGACGAGCTGCGCCTGGCGGGCGGCGGCGCGGTCGCGATCGAGGGGAAGCTGACGAGCACCGATCCGGCCGAGCGCCGGCAGATCGACGCGCGCGGCGACTCGCAGGTCGTGCTGGTCGGCGGGAGGCAGGGCGTCGGCGGCGTGATCGGCGCGATCGGCGCGGGACAGGAATCGGATCCCGTCTCGGGGATCCTCGGAGCCATCGGCGCGATGCTGTCCGAGGGCTCCGACGTCGAGCTGCCGGCTGGAACGCCCGTTGCCGTCCAGCTCGAGCGGCCCGTCGTCCTCGCTGCGGTCGGAGCGCCCGCGAGGCGCCCCGACGCGTTCACGATCTATACGGCCGCCGAGACGATCCGCGCCGCCCAGGAGGCGCTGCGGAGCCGTGGCTACTACCGCGGGCCCATCGACGGGAGTCTCTCGGACGCCACGCAGCGCGCGCTGCTCGCGTTCCAGATCGACAATCGCGTCCTCGCCACCGGGAACCTCGATGGCCGGACCGCGGAGTTGCTGGGACTTGACGTAGGCCTGGCGGTGGCGCTCACGCCGAACGAGGCGAGCTACTTGCGAGGTCTCGCCGAGGATCTCGTCGCCCGCTGGCGGACGTCGATCGGCGTGACGGCAGGCGGACGAATGGACAGCCGGCGGCTCTATGAGGACAGCGAGGTCGGCCTGTGGTTCGCGTTCTCGGCGTTCGCCGACGCCGCGGCGCTCTACGAGCAGGTGGTCAGGACCTCGGGGAACGTTCCCGGCCTCGCGGCGGCCGGTGCCGCGCTGGTCGATTCGGCGCGGAACGTGGACGAGGCGATGGTAGGGATGCGCATCCCGGCCCGCACCCAGCGATCCTGGGACGCCGTGCGCCAGGAGATGCAGATCCTCGACCCGCAGTACGTCGCCCGATAGCCAGCAACCTTCACGCGAAGGAGGCTTTCGTGGGTCGGCATTTCAGGAAGCTGCTGATGGGATCGAGTTTCCTGGTCCTGATCTCGGTCGAGGAGTGCGTGTTCCGGTTCTGCGAGCTCACGAATTTCGAGCCGCAGATCTGCGACCAGTTCCAGCTCTAACGGGCGGCATCACGGCTCCAGCGAGCCGTGGACCACCACGCCGTCGACCAGCAGCGCGACGACGCGCGTCTCGGGCTGGCGGAACACGCACTGCACGAAGAGCTCGAGCGGATCTCCCGTCGCGTCGGGTGGCGGCTCGAGGACGAGGATGTCCCCGGCGAGGCCCGGGGCCAGGCGGCCCGTCGTGCCCGTCAGGTCGAGCGCCCGGGCGCCGCCGAGAGTCGCGCGGTAGAGGATCTCCGCAGGAGCCGGCCGGTCCAGGTACGACAGGTGCCGGGCGGCGTCGAGCAGCGAGAGCTGCGGGCCCGCGCCCACGTCCGAACCGAGTCCGATCTCGACACCCGCCTCACGCGCCGCCGCGAGCGGAAAGGATCCGGATCCGAGGAAGGCGTTCGAGGTGGGACAGCACGCGACCGCGGCGCCGGAACCGGCGATCCGCCGGAACTCCGATGCGCCGAGGTGGATCGAGTGCGCGAAGATGGAGCGCTCCCCGGCCAGGCCGGCGTGCTCGTAGACGGCCAGGTAGTCGGACGATTCGGGGAAGAGCCGCCGCACGGCCTCGATCTCGTCGGCCGACTCGGCGAGATGGGTCTGGACGCGGAGGCCCGCTCCCCGCGCCGCCTCGCCCGCCGCGGCGAGAAGCTCGTCGGAGCAGGCGGGCGCGAAGCGCGGCGTGACTGCCACGTGGAGCCGCCCCCCGGCCGCGCCCTCCCACCGCTCGGCGAGATCCAACGTGGCCCGCACTCCTCCGATGCCGGGTTCGAGCAGCTCGGCCGGGGCCTCCCGGTCCATGAGCACATTGCCCATGACGATCCGGAGCCCGCTCGCCGCGGCCGCCTCGAACGCGCGGTGGGTGGCCTCCGGGTGCACCGTGGCGAAGACGGCGGCGGTGGCGGTCCCGGCCGCGGCCAGCGCGCCGAAGAACCGCGCGGCCTCGCGGGCCGCGTGGTCCGCGTCGGCGAACGCGGCCTCGGCGGGATAGACGTGCCGTGCGAGCCAGGCGAGGAGCGGATCGCCGTAGCGCGCGCGGACCGGCAGCTGGGGCAGGTGCACGTGCGCGTCGACGAACGCGGGCAGGATGAGCGCGCGGCCGGTGTCGATCGCGGCGCGCGGATCGAAGGCCGAAGAGGGTCCCGCCGGAGGCGCGAACGCCTGCCATGCGCCGACGCCCGCGATCCTCCCGTCGGGATCGATGGCGACGAACCCGTCCTCGAACGCCACCGCGCGGGTGGGATCTACGGGAGTCAGGACCCGCCCCCGCAGGAGAGCTCCGCGACCCCTCTCGCTCAAGGCTCGAGCAAGGCGTCCTTCTCCGCCTCCGCGCGCTGGAGCGCCGCGACCAGGGCTCGCGGGTCGACGGTCCCGAGGAGCAGACCGTCGCGAACGATCAGGAGGAGCTGGTCGGGGATCTGGCTCAGCCGCTCGACCAGCTCGGCGGCCGGAGCCGAGGGCGGGATGACCTGGTGCTCCACCGGCGGCGAGGCGATCCCGGCGGCAGGAGCGTCGGGGCTGTCGCGCGCGGCATCCTCGAGCGCGCCGCGGCTGACGACGCCCAACAGTCTCCCGTCCCGCTCGATCACGGCGAGCTCGCCGGCCCACGGGACGGCGGTCGCCTGCGCGAGGCCGACCCGCACACTGTGGTCGCCCCGGATCGCGGGCACGCGTTCGGTCATCACCTCGCGCACAGTCACGCCCTCGACCGCGTCCTTGAGCCGCGCGAGCCGGATGCTCCGCGTGGCCGCGCTCCACAGGAACCACCCGATCAGGACTTCCCACAGCCAGCTCCAGTTGCCGGTCGTGACGACGAGCAGCGCGCCGACCGTCATGAACAGGGCCGCGATCACCTGCCCCGTGCGCGCGGCGCCGACGGTCGCGCGCTCGACGTCGCGCGTCCGCCACCAGAGGATCGCGCGGAGGATCCGCCCGCCGTCGAGGGGAAAGCCCGGGATCAGGTTGAAGACGGCCAGCGCGACGTTGATGACGCCCAGCCACCACAGCCCCGCGCGGAGCGACGGCGGAGCGACCGCCTCGAGGGCTTCGCCGAGGAACAGGATCCCGGCGCCGAGCGCGAACGACAGTGCGGGCCCCGCAGCGGCGATCAGGAACTCCGATGTCGCGTCGCGCGGCTCGTCCTTGAGCTTGGCGGCCCCGCCGAAGATGAAGAGCGTGATCTCGTCCACGTTCACGCCGCGGGTGCGCGCCACGAGCGAGTGCGAGAACTCGTGCGCGATTACGCTGCCGAAGAGTGCCAGCGCGAGCCCGGCGCCAAGGCCCCACAGGACGGCCGGCTCGGTGCCGGGCAGCTGCTGCGGCAGATAGCCCGTGGCCAGCGACCACGCGACCAGCAGGAAGATCAGGAACCAGCTCGGGTCGATGGTTACGCGGATCCCCGCCAGCCGAAACACCGGGATGGGAGCGCGCGCCATGGGGGAAGGTTAGGTGGCGCCTTCCACCGCGGCTACATTCGGACCGGTGAGCGAACGCCGTCAGAGCTCGATCGCCGTGCGTGGCGCCAGGCAGAACAACCTGCAGGGTGTCGACGTCGACTTCCCGCGCCCGCGCCTTTCGGTGCTCACGGGCGTCAGCGGGTCGGGCAAATCTTCGCTGGCGCTCGACACCATCTACGCCGAGGGCCAACGCAGATACGTCGCGTCGCTCTCGACATATGCCCAGCAGTTCCTGGAGCGCTTGCCGCGCCCGGACGTCGACTCCATCGAGGGGCTGCCGCCCGCGATCGCGATCGAGCAGGCCAACCCCACGATGAACCGCCGCTCGACGGTCGGGACGGCCACCGAGGTCTACGACTTCCTGCGTCTCCTGTTCGCGCGCGCGGGCACGCTGGTCTGCCCCGATTGTCGCACGCCCGTCCGCCCGCTGACGCCGAGCGCGGTCGCGACGTTCCTCGCGAGCGAATCCGCCCGGGGCTGGTACGTCACGTTCGCGCTGCCCATCTCCGCAGCGCTGACCCACGACGTCCTGGTCGAGAACCTTCGCGCGCTGGGCTTCGTTCGCCTCCTCGCGAACGGAAGCGAGATCCACCTCGACGAGATCGAGGGGATCGATCTGGTCCGGATGGCGCCGCTGTTCGTGGTCGTCGATCGCGTCGGCGCTGGAGCCGCGACCTCGCGGCTCGCCGAGTCGATCGAGCGCGCCTACGCGGAAGGGGAAGGCGAGGCCGTCGTGTTCGAGCGCGGGGCGACGCGACCGGAGGAGGGCCGTCGGTTCAGCCGGCACTTCCGCTGCGACGGCTGCGGGCGGACGTTCCCGCGTCCCCGGCCGACGCTCTTCTCGTTCAACAATCCGTACGGCGCCTGTCCCGAGTGCGGCGGGTTCGGGAACCTGCTGGAGTTCGATCCCGAGCTGGTCGTGCCCGATCCTTCGCGCTCGCTGAAGGAGGGCGCGATCGACCCGTGGACGAAGCCGCGCTACTCGGGCCGGCGCGATCGCCTCCGCGCACGGGCGCGAGCCGCGGGCATCGCGTGGACCACGCGCTGGTCGGATCTTCCCGAGGACGCGCGCCGTGCGCTCCTCCATGGCGGTCGCTACGGCGGCCAGCGGTTCGAGGGCGCGATCCCGTTCCTCGAGGACCTCACGCGCAAGAAATACAAGGCCTACGTGCGGTTCTTCCTGCGCCGGTATCAGTCGTACCGGGAGTGCCCCGGATGCGGAGGCTCGAGGCTCCGGCCCGAGGCGGCGTGGGTCGAGGTCGGGGGCCGGGCGATCACCGAGCTGGTCGCCTGGCCGCTGCCCCGGCTCGCGGAGTGGCTGGGCGGGCTCGGTCCGGACGACGCCCCCGCCCAGATCCTGGGGCCGATCCTCCAGGAGCTGGGGCGCAGGGTCGGTCTCCTCGTCGACGTCGGCCTCGAGTACATGACGCTCGATCGCCTGACTCGCTCGCTCTCGGGGGGCGAGGCGCAGCGGATCGGGATCGCCAACGCGCTCGGGAGCCCGCTGACCGACGGCGTCTACGTGCTCGACGAGCCCACGGTCGGCCTTCACGCGCGCGACACGGGCCGCATCGTGTCCCTCCTCCGGGATCTCACCGCTCGCGGCAACACCGTTCTGGTCGTCGAGCACGATCTCGACGTCGTGCGCGCGGCCGACCACGTGGTCGAGCTGGGCCCCGGTTCGGGCGCGAATGGCGGGCGCCTGGTGTTCGCCGGCACGCCCGACGCGCTGGCCGCGGCCCCGACGCGCACGGGCGCGTGGCTCCGCGGCGAGACGGCGCTCCCCGAGCGCAAGCGGCGTCCGGCGGTGGGCCCCTGGCTCGCCGTCCGAGGCGCGCGCGAGCACAACCTCCGGGACATCGACGTCGAGATCCCGCTCCGGGCGATGACCGCCGTGACCGGCGTGTCGGGCTCGGGAAAGTCGACGCTGGTCCACGACGTCCTCTATCGCGGCCTCGCCGCGCGCATGGGAGAGGCCGCGACGCGCGGCCATCTCGGCGAGGCGGTGGGAGAGCACGACGAGATCGCGGGCGTCGAGTGGCTGACCCGGGTCGCGCTCGTCGACCAGTCGCCGATCGGCAAGAGCCCGCGCTCGAATCCGGTGACCTACGTCCAGGCGTTCGACCCGATCCGGCGGCTCTTCGCCGCCACGCCGGCCGCCCGGCGGCGCGGATTCGGGCCCGGTCACTTCTCGTTCAACACGAAGGAGGGCCAGTGCCCCGAGTGCCGGGGCGACGGCCATCAGCGGATCGAGATGCACTTCCTGCCCGACGTCTTCGTCACCTGCGAGTCGTGCCACGGCGCGCGATTCCGGCCCGAGGTCCTGGAGGTCCGGTGGCGCGGCCGATCGATCGCCGACGTGCTCGCGCTGACGGTCGAGGAGGCGGTCGGGATCCTGGAGGGCGAGCCGGCCGCCGCGCGCGCGCTGCGCGTGCTGCGCTCGGTCGGCCTCGGCTATCTTGCGCTCGGACAGCCGGCGACCACGCTCTCGGGCGGGGAGTCGCAGCGGCTCAAGATCGCGCGCGAGCTGTCGCGCACGTCCGCCGGACGCCGCAAGGCGCCGGCGCGCGGGACCCTGTACCTGCTCGACGAGCCGACCACGGGCCTGCACGGCGACGACATGCGCGCGCTCGTCCGGGTCCTCGACGAGCTCGTCGCGCGCGGCAACACCGTCGTGATCGTCGAGCACCATCTGGACATGATCGCGCGCGCCGATTGGGTCGTGGACCTGGGCCCCGAAGGCGGCGCGGGAGGAGGCCGGATCGTAGCGGCCGGCCCGCCGGAGGCGGTGATGGACAACCCGGACTCGCACACGGGGCGGGCGCTCGCCGCCCGCCGCGCGGCGCGCGAGGAGAGCCTGGTCCCGTGCCCGTGAACGAATCGTGGAAGGGTCGGCCCCGGAGGCGGACGCCCGCGTCGCTGCGTTGCGCCGCGGGCCTGGCGATCGCCGTCGCGTTCGCGGCGTGCGGCGATGGGGGCGGGCCGGTGGGCTCGCCGGGCGGGCGCGACGGCCTCGATCTGGTCTATGCGACGCCGCGGCTCCGCGTCGTGCCCACGGACGGGCTGCGCCGCGTGCGGATCGGGCTCATCGTCCGGCGCGAGGCGGCCGACGGCGGCTCGGCGCCGCTCCCGGACGCGCGGCTCGTCGTGGTGCGCGAGGAGGGACAGGGCGTTCCCGCGGCGGAGGTCGTCGTCACCGGGCCCGAGGGACTCGCTTCGGTCGACGTCGAGATGCCCCCGACCCCCGACCTCACCCGCGTGGTGGTCCGGATGGAGGACGACGCGGGCTCCTACCTGCCCTTCGACATCGTGTCGGCGCCCGTCGTCGAGACCGATCTCGAGCCGGGCGAGATCGTCGACCGCCTCGATCTGCCCAAGGGCGGCGCGATCGTCCGCTTCCGGCTCGACGCGGACGCCGACGTGATCCTGATCCCGTACGAGACCGATCCCGATCGTTCGGGCGCCTCGTACCGGATCCTGTTCCAGGGAACGACGCCCGGACCCGCGGCCGCGGCGTTCGGCGCGGACGAGCCCCGGCTTCCCCAGGCGCTCGCACCACGCGGCGAGGCCGGCGACGTGATCGAAGCCGCGGCCGGGGACCGGCGCGTCCTCCGGCCGGCGGCCGTGCCGCAGAGCCTCGACATCGCGTCGTGCATGGTGTCGGCCAGCCGCAAGGCGCCGCTCCGCT
>DASSBK010000014.1:0-4830 GCA_035698825.1 Gemmatimonadota bacterium
TCGTCCTCGGGGCGTTCGCAGCCTCGACCTGGATGCGCCACGTAGGGGGCAGGGAAGCCGGCGAGCGGGCGCCGGCGCCCGCAGTTGCCGATTCGGTGGCCCGCAACTCGCTCGAGCGCGGCCGGATCCGGGTGCAGGTCCGGAACGCCTCCGGGATCGCCGGCGCCGCCGCTCAGGTCACCGAGTACCTGCGGGAGGCGGGGTTCGACGTCGTCGACTTCGGCAACGCGGAGGAGTTCGACGAGCCGCGCACGGTCGTCATCGATCGAATCGGCGCCCGCGACCGCGCGATCGAGGTGGCGGCAGCTCTCAGGGGGGTCCCGATCCGCTCGGAGGTCGACACCTCGCTCTACCTGGACGTGACCGTCGTCGTGGGTCGGGACGCCGAGGCGCTCATCGAGGGCGGATCGGAGGGAAGTCGTGACATCCCGGGATGGCGCCGATGGCTGCGCCGGTTGAGGGGTTTGCTGCCGTAAGCTCCTTGCGGCCCCAGATACCCGCCGCTATCATAGCGGCCCCGTTTTTCCACCTGTCTCCACCCGGGAGTCGGTCATGGCGCAGAAGAAGAAGGGCTCCGGAGCGTCCCGGAAGTCGAGCAAGACCGTCACGAAGAGCTCCCGGAAGAAGGCGGCATCGAAGTCCGCGAAGAAGTCTGCCCGGAAGAAGACCGCGAAGAAGAAGTCTGCCGGGAAGAAGGCCGCCGGGAAGAAGGTCGCCCGAAAGGCCGCTCGCGGTGCGGCCCGGAAGCCCGCGCGGAAGGCGGCGTCCAGGAAGAAGGCCGCCGCGAAGCGTACGCCGGCCCGGTTGGCGAAGGCCGCCAAGGTCCCGGCTCGTCAGGCGGCCCGGAGCACCGCACCGAGGAGCCCGGCCAGATCGAAGGCGACGTCGAAACGCGCTCCCGGAAGGGACGCCGCGTTCTTCGATCACTTCCGCAACAAGCTCCTCGAGCAGCGCCAGCAGATCACCCGCCGGCTCGACGAGCTCCGCGACGAGCTGCGGGGCCTCGAGGAGACGCCGCGCGAGCTGGAGGAATGGGCGCAGGAGGAGAAGGACCGCGACATCCTGATCCGGCTCGAGGACCGGGAGACCGAGGAGCTGCGGAAGATCCAGGCGGCGCTGGGCCTCATCGACCGCAAGGAATACGGGTACTGCCAGAACTGCGGGAAGCCGATCCCGCGCGCGCGCCTGGAGGAGCTGCCGACCGCCTTCCGGTGCGTGGACTGCACTCCCTGAGCGGACGCCCCGCCGTGCCTTGATCACGGTCACGCGATTCGATCCGGGCTCCCCGGCTCGACGCCATCCCGACCTGGCGGCCTCCGGCTGGACCCGTGACTCTCCGGCCACCTTGTGGATCGACCTCGAGGCGCCGACCGACGAGGAGCTGCGGCTCCTCGAGAACCCGTTCGCGTTCCATCCCCTGGCCATCGAGGACTGCCTCACCCCCGAGCACCAGCCGAAGATCGAGGACTTCGGGCCGTACCTGTTCCTCATCTTCCGCGGGGTCGACCTCGAGCCTCCCGCCGACCACTTCGAGACGATCAAGCTCGCGGCGTTCCTGGGGCCGAACTACCTGATCACCTACCACCGCCGTCCGATGCGGAGCGTGGCGGCGGTGCGCACCAAGTACGCGCACGACGAGAAGGGCGATCTCTTCCGCGGCGTCGACTATCTGCTGTACGAGATCCTGGATCACATGATCGAGTTCTACTTCCCCGTGCTCGAGCGGATCGAGGAGGATATCGAGGCCGTCGAGGATCGGATCTTCACGGCCGACGACGAGAACACCCTGGACGCGATCCTCGGTCTCAAGCGCAGGGTCATGGAGATCAAGCGGGCGCTGGCTCCGCATCGCGAGCTCTTCGGCCGGATCGCGCGCAACGAGTTCGAGGAGATCACTCCGCAGGCGGTCGTGTTCTACCGCGACCTCTACGATTCGACGTACCGGCTGGCCGAAGTGGCCGATTCGTATCGCGACGTCCTCAGCGGGACGCTGGACGCCCACATCTCGATGATCAGCCATCGGTTGAACGAGGTCATGAAGGTGTTGACGATCTTCTCGACCATCATGCTCCCGCTGACGTTCATCGCCGGCGTGTACGGGATGAACTTCGACTTCATGCCCGAGCTCCACTGGCGGTACGGCTACTTCCTGGTGTGGGGGATCATGCTGGCCGTGACCGGGGGAATGCTCGTCTACTTCCGCCGCCGCCGGTGGATATGAGCGCGGCGGGTGCGAATCGGGCGGACAGGGGCCCGGCGGCGCGGACATCCACGGCGGCGTAGTGCGGTATCCGGCCCTCCTCTGCTCCGCGGCGCTCCTCGCCGCGGCCGCCCCGCTCGGCGCGCAGGAGCCCTTCGTTCCGAGTCCGGGGCCGTACGACCCGGACGTGCCCACGGTGGCCGCGCTGCGCGGGTTCGAGACCGGGACGGGCTTCTCGCTCCACGCCGACGTCGAAGCCGTTCTGCGCGGCCTGGCCGACGCGTCCGACCGGATCCGGCTCGAGCGCTACGGTCGATCGGTCGAGGGTCGGAGCCTGTGGCTCGCCTGGATCTCCGCGCCGGAGAACCTCGCGCGTCTCGACTCGTTGCGGGAGGCGAACCGCGCGGTGGTCGACGGGGAGACGGCTCCGGTCGAAGGCAGGCCGATCTTCGTCTGGCTCTCGTTCGGAGTCCACGGAGACGAAGCGTCGTCGACGGAGGCCGCGCTCGAGCTCGTCTACCATCTGGCCGCGTCCGAGGATCCCGCGGTCGGCGAGTGGCTCGAGCGATCGGTCGTGATCGTCGATCCGCTGCTCAACCCCGATGGCCACGAGCGCTACGCCGCGTGGTTCCGCTCGGTCGAGGGCCCCCTCCCCGATCCCGACCCGGAGGCGCGCGAGCATCGCCC
Organism: Gemmatimonadota bacterium; assembly: GCA_035698825.1. Taxonomy (GTDB): domain Bacteria; phylum Gemmatimonadota; class Gemmatimonadetes; order JACCXV01; family JAHWKZ01; genus JAICNR01. The sequence goes on from DASSBK010000014.1 coordinate 2,888, forward strand.
GCCATGGCCGTCGGGCAGGACGAACCACTGGTACGCCGACCTGAACCGGGACTGGGCGTGGGGCGCGCAGCCCGAAACGCGGGCGCGGCTCACCGTCTACCTCGCCACGATGCCGCAGGTCCACGTCGACTTCCACGAGATGGACGCGGGCTCCACGTACTTCTTCTTCCCCGCCGCGCCGCCGATCCACGGCTACTATCCGGCCAGCACGGGGGAGTGGGGGCGGATCTTCGGGGAAGCCAACGCGGCGGCGTTCGACGCGCGGGGGTGGCCCTACTTCAGCGGCGAGGACTTCGATCTCTACTATCCCGGATACGGCGACTCGTGGCCGAGCTTCCTCGGCGCCACCGGGATGACCTACGAGCAGGCGGGAGGCGGAGAGGCGGGCGTGGTCCTCGAGCGCCGGGGCGACATCGCGCTGACGTTGAGCGATCGCGTGTCGCGCCACCTGACGGCCGCGCTCGTCACGATCGCGACCGCGGTCGAGAACCGCGAGCGTCGGCTCGCCGACTTCGACGCCTTCTGGCGCTCGCCGGACCGCATCGCGCCGGGCGCGCCGGCGGCCTGGGCCGTCTCGGGTCCGCCGGAGGCCGAGGCGGCGCTGGCCGGGCTCCTCGCCCGCCAGGGAATCCGGGTCGATACGCTGGGGGGCGTAGGGCGAGGGGTCGCGCTCGAGCCCTTCGCGGGGACGGCGGACGCCGATTCGCTGCCGCCGGGTACGCTGCTGATTCTCGCGGACCAGCCCCTCGGGCGCTACGCCGCGGCGCTGCTCGAGCCGACGGCGGCGCTTCCCGACACCTCGCTCTTCTACGACATCACGGGATGGTCGATTCCCTACCTCTACGACGTCGACGCCTGGCGCGTCGGAGCGCTCCCGGACGCTGCGCGGGGCGCATGGACCGCCCCCGCACCGGTCGCAGCCGCCCCGGTCCCGCCGGAGGCGGTGGCCCTTGCCTGGCCCTACGTGGATCTGGCCGACGTCGTGGCCGCCGGGCGCCTCGCCGCGGGCGGCTTCCGGGTCCGCGTCGCGGATCGCCCGTTCACCGCCGAGGGCAGGGTCTTCCCGCGAGGGTCCTTCGTCGTCGCCGCCGAGCCCAGGCAGGACGAGCGGTCGGGGGACCTCGCATCGCTGGCGGGCCGGATCTCCGAATCCGGAGCACGCCCGACGGCGCTCTTCTCGTTCGACAGCGTGGAGGGGATCGACCTGGGGTCCGACCGGGCGCGCCGCATCGTCGAGCCCCGGATCGCGATCGCGGCGGGACCCGGAACCCAGCCGGCGTCGATGGGGAGCGCCTGGCAGCTCTTCGGCGAAGAGGCGGCTCTTCCCGTCGACGTGGTGCGGCTCGGAGACCTCGCGTCCGAGGCCGGCGGGGATCCGGACTCCTTGTCGGGTCTGGGGCGGGAACCGCTCGACCTCTCGCGCTTCAGCGCGATCGTGCTTCCCGACGCCGACGGCCCGTCGTCCTACGCCGCCGCGCTCGGACCGGAGGGGGCGGAGCGGCTCGAGGCTTGGGTGCGGCAGGGCGGGACGCTCGTGGCCGTGGGCGCGGCCGCGGCGTGGCTCGCCGATTCCGCGATCGGGATGGGCGGACTGGAGCTCGCCCCCGAACCGGCGCCGCCCGACGACGCCGAGCGCCGGGCGCCGCTGGCGGCGCGCGAGAAGGACCGGCTCCGCTCGAGGATCCCGGGCACCCTGCTCGCCGCCGCGGTGGACTCGTCGGCCGTGCTCGGCTACGGATACGCGGATGGCCGCGCCAGCGTGCTGGCGGTCGAGCCCGTGGAGCTCGCGCTCGCCGAGGAGGGGAACGCGTGGGTCTTCGCGGACGAGCCGCCGCTGGCGGGCTACCTGCCCGAGGACGGGCGGGAGCGCCTCGCGGGGCGGCCCTACGCGGTCGCGCGCGAGCTCGGCGACGGAACGGTCGTGGCGTTCGTCAACGATCCGG
>DASSBK010000015.1:0-2102 GCA_035698825.1 Gemmatimonadota bacterium
GGGGCCTTCGCGAGCGGCGTGCCGCGCCTCCACAGGCGGACGGTGCGCGGGTAACCCGACTCCGTGAGCGAGCCCGGGCCGAAGTCGCTGCCGATGAAGACGCTGTCGGCATCCAGCCAGGCCATGCTGGTTTTCGCGGTCGGCACGGAGAAGCCCGCCGGCTCGAAGGCGAGCTTCACCGGGTCGAACTCGCGGATCTCCTCCGCGTCGCCGCCGCCCGGCGAGAGCGACACGAGGCATTCCCGGTATTCCGGCGGCAGGCAGTCCATGCCGTGGAAGACCCAGGGCTTTCCCTCGCGCTGCGCGAGCGCGTCGACGTCGAGCACCGTCTCCCAGGCGGGCTCGGGCTTGCGCAGTTCCTCGAGCGTCGCGCGCCGGTAGATGCCGCGCGGGTGCTGGTCGTCCTTCCAGAAGTTGTAGATCCACTTCCCCATCTGGTCCACGTTCGGCAGGCGGGAAGGGGAGTCGAGCGCGGCCAGCGCCTCGCTCCGGAGCTCCTGGTAGAGCGGCTGCGACGCGAGCTTCTTCTCCGTGGCGGCATTCTGGGCGCGCACCCAGTCGAGCGCGCGGGCGCCGTCGATGTCCTCGAGCCAGAGGTAGGGGTCGGTCGCGTCGGTCGAAGCGAAGCCGACATCTGCCGCCAGTCCGGGCAATGCGAGCAGCGCCGCCAGTGCCGGGAGCAGGCAGGCCGCACGTGCGCGGCTCCAGAGGTGTCGCGGGACTCGGCTCATGATCAGGACTCCTGGGCTCGGCCCGGAGCGGGACTATTTGACCGTCAGCGTTTTCGTCCCCGCGGGCTGTCCATCCAGCGTGATCTCCACTTGATAGTCCCCCGCGGGCCAGCCATCCGGCTTGCTCACGTGGAACTGGTTGGTCGCGGGGCCGTAGGTCTCGAGCTTCATGCTGTCTTCCTTTACGACCGCGACGTTGCCGTCCTTGTGGTAGGTCCACTTCGCGGCGAGCGTCGCCGTGCCGCCGCCGATCGTCTCGACCGAGACGTACATCGTGTCCGCCGGCATGAAATTGGTTGTCGCAGTCGTGACCTTGTTGCCCTCGCCGATCGCGGAGCCGGTCGTGACGCTCGAGACCGAGACGCCTGCGGGCACGGGTGCTGGTGCCGGCTCGACCGCGGGTACGGGGGCGGGCGCCGGTGCCGGCGCTTCCTTCTTGCCGCAGGCCGCGATCACGAGCGACGTCGAGACGAGAATCGCGCAAAGAATCCGGTTGTCCATGGTCCTTATTCCTTCGAGGCGGGCTTCGGGGCCCCGGCGGCGGGAATCTTCAGCTCCTGGCCCGGGTAGATCCTGTCGGGATCCTTGAGGATGTCCCGGTTGGCTTCGAAGATGCGTTTCCACTCGCTCGCCTTGCCGTACTCGCGCTTGGCGATCTTGGAGAGGCTGTCGCCCGACACCACGGTGTAGACCTTCGTGGCCGTGGTGCTCGAGCCGCTCTTGACGTTCGAGAAGTCCGGCATGTCGCTGCTCATCGTTCCTCCAGTGGGAAAAAGCGGCCCCCTCGGCATTCGTGACGGTGTCGGAGGGCCATGGTAGCGCGTCTGCGCCGCGATCTGAGAACCACGCCACTCGACAGGACCTGGATGCCCCCGCATCCTTCACGGCGTCCAGGGAGAGCCGGAGTCCAGGTGGATTCGACGACCGCGGCGGTCCTGACCGTGCTGCGCCGGGGGCTGGCAATCGCCGCCCTGTTCCTCGCCGTCTTCGCCCCGCAGGCGCGCGCAGACTGGCACGAGGTCAGCAGCGACCACTTCGTCATCTACGCCGACCAGGACGAGGACGACCTGCGGCGGTTCGCCGAGCGCCTCGAGCGGTTCCATGGCGCGATGGCGTTGCGCTACCCGACCCAGGCCTACAAGCCGAGCCCCTCGAACCGCGTGACGATCTTCGTCGTCCCCGGCACCGGGAAGGTCCGCGAGCTCGGCAATTTCAAGGGCCGATCCGTGTCCGGCTTCTATCGCCCGCGGGCGGGCGCGACGGTCGCCGTCGTGCCGACGATCTCGCGCGCCCACTCGAGGGGTGACCTGTCGTCGGAAACGATCCTGCTGCACGAGTATGCCCACCACTTCATGTACGGCCTGAGCGCCC
>DASSBK010000016.1:0-2739 GCA_035698825.1 Gemmatimonadota bacterium
CGTGCAGACCGACGAGTCGTCCGTGTACACGTCGGTTCCCCACACCGGTCCGATCGTCCCGTTCGGCGGACACGTATACGTGTAGCGCGTGCCCACTTCTCCGCGATGGCTCTCCCCCCGCGTGTTCCAGTCCACCGGCCCGGTCGGGGGCGCACCCCCCGTCGGGGGCGCACCCGTCCCCGTTTGTTGGACTCCGCCCGCCGAGCCGGAAGGCACCGCTCCTGCCGGGGAAGTGGTCGCTCCGGCACCCGAGGACACCGGCGCACCGGCTCCGGGAGAAGTTCCTCGGCCCGCCCCGGTCACGGGAGCCGTCGGCGTCACCGCCGCAGGCGGCGCCGGCGCCCCCGCTTCGGAGCGCGGAGTCGGACGGGAATCCCCCGAGTGACCCGATGTGGCACACGCCGACGAAAGCAGCACCGCGCACAGCGCGCTCGCTGGCAGGAGCGAGCGGCTCATCCGGCCTCCATCGTGCCGGTGCATTCACCGTCGTTGCCCTTGAATCGAAGGTTGCCGCTCACGTGGATCGTTCCGTCGACGCCGGGCGCCGTGGGGGTTTTCTCCGTCAGGCGGGCATCCCAGACCAGGGTTCCGTCGTCGAACCCGAAGTCGGGGCCCGGTATCTGGACCCTACGCACCTCTCCCTTCGCGGCATTCGCGTCGACGGTACTGCCTAACGTCGTGATGAGGCCCCACAGATCCCGGTACAGATCGAACCGGAACCAGGGCCGATCTCCGGGCGCATCCACTCGTTCCACGTATCCGATCTGTCCCTGGATCTGGGGCGGGTAGTAGGCTCCTCGACAGCTCATCGACCACGTTCCGTCGGCCGCGCCCCAGGTACGGGTCTCCTCCGCCAGCTGCCGCCTCGCTTCGCGTTCCTGGAGGTCCATTTTGAGGATACCCAGGATCCGATTCGACTCCGCCCGAATCCGGAGGGCTCTTGGAACGACCGAATCGGCCGGAAGGCCTCTGGTCAGGACCTGGGAGGCGAACATCCAGCCGATCGAATCCGCGGTGACCGAATAGAATCCCTCGCGGGATCGCAGGAGCACCCGGTGCTGGAGCTCGACGTCGCGGATGAGTTGGCGAAGGAACTCGACGTCCGATGCCGGGCGAGGTTGCGCCCGGAGGTCCGCCGCCGAGGCGAAAGCGAGGAGCGCGACCGAGACGAGGATCGCGGCAAAGGACCAAAACGGCCGGCGCGTCACGGCGAATGCCACCTTCCTCGACAGCTCCCCTCGTTCCCGGTGTAGGTCAATGCGCCGCTGGCAACGATCGTCCCATCCACTCCATCCCCCGCCGGACTCGTCTCCGTGACCTCGGCATCCCAGACCAGCGTAGCCACGTCGAATTGGAAGTCATTGCCGGGCATCTCGGCGGGCCTCCGCTCTCCACTCGCCGCGGTTCCGACGACGGTGCCGGTCAACGGAGTAAAAAAGGCGTGTCCGCGGTACAAGCCTACATGTAGATCGCGATTCCCGGATGGCGGTCCGATCATATAGACCTCGTCGACCCTTCCCTCCACTACCGGTGGATAGCGACCCCCGCAGGCCATCGACCATGTCCCCGGCGCGCCGTTCCATTGAAGTTGGACGTCCGCCGGTGCGCCCTCACTTGCCTCGAGCGATGCCAGCTCCCGCTTGAGGAGCGAAAGCCAGAAGTCCGAGTCTTCCCGCACCTTGCGGATCCTGGACGCGATCGAGTCGACGGGCAGCTCGTCCGTCAGGATCGCGGACGCGAAAAGCTCGCCCAGCTGATCGGCTGAGAGGGCGACCAGATCCCCACGCTGTTTGACGAGGACGCGTCGACGGGTCTCGACGTCGGAGATGAGCCGGTGGAGCACAGCGACCCGATCTTCCTCCTTCACGGAGGGTTGCGCGCGGGCGCCATCCGGCTGCACCACCAGCGCGGCGATGCCGATCAGATGTGCGATCGCGAGGAAATAAGGTCGGGTTCGCAATCGCGTCTACGGAGCAAGAAAGGAAAACGGCTGCCGGGGACTCTATTACAGATATCGCAAGAATCGACCGTTCGGGCCGATTCCGAAGATCAGGACGACTATCGGGTCAGGACGGAACTATTCCACCTCGAACCCGGCCCCACACTCCATGAGCGGACCGAACCAGACCACCTCCAGGAAATTGACGTCGCGCGTCGAAACCGTGCACGTCTTCACGCCGAGCTCGACACCGTTCCGACCCGCGCGGAAGGTGTAGCTGTCTCCTCGCTTGACGTTCATGAAGGTCTGCCGGAAGACCCTGCCCACATCCTGCGGCCTGCACACCTGACAGCACGGGAAATCCTCACCGGGCGCGAAGAGATGGATGCACTCGCCCACAGCGATTCCACCGTTGATGCCGTCGTGCGCGACCAATGTGACGCTCGCCCGGAACTCGTCCCCCACCGCCAGCGGATTGTCCGTCTCGTCGCCGCCGCACGAGCCACCCTCCAGGACGATGACCGTTACGGGTAGGAGGAGGAGAGTCCACACCATTCGAGAGCGCCGCATATCAGGCCTCCTGGGACGTTGTTACCGGGTCGGGGGAAGCCCGGACGTGCTCCTCACGAACGAGGATGACGTTTGGGTCTCTTCCCGGGATATCGCGGAAACCGGCTGATTCGGTCGATTTCTCCGCGTCGCGGCCGGCGATTCAGCCCGAAACGCCGAAGCCCCGCCTGGTCGGGCGGGGCTTCTCGGGATCCTGGTGGGCCTGGGTAGAGTCGAACTACCGACCTCAC
>DASSBK010000017.1:0-5539 GCA_035698825.1 Gemmatimonadota bacterium
AACGGCGGTGTGTACGCGATCCTGATCATCATCGTGATACTCATCCTCGCTGCGGTGCTCTACATGATCGGCGCATTCGGTGGAGGCGAGGATGCGACGGACATCAATGCCGACGTGAACATCGAGAACCCCGTCGGCGACGGTGGTGGTGGAGGCGGCGGAAACCAGTAACCGAGCGGCAGGTCGATCGGAAATCAGCGGCGGGGGGATGAAGGTCCTCCCGCCGCTTCTGTTTCAGACGACCGGCGCTTCGACCGGAGGACGCGCGCGCGGCTCGGGCGTTTCGAACGCGGTCTTCTCCTGGATTCCCGGCTCGAGCGGCACGCGGTAGTTGCCGCTCATGCAAGCGTCGCAGTGCTGCTCCCGCGCGCCGACCGCCCTGTACAGGCCCTCGAACGACAGATACCCCAGCGAATCGGCGCCCACGAACGCCGCGATTTCCGGCACCGTCATGTTCGCGGCGATCAGCTCGTCACGGTTGGGGATGTCGATCCCGTAGTAGCACGGGTGGCGGAGCGGGGGAGAGGCGACTCGGAGGTGGACCTCGGCGGCGCCGGCCTGGCGCACCAGGCCGACCAGCGCCTTGGACGTCGTCCCGCGGACGATCGAGTCGTCGACCACCACCACGCGCTTTCCGCGGATCACGCTGGACACGGGGTTGTACTTGACCTTGACCCGGAAGTCGCGGACCGCCTGCCCGGGTTGAATGAAGGTGCGCCCGACGTAGTGGTTCCGGATCAGCCCGAGCTCGAACGGCAGCCCGCTGATCTCCGCGTACCCGAGAGCGGCGGAGTTGCTGGAGTCGGGGACCGCGAAGACGCAGTCGGCGTCCGCCGGGTGCTCGCGCGCGAGCTCCCGACCCAGGCGCCGGCGCGCCTCGTCGACGCTCATGCCGTAGAGGGTGGAGTCCGGCCGCGCGAAGTAGATCTGCTCGAACACGCACAGGCACTCGGCATCCGCTGGGGAAGCGCGCAGGGTCTCGGTGCTGCCGTCGAGGCCGACCTTGAGGACTTCGCCGGGACCGAGCTCCCGCTCGAGCTCGACGTCCAGGAGGTCCAGCGCGCAGCTCTCCGAAGCCACGACGATCGCCCCGTCGCGACGGCCGAGCGCCAGCGGGCGGAAGCCGTGCGGGTCGCGAGCGGCGTAGAGGCCATCCGGCGTCAGGATGAGGAGCGAGTAGGCGCCCGTGATGCGATCGAGGGCGTTGAGGAGCGCGCGGTCGCGCGAGGCGTCGCGCTCCGCGGCGATCAGATGCACGACGACCTCGGTGTCCATCGTCGACTGGAAGATCGATCCCGATCGCTCGAGCCTTCGGCGCAGGGTTCGCGCGTTCGTCAGGTTGCCGTTGTGCGCTACGGCAAGAAAGCCTTCCCGGTAGTTGACGAGAATGGGCTGCGCGTTGGCCAGCGTCGGACTGCCGGTGGTCGAGTAGCGGTTGTGCCCGATCGCGGCGGTTCCGGGAAGCGCCGCCAGCGCGCTCTCGTCGAAGGCGTCGGCCACGAGTCCCATGGCGCGATGCGCGTAGGCGCGGAGCCCGTCGCTGGAGACGATGCCGGACGACTCCTGGCCGCGATGCTGGAGCGCGTACAGGCCGAGGTATGCCCATTCGGCCGCGCGCTCTGGGCCGACCACCGCGACGATCCCGCACTCTTCCCGGGGTCCGCTCACCGCTCGTCCTCCAGACTCTCCATGCGATCCTCGATGGCGTTTCGCCAGCGCCTTTCCAGCTCCGCGCGCGGCCGTTCGCCGACGCCTAGGAAGCGGATCCGGCCGTCGTCGGTCACGCGGCCGGCCTCGCGCCACCCCACTCCCGCGGACGCGAGCCGGCGGCGAACGGCACCCTGCCGCTCCGCGGGCACTACGAGGACATACCGCGCCCCGTCCTCACCGAACATGGGCCCGTGCGGGCCCCCGGCCTCCGGCAGCTCGACTTCGATCCCGCAGCCCGCGGGGAGCCCGAAGCAGATCTCCGCCGCGGCGACCGCCAGCCCCCCGTCGGACACGTCCTGGGCGAGAACCGCGGCGCCTTCCCGCACGAGCTCGCGCACGATCTCCGCATGCCGGCGTTCGGCTTCCAGATCGACCGCGGGCGCGCGTCCGCCGACGGTCTCCAGCACCTCCGCCAGGAGCGACCCGGCGCCGAGGTGCGCGCCGTCGCCTCCGATCAGGATGAGCGTGTCTCCCGCCGACCCGTCGCCTCTCGGCCGGGTCTCCACGTCCTCGAGGAGCCCCACCATACCGATCGTCGGCGTGGGATAGATGGCTCCTGTGGGAGACTCGTTGTAGAAGGAGACGTTTCCGCTGACGACCGGGGCATCGAGCGCCCGGCAGGCCTCCGCGATCCCGCGCACGGCTTCGACGAACTGGAAGTATACCGCGTCCTTCTCGGGATTGCCGAAGTTGAGGCAGTCGGTCACTCCGAGAGGACGGGCTCCGACGCAGGCCAGGTTGCGCGCCGCCTCGGCGACGGCGAGCGCTCCGCCCCGGCGCGGGTCGCAGTACGCGTAGCGGCCGTTGCAGTCGGTCGAGACCGCGAGCGCCCCCGGGGTTCCCTTGATCCGGAGGAGCGCCGCCCCGGCGGGACCGGGCCCGAGGATCGTGTTCGTCTGGACGTGTTGGTCGTATTGCTCCCAGACCCATCGCTTGCTGGCGATCGTGGGGGCGGAGAGGAGGGTCTCGAGCGCGCTCATGGGATCGACACCGGCGATCACTTCGGACCCGGGCATGCGGGCATGCAGTTCCGCTAGGTACGGCGGTTCCTCGACCTCGCGCACGTAGCGCGGCACCCCGTCGACGAGCGCCGCCACCGGGATCCGGCACACCTCCTCGCCGTCCTCGAGCACCCGCCAGAGATCGTCGTCGGTGACGGTGCCGACGCGCGTGCACGGCAGGTCCCACTTCTCCGCGATCGCCATGAGCGCGGCCTCCTGGTCCGGGCGGGCCACGACGAGCATCCGCTCCTGAGACTCGGACAGCAGGACCTCGTACGGCGTCATGCCGGGCTCCCGCCGCGGCACGAGCGCGACGTCGATCTCGATGCCCGTGCCCGCGCGGGCGGCCATCTCGCTGCTCGACGAGGTCAGCCCGGCGGCACCCATGTCCTGGACGCCGACCGCGGCGCCGGACGCGATCAGCTCGAGCGTCGCCTCGAGGAGCAGCTTCTCGGTGAACGGGTCGCCGATCTGGACGGTGGGCCGGCTCTCCGCGGCGTCGGCGGAGAGCTCCGTGGAGGCCAGCTTGCTCGCGCCGTGGATCCCGTCCCGGCCCGTCGAGGCGCCGAGCACGTAGACCGCGTTTCCGGGTCCCGCGGCGCTCGCGCGCATCAGGTCGTCGTGCCGGATGAGCCCCAGGCACATCGCGTTGACCAGGGGGTTCCCGGCGTACGCGTCGTCGAACACGATTTCGCCGCCGACGGTCGGCACGCCGACGCAGTTCCCGTAGTCGCCGACACCGCGCACGACGTGGCGGAAGAGATAGCGGACGTGCGGGTCGTCGAGCGCGCCGAACCGCAGGCTGTCGAGCATCGCGATCGGCCGCGCGCCCATCGTGAACACGTCGCGGAGGATTCCACCCACGCCGGTGGCCGCGCCCTGGTACGGCTCGACCGCGGAGGGGTGGTTGTGCGACTCCATCTTGAAGACGACCGCCAGGCCGTGGCCGACGTCGACGGCGCCCGCGTTCTCGCCCGGCCCCTGCACGACCTGCGGTCCGGTCGACGGGAATTCCGACAGAAGCGCGCGGCTGTACTTGTAACCGCAGTGCTCGCTCCACATGAGGCTGAAGACGCCGAGCTCGGTGAAGTTGGGCTCGCGGCCGAGGAGCTCGACGACGCGCTCGTACTCGTCAGTCCGGAGCCCGTGCGCGGCGACGACGTCGGGGGTGACCGGCGTGTCGCGAAGGGCGACGGTCACGCCGCGGCCTCCAGGAGCCCACGGAAGACGCCGCGGCCGTCCTCGGAGCCGACCAGCAGGCTCATCGCGCGGTCGGGATGGGGCATGAGGCCGACGACGTTGCCGCGCTCGTCCGCTATCCCGGCGATGTTCCGGGCCGAGCCGTTGGGGTTCGCGAGCGGGCCGGTCTCCCCGGTCGAGTCGGCGTAGCGGAAGACCACCCGTCCATCGCCCTCCAGGCGATCGAGCGTGGCGTCGTCGGCGACGTAGTTGCCCTCGCCGTGGGCGACGGGGAAGCGGACGAGCTGGCCCTCGCGGAAGTGCCGGCTGAAGGGAGTCGCAGTGCTGTCGACCCGCAGCCACTGCTCGCGGCAGACGAAGCGCAGACCCGCGTTCCGCATCAGCGCCCCCGGCAGCAGCCCCGCCTCGGTCAGGATCTGGAAGCCGTTGCAGATGCCGAGCACCGGGCCGCCGGATCGCGCGAATGCGATCACCCGCTCCATGATCGGGCTGAAGCGGGCGATCGCCCCCGCGCGCAGGTAGTCGCCGTACGCGAAGCCGCCGGCGAGCACGATCCCCCGGACGCCGGCCAGCTCCGTCTCCTTGTGCCACAGCCAGACCGGACGCGCGCCGTCGATTGCGGCGACCGCGTCGAACACATCCTGATCGCAGTTCGTTCCGGGAAAGCGCACGATCCCGATGGGAACGCCGCTCATCGTCCGTCCTCGGCCAACTCGTAGGAATACCGCTCGATCACGGTGTTCGCGAGGAGGCGCCGGCACATCTCGTCGACCCGCCTGCCGATCTCCTCGTGGCTGTCGCCGTCGACCGCGAACGTGATCCACTTTCCGACCCGCACGTCCTCGACTCCCGCATAGCCGAGCGCCTCGAGGGCGTGCTCGAGGGTCTTCCCCTGCGGGTCGAGCATGCCGTCCTTGAGCTGCACGAATACCTCGACGCGCGCCGTCATGCGTCCTCACCGAGCGGGCGCCCGACGATCCGGAAATACGCCTCGCGGTAGCGCTCGGATGTCGCCTCGATCGCGGTCTCGGCGAGGGGCGGGAGCGGGGGCTCGCCGTTCCAGCGCCCCGCCTCGCGCTCGGCCTCGAGGAAGTCGCGCACCGGCTGCTTGTCGAACGAAACCTGCGCTCCGCCCGGACTCCACTCCTCCGCGTCCCAGAAGCGCGAGGAGTCCGGGGTCAGGACCTCGTCGATGAGGAGAAGGTCCCCGTCGGGACCCTCCGGTCCCCAGCCGAACTCGAACTTCGTGTCGGCCAGGATCAGGCCGCGCTCCCGCGCATGCTCGCTCCCTTCGGCGTACACGGCGAGGGCCCGGTTCCTGAGACGCGCCGCGAGCTCGCCGCCGACCCGGGCCTCGAGATCCGCGTAGGAGATGTTGATGTCATGTCCCTCAGTCGACTTGGTGGCGGGGGTGAAGATCGGCTCGGGCAGCCGATCGCCGCGCGCGAGCCCCGCCGGGAGCTCGATCCCCGTGATCGCGCCGGTCTCACGGTACTCGCGCCAGCCCGATCCCTCGAGATACCCGCGCACGACGCACTCGATCGGGATCGTGCGCGCCCGCACGCAGAGCATTGCGCGGCCATCGAGGTCGTTCCGGTGCGGGGCGAGCGCCGGCGCTGCGGCAACGA
>DASSBK010000018.1:0-3155 GCA_035698825.1 Gemmatimonadota bacterium
CGGGCGCTTCCGCCGAAGCAGGAAGGGCAGCGTCGACCACGGCATCGGGAAGCGCCGTACGTCCGACGAGGAACCACACCGTCTCCGTTCGGATGTCGCCGCGGTCCGATTTGAGCGCGCTCACCAAAAAGGGAGCGCCGCTGGCCAACGCTCCAGGGGCGGCGAATGACTGGAACAACAGGGACCGCCAGGCATTCATGGGAGCGATCTTCATCCATGCGGTGTACAGGGCGTCCCGTTGATCGGGATGAAGCTCGCCGGACATGCGGACGATGCGCGTGAACTCGTACGGCGCATCTGGCGCGAGCGAGAACAGGTCGCCGAGCTTGCTGACCAGCCCCTCGGGCCGCATTCTGGCCAGCCACTCCGCGTAAGCAAGGGCCGCCTCAGGACTGTTGCGCCGCAGGTGCGGCTCGACCGACGTCTCCGCAGCGGCGCCCGCCATGAGCAGGATGTCGTAGACGTATTCGGCCGCGACGGCATGATTCGATTCGCCGCCGAGCGCCGCGACGAGTGCCGGAAGTGCGCCTGCCACAGGTGCATTGGCCGCGACGCGCGCGGCCATGATCCGGACCGACGGGTCGGAATGACGAAGAGCCTGCTCGACCGCGGGTTTCGCGTGGGCTTCGTCCTGACTGATGAGCAGTGCAACGGTGCCGGGCGTGAACTCCGCGGGTGCTGTGGCCTGGTGAGCCTGGACGAGCAGCAGCAGGAGCGCTCCTGCGAAGATCCCTTTCACGGTCGGACCTCCTCAACGCACGTTCACGATCGCGGATTCGAGTCGACCTGGTTCACATAGATGACGCCGCCCTTTTCGAGGAACTCGGCGGACTTCTCCGCCATGCCCTTCTCCGCCTCCGCGCGGAGCTGCTGCGTCAGCTCCATGCTGCAGAATTTCGGGCCACACATCGAGCAGAAGTGCGCGACCTTCGCGCCGTCGGCCGGCAGCGTCTCGTCGTGATATGCGCGCGCGGTCACCGGATCCAGCGCGAGGTTGAACTGATCCTGCCAGCGGAATTCGAACCGGGCGCGCGACAACGCGTCGTCCCACGCCTGCGCTCGTGGATGTCCCTTCGCGAGATCGGCGGCGTGCGCGGCGATCTTGTACGCGATCACGCCGGCCTTCACGTCGTTGCGATCCGGGAGGCCGAGATGTTCTTTCGGCGTGACGTAGCAGAGCATCGCCGTGCCATACCAGCCGATCATCGCGGCGCCGATCGCTGACGTGATGTGGTCATACCCGGGCGCGATGTCGGTCGTGAGCGGGCCGAGCGTGTAGAACGGCGCCTCGCCGCACCACTCGAGCTGCTTTTCCATGTTTTCGCGAATGAGGTGCATCGGGACGTGGCCGGGGCCCTCGTTCATCGTCTGGACGTCGTACTCCCAGGCGATCCGGGTCAGCTCTCCTTGCGTTTTGAGCTCCGCGAACTGCGCCTCGTCGTTCGCGTCGGCAATCGATCCAGGACGCAGGCCGTCGCCGAGCGAGAAGGAGACGTCGTACGCGCGCATGATTTCGCAGATCTCGCGGAAGCGCGTGTAAAGGAAGCTCTCCTGATGATGCGCGAGGCACCACTTCGCGATGATCGATCCGCCGCGCGAGACGATGCCGGTCACGCGGCGCGCGGTCATCGGGATGTAACGCAGCAGCACGCCCGCGTGAACGGTGAAGTAGTCGACGCCCTGCTCCGCCTGCTCGACGAGGGTGTCGCGGTAGATCTCCCACGTGAGGTCCTCGGGACGCCCGCCCGCCTTCTCGAGGGCCTGATAGAGCGGCACGGTGCCGATCGGGACCGGCGAGTTGCGCAGGATCCACTCGCGTGTCTGGTGGATGTCCTTGCCGGTCGAGAGGTCCATCACCGTATCGGCGCCCCACTTCACCGCCCAGGCGAGCTTCTCGACCTCCTCCTCGATCGAAGAGGTGACCGCGGAGTTCCCGATGTTGGCGTTGATCTTGGTCTGGAACGCCTTGCCGACCACCATCGGCTCGAGCTCGAGGTGGCGGACGTTCGCCGGGATGATGGCGCGACCGCGCGCCACTTCCTGGAGGACGAAATCGGGCTCGACGCGCTCCTTCCGCGCCACGAACTCCATCTCCTCGGTGATGACGCCGCGCCGGGCGCAGGCGAGTTGGGTGGGCGAGCGTTTCCCCGGGTCGGCCGCGGCGCGGCGTTCGACCCAGGCCTTCCTGGGCAGGGCGATACCGTAGCTGTTGCGGGAGTCGTCTTCCATCTCGCGGTCCCTCCGCCGGTCTGAACCGGTTCAGGTTCCAAGGGTCTGATCTCAGCCCGCGCGCGCCGGACGCGCCCGCGGACACCCCTCGCGAATCGCCCCGATTCTACTCCCGGGAAGCGCGGACGCCGCCGGCCGGAGACGCGGCGGCGTCGGGAACGCGGGCTCGCTCAGCGGAAGAGCAGGGCGGGGCGCCGGAGCACGCGCTGCGCGTCGAACGCCAGCGAGGCGGCGCGCTTGCCGGCGTACCTGAACTGCTTCTGCAGCTTGACGCGGCGGCGCGCACCGCGATCCGGATCGAGGACGTACATCAGGCCCGCGCCGAGGGCGAGGCCGCCGAGGGTGAGGGCGCCGGTCTTGGCGTTCATCGGATCTCCTTCCGGAAGGTAGAGGAAACCAACGCCTCGCGCCGCGGATCGACGCGCTTCGACGTGGCTTGTCGGGCGATTGCGGAGCAAGCGCCGTGCCGCGAGCCGGGGCCGTGGGGCGGTCCGGCGCGGGCTTTCGCCTCGCCGGGCCGGGAAAAAGGCAGAAAACGCGGCTCAGCCTTCCGACGTCGCGAGCTGGAGCAGCCGCCCGCCGGCGTGATCGCAGACGTAAAGCTCGCCGGCGGCGTCCTCTCCGAACGAGGAGATCGGCACGTTCGAGTCGAGGAGACGCTCGACCTGGACCTCGCCGGTCGCGGCGCGACGCAGGGCCCAGATGCGGCCGGTGCAGTAGTCGCCGAAGAGATAGGCGCCGACGAGCGCGGGCAGCCCGCGGCCGCGGTAGACGTAGCCGCCGGTCACCGAGCAGCCGTCTTTCCGGCCGTAGACGTGGAGCGGCAGGGTCATGCCGCCCGCCTCGCAACCCTGCCTCGGGTCGTAGCAGTGGAAGCCCTCCATCCGGCGCCAGCCGAAATTCGAGCCGCCGCCCTTCCCCGGATC
>DASSBK010000019.1:0-2928 GCA_035698825.1 Gemmatimonadota bacterium
TCGCCGGGTGGGAGCGGGGCTCCTGCTCCCGATGCTGCTCCAGGAAGAGGGCCGGGAGGTGAAGGGTTACCTGAGCCTCTACCGCGAGTCGCCGGACGGGGCCGTGGGCCCGACCGCGCTCACGCTGGCCAAGGAGTCCAAGGAGCACGCCGAGACGCTGGCGACGATGAGCGGCACGGAAGGCGAGCCGTGGCATAAGACGGGTGCGGGCGGGTTTCTCCGCAACGTGGTCTACGGGTTCAACGACGGGCTCACCGCCAATTTCGGCCTGGTGGCGGGGATGATCGGGGCGCAGGGCGGCCTCGAGATGGCGAGCCACGCGGTCGTGGTCGCGGGACTGGCCGGAATGGCGGCGGACGCCCTCTCGATGGGCTCGTCCGGCTATCTCGCGGCCAAGAGCGAGCGCGAGGTGTTCGAGCACGAGATCGCGATGGAGAAGGAGGAGATCCGGCTGATGCCCGAGCTGGAGCAGGAGGAGTTGAACCTGCTCTACCAGGCCAAGGGGATTCCGGAAGGGCAGGCGCGGGCGCTGGCCGAGCAGATCATGCAGGATCCCGCCCGCGCGCTCGAGGAGCAGGTGCGCGAAGAGTTGAAGATCGGCGAAGCCACGAGCACGCCGATGCGCGAGGCGTGGGTCACCGGCGTGGCGACCGCCCTGGGCGCCTTCATCCCGGTGGCGCCGCTGCTGGTGGACACGGGGCCGGCGGCCATCTGGACCTCGTTCGCGCTGGCCATGCTCTCCCACTTCGCAGTGGGTGCCGCACGGAGCTTCTTCACCGGGCGCGGCGTCATCCGGAGCGGGATGGACATGTTTCTCGTGGGGTTGGGGGTCGCGGGGATCGGGTATCTGGTGGGCGACTGGATCGTCCGGCTGCTGTAGATCGATCCCTCGAGTTCGCTCCTCATCATAGATCGGCGCGGCCCCTGAGCACCGGCTTGACGTCCACCACGGGCGTGCCGTCGATGGCCTCGATCGGCCCCAGGCGCAGCCGGGTTCCGGAGATCGCGCGGACCGTCACGCGCGTCCGGCGCCCCTTCCGAACCCTGCCGCGGCGCTTCGTCCAGCGATTGAATCGCCGATCGAATGTACCCCACAGGGTGCACCGGGTATTTCTCGTCCGCCGGCATCACGTGCCCGTCTCCCGGCGACATCCGCGACCTCCTGACGGGGTGTAGATTCCTCCCGTCCTCGAACCCCTCCGACGAGACCCCATGCACGTCCTCCTTTTGCTCTCCGCCGCCGCCGCGATCGCCCAGCTCCCGACCCCTGGCGCCCGCCAGGCCGACGTGGCTCGCTGGGAACGCGAGGCGCGCGCCGTCACGATCACTCGAGACGACTGGGGCATCGCGCACGTCCATGGGAAGACCGACGCCGACGCCGTGTTCGGGATGATCTTCGCCCAGGCGGAGGACGATTTCAACCGGGTCGAGACCAACTACATCAACGCGATGGGCCGACTGGCCGAGGCGGAGGGGGAGAGCGCCGTCTGGCAGGACCTGCGGATGAAGCTGTTCATCGATCCGGACAGCATGCGGACGAAGTACGCCGCGAGCCCGGCATGGCTCAAGCGGCTGATGAACGCGTGGGCGGACGGCCTCAACTACTACCTCCACACGCATCCGGGCGTGAGACCGCGGGTCATCACCCGGTTCGAGCCGTGGATGGCCCTCACGTTCAGCGAGGGCAGCATCGGCGGGGACATCGAGAGCATCTCGCTCGACGGCCTCCAGGCGTTCTACGGCGACAGCGCCGGCCGGCCGCTGCCGGCGGAGGCGAGCGAGCACGCCAAGGAGCCGTCCGGCTCGAACGGCTTCGCGATCGCCCCGGCGAATACGGTCGACGGCCGCGCGCTCCTCCTCATCAACCCGCACACATCGTTCTTTTTCCGCGCCGAGCTGCAGATGGCGAGCGACGAGGGGCTCGACGCGTATGGCGCGGTGACGTGGGGCCAGTTCTTCGTCTACCAGGGGTTCAACGACCGGGCCGGCTGGATGCACACCTCGACCGGCGCCGATGCGATCGATGAGTATGCCGAGACCGTCGTACGGAAGGGCGGCCGGCTGTACTACCGGTACGGCGGCGAGGAGCGGCCGCTCGTGACGGGCCGGATCACGGTTCCGTATCGGACGGCGAACGGCACGGCGAGCAGGACGTTCACCGTCTACGGGAGCCATCACGGGCCCATCGTGCGCGCGGCGGACGGGAAGTGGATCAGCGTGCGGCTCATGGAGAGGCCGGTCGAGGCGCTCAGCCAGTCGTTCCTGCGGACCAGGGCGCGAACGCTCGCGGCCTACCGGAAAGTCATGGAGCTCCACGCGAACTCATCGAACAACACGGTCTACGCCGATGCCGACGGCCATATCGCCTATTTCCACCCGCAGTTCGTCCCCCGGCGGGACGACCGATTCGACTGGACCCGGCCAGTGGACGGCAGTAATCCCGCGACCGAGTGGCACGGGGTGCACGGGGTCGAGGACAGCCCGCACGTCGTGGATCCGCCGAACGGCTGGATCCAGAACACCAACGACTGGCCATACTCGGCCGCGGGGACCAACAGTCCCAGCAGGGAGAGTTTCCCGGCGTACATGGACCACGCGGGGGAGAGCCCGCGCGGGCTGCATGCCATCCGCGTGCTGGAGGCGCGCAAGGACTTCACACCCGAGCGGCTCCGGGATGCGGCATTTGACAGCTATCTCACCGCCTTCGCCCGGCTCGTCCCGCCGCTGCTGGCGGCGTACGATGCGGCGGCCGGAAGCGACTCGCTGAAAACGAAACTCGCCGAGCCGATCGCGGTGCTCCGGGCGTGGGATTACCGCTGGTCGGCTGCCTCGGTGCCGACGTCGCTCGCGGTGTACTGGGGCGAGACGCTCACGACGCTGGTGCGGGGCGCCGCGGACGCGGCGGGGCTGCCGGTATACGAGTACATG
>DASSBK010000020.1:0-12981 GCA_035698825.1 Gemmatimonadota bacterium
TCCGCCGCGACGACGAACAGGACGGCGTCGATCCCCGTGGCCCCGGCGACCATGTTCTTGACGAAGCCCTCGTGTCCGGGAACGTCCACGACGCTCGCCGACGGAGCGCCCGGACCGAGGTCGAGCGGCGCGAACCCCAGGTCGATCGAGATCCCCCGGCGGCGCTCTTCGGGAAGCCGGTCGGTGTCGACGCCGGTAAGCGCGCCGACGAGCGCGGTCTTCCCGTGATCGATGTGGCCCGCGGTTCCCACCACGCGATGGTCCGCGCCGACACCTGTGGGAGTGCGCCCGCTCATCCCGCGCGGAGATCGTAGTGTGGCAGCACGTCCGCGTGGTACGCCACGAACGAATGGACGAGGGCCTGCACCCTCCGCTCGTCGCCGCCCGGCTCGCCCAGCTCCTCGAGCAGCGTCCAGTCCGGATGGTGGTAGAGGGCGAGGATCGCGTACTCCGCTCCCGTCAGCGGGCGAAGCCCGGGCCCACAGGCGCGGCAGACGAGACCGCCGTCCTCGATCGAGAAGGCGAGCTCACGGCCGTCGGGCAGCATGCGCTCGCAGGCCATGCACGCTTCGAGACGGGGCGCCAGACCGAGGAGTTCCGCGGCCGCCGCCCGGTGATAGGTCTCCCACCGGGAGAGCCGCGACGGCGACACCCGCTCGAGCCGATCCAGCGCGATCGCGGCGAGCGCGTAGAGCGGTTCCGCCGGCGCGCCGTCGGGCAGGATCGAGCGCAGGAAGCGGAACCACGTACCCGCGACGTCCAGCTTCTCCAGCGACGAGGCGATCACCCGGTGCTCGCTCACGACCTCTGCCTGCGACAGGGTCTGGATCTCGCGTCCGGGCTTGTCGTAGTAGGTGACGTCGAGCCTGCGAAACGGGTTGACGGCCGCCCCCAACCGGCTCCGGGGGCTTCGTGCGCCGCGCGCGATCACGGGGACCACGCCCCGGTCGCGCGTCAGCAGGCGGTAGATCATGCTCGTCTCGCCGTAGCGGAACGCCTTCAGCACGAACGCCTCGGTGCGGACGATCGCCATCTCGGCTCAGAGCCAGCGCACGAGGAAGTACGCGGCCGATCCCAGGATCAGGAGAAAGGACAGCATGTCGGTCATCGTGGTGAGGAATACCGACGACGAGACCGCAGGATCCAGTCCGAGCCGGTCGAGGAGCAGCGGGAACGCAGCGCCCCAGCTGGCGCCCAGGGCGATCGCGAGCCACATCGAGGCGCCGACGACGATCCCGACGCGTACGCTGTCCTGCCAGAGGCCGCCGCACACTCCGAGGATCACGCCCACGATGCCGCCGATCACCACCCCCGCCGCGATCTCGCGCGACAGCGAGCGCCCCGGTCGCGTCGGCCTCCCGGCGAGCGCCAGCCGCCGCACCGCCACCGTGGTCGCCTGGATCGCCGAGTTGCCCGCCATCGCGGCGACGACGGGCATGAACACGGCCAGGAACGCAAGCTGCTGGATCGTGCTCTCGAACTGCGCCACCACCAGGGCGCCGAGACCCGAGGTCCCGAGCGTGATCATGAGCCACGGAGCGCGCGAGCGCACGATGTCCGCCGCGGTCGCATGCGCTTCCTCCTCCTCGTGCACGCCGGAGAGGCGAAAGAGGTCCTCGGTCGTCTCGGCCTCGATGATGTCAATCACGTCGTCGTGGGTGATGCGGCCGAGGAGCCGCCCGAATTCGTCCACCACGGGTATCGAGATCAGGTTGTACTTCGCGATCAGCCGCGCCACCTGTTCCTGGTCCTCGGTGGGATGGACGCGCACGATGTCCCGATCCATGATGTCGCTGACCGGGCTCCTGCCTTCGGCCAGGATGAGCTCCCGCAGGCCGACGATCCCCACCAGCCGCTGCGCGGAGTCGACCACGTACACGGTGTAGAAGTCCCGCACCTCGCGCCCCCGCCTGCGGACGGCGACGATCGCCTCGTCGGCGGTGAGATCCGCGGGGACGCTCACCAGCTCGGTCGTCATCACGCCGCCCGCCGACTCTTCGTCGTACTTCATCAGCGCGGCGATCTCTCGCGACTCGGCCGGCTCTATCCGCTCCAGGATCTGGCGCGCGTCCTCGCTCGGCAGCTCGGCCAGAATGTCCGCGGCGTCGTCGAGGTCGAGCTCCCCGAACAGCTCGCGGACGTCGGCCTCCTGCACGCCCTCGAGCAGGGCGGGCCAGGCGCCTTCGCCTACTTCGGCCAGGGTCTCTGCGCGGAGGTCGGCGGGAATGCGGCGGAAGAAGGCGACTCTCTCGTCGGCGTCGAGCGAGTCGATGATCTCGGCGAGATCGGCGGGGTGCAGGTCGGCGATGAGATCGTCGACGGCAGACTCCGTGGAACCCGGCTCCATGGCGGCGCGGAGCCGGGCCATGACCTCCTGCGGATCGACGTGTTCGGTCATGCCGTCACCGCCGCTCGTGGTTGGTCAGCGATCTCTCCTGAGGCGGATGCGGCGGACCCGTTGGGGCGTGGAGTCGATTACCTCGATCGTCGTGCCATCCCAGCGCAGCGACTCCCCGGGGCGTGGGACGCGGCCGAGACGCGTGGAGACGAGATCCGCGATCGTCCGGCCCTCGTCGGACGGCAGGTCCAGCCCGTGTTCCGAGTTAATCTCGGCGATGGTCCGATGACCGTCAACGACGATGGAGTCTCTGTCGTTCGCGAGCGACCGACTGTCGTGTTCGTCGCGGATCTCACCCACCAGCTCCTCGACCAGATCCTCCATCGTCACCATTCCGATCGCCCGCCCGTCCCGAACGACGACGGCGAGATGGCAGCGGCGGCGCTTCATCTCCAGCAGCAGATCGTCACAGGGCGTCGATGGAGGCGTGAACACGACCGGCCGCGGCCGCGGTCGATCGTCCGCGCTCAACCGGAAGAGATCGAACACGTGCACCATGCCCATGATCCGGTCGCGGGTGCCGCGGTAGAGAGGGACCCGGCTGTATCCCGTGCGGCGGATGATCTCGGTGATCTCGCCGGCCCGCGCCAGCGCGGGCGCCACGACCATCCGCTCCCTCGGCGTCATCACGGTCTCGACCGGGGTGCGCCCGAACTCGAACACGCCGGCGATGATCTCCCTCTCTGCCGGCTCGACGATCCCCACCCGCTCGCTCTCGAGGAGGAGCGTTTCCAGGCTCCGGCGCGTGAACGCTCCGCCGCGCTCGAGGCGTATTCCGAGAAGGCTCAGGAGTGCTCGGCTCGACGCATCGGCGGCGGCCGTGAAGGGACGGAAGAGCCAGCCGCAGGCCAGCAGGATCAGCGAGACCACCGGGAAGAGACGGGCCCCCCGCGCGCGGGCGATCGACCGCGGCAGGATCTCGCCGATCAGATACAGCGGGGGCAGCGCGACGACGCACACCCACCCGGCGAGCCGGAAGGGATCGCCTTCCCCCACGCCGTTCCGCGCCAGCGCCTCGGCGATCAGCGCGGCCGCGACGATGACCGCCAGCGAATGGCCCACCAGGATCGGGCTCAGGAGGCGGTACGGGTGATCCAGGGCGTCGCGGCTCATCCACCCGCCCCGGATCGTCTCCTGGACCCAGTGTCGCAGACGCAACCGCCCGACGGAGACGAGCGACAGCTCGGCGAGCGAGAAGAACCCCGAGGTCAGGATGGCGGCGATGGCCGCGGACCACAGCAGGATCATGTCCCGTCCCCGTCTTCGGCCGCCTCTTCGCGCGGCCACGCGAGAAGCCGCGTGATCCGCTTCCCCTCGACGGCTTCGACCTCGAACACCCAGTCCCCGATCTCGACCGTATCGCCGTGGGTCGCCACACGCGCCAGCTCCCGCGCCACGAGACCGCCGATCGTCTCGACGTCTTCGGCGCCGATCGCGCTGCCGGTGAAATCGTTGAAGTCGTCGGCGTCCAGCCGGCCGTCGAGCCGCAGCACCCCGTCCTCCAGCGGCACGACGAGCGGCTCCTCGACGTCGTATTCGTCCTGGATCTCGCCGACCAGCTCCTCGAGGATGTCTTCGAGCGTGACGATCCCCGCCGTTCCACCGTACTCGTCGACCACGACCGCCATGTGGATCTGCTCGTGCTGGAACTGCCTCAGGAGGTCGTCGATCTTCTTGGCCTCGGGGACGAACGTGGCGTCCCACAGGATCTCCTTGAGCCGGACGGGGGGCTCGGAGAGGCCGTGTGCGATCGCCAGCAGGTCCTTCGCGTACAACACGCCGACGATCTGGTCGAGGGTCTCCTCGTAGACCGGCACGCGGGAGCGCTCGCTCTCACGAATCGTCCCCACCATTTCCCCCAGCGGTGTGGACGCCTCCACAGCGACCAGATCCGTGCGCGGCGTCATGACTTCGCGCACGGTGGTCTCGCCGAACGCGAAGATCGAGGTGATCATTTCGCGCTCGCCGCTCTCGAGCTCGGATCTCTCGGTGGTCTCGGCCACCATCGTGCGGATGTCTTCGCTATCCAGCGATGGCTGAGGCACGGGCGGCAAGATGCGTTCGGCCACGCGTCCGATCGCCGCGGCTACGGCGACCACCGGCGTGAGCAGCGTGCGCCACGCCAGAACGACGAGGCCGACCCGGGATGCCCATGGGGCAGAGCGCTGCATGCCCAGCGCTTTCGGTGCCAGCTCGGCGACCACGACGACGACGAAGGCGACGGCCAGAACGACGACCGTCCAAGTGATGGGGGCGGGATAGCCGTCCGCGAGGCGGCGGGAGAGAACCCATGCCAGCGCGGTCACCCAGATCACGCCCAGCATGTGCCCGAGCTCGATCGCGCCCAGAAGCCGCTCGGGTCGATCGAGGAGCTTCGCCGTCCGCGCCGCGGCTGACCCGCGCTCGGGCGGTTGGCCGTCGGCCGGACCCGACAGCTGGAAGAACGCTCCCTCGCAAGCCGCGAAGAACGCCGACAGGGCGAGCCCGGCCACGATCCCGAGGACGATCCACACGGCGGGGCTCAACGTCCGGAAGCGGTCGACTCGCCGCCCGGGAACACGCGCTCCACGCATTTCTCCTGAGCGGCCAGCATGGCGCGCTCCGTCTCGTCGCTGTCGTGGTCACGACCGGCCAGGTGCAGTGCGCCGTGCACGAACAGACGCCAGATCTCGCGCTCCAGGGGCTCGCGCCGCTCCGCGGCCTGCGCGCGAGCGCGGTCGAGGGACACGTACACGTCACCATGCACCCCGCCGGAGTCGGCCGGATCGTACGGAAAGGCGAGCACGTCCGTCGGGCCGGACCGGCCGCGGAACCGGCGGTTGAGGTCTTCCAGCTCGGCGTCGTCCGTCAGCACGCAGTTCACCTCTCCCTCATCGGCGAGCCCCTCCGCGCGCAGCATTTCGCGTAGCGCCGGAGCGGGAAAGGGAATCAGCTCAGGCGGGGGTTCTACCGACGGATGGAACCGTATCCGCAGCGTCATCGCTTCGCTCCGGGACGTGAAGCGAGAGTGTGGGGTAGTCGATGCGGTGATGGTGAATCCCCACCAGGACGCCCACCAGTCGTTCCTCGACCACGGCCAGGTCGTGGAACGTGAGGTCGGCCTCGTCGAACTGGTCTTCTTCGAGCTTCATTGCGACGATGCGCTTGACCAGCTGGCGCAGCGCTTCCGGGGAGGGCTCGCGCATCACTCGGCTGGCGGCCTCGACGGAATCGGCGAGCATGACGACGGCCGTCTCCTTCGATCTCGGCCGTGGTCCCGAGTAGACGAAATCCGAGATCATCGGGCGCTCCGCCGGCACCTCCTCGGAGGCCTTGTGCCAGAAGAACGACAGGCGCGTCGTGCCGTGATGCTCCCGCAGGACGTCCAGGACGACCTCGGGGAGCCCCGCCCGGCGGCCCATCTCGACGCCGTCCTCGACGTGACGGCTGATGATCCGCGCGCTCGCCTGCGGGGTCAGCGAGTCGTGGGGGTTCTCTCCCTGCCGCTGGTTCTCCGCGAAGAACTCGGGCCGCCTCAGCTTTCCGATGTCGTGGTAGTAGGCGCCCACGCGAGCCAGCAGCGAGTTGGCTCCGATCCCCTCGGCCGCGGACTCCGCCAGGTTCCCCACGATGATCGAATGGTGGTAGGTGCCGGGCGCTTCCACCAGGAGCTGTTTGAGGAGCGGCCGGTTGAGATCCGCGAGCTCGAGAAGCGTCAGGTCGGTGGTCCGGCCCGCTGCCCATTCGAGGAGCGGCAGCAGTCCCATGGCGAGGAAGACCGCCGTGGCGGCGCTGCCGAATCCCCACGCGAGCGCCACGCCGACCTCGCTCCACGTCCAGAGCTGGACGAGGGCGAGGCCGCCCAGCGCGAGCATGTTCGCCGCGGCGATGAAGACCAGGCTCTCGTAGAAGTGGGTTCGCCGCCGGATCAGGCGCACGCTCCAGGCGCCTACCAGCCCGCTCGCCAACCCCGCCCACAGGAGCGGGAACCCCAGCTCGCCCTGTGCGATCAGGTAGACGCACAGGAAGAGAGTCATGACCGCGCTCATCCGCGTTCCCCAGAGAACCGCCGCGAGCACCGACGCGAACGCCACCGGCACCGCGTACGACGGCACGTCGGGCGCCCGCTCGGCGAACGCCGCGAGGCCGGTCACGACGGTCCACACGATCGCCAGCACCGCAAGCGAGCGATAGTCCGCGAAGACCGTGGGGTGGTAGAGAAAGAGGAAGAAGCCGAACAGGCACAGGATGACCGCGTTGATGAAGAACGTGCCCATCCCCACGCGCGCATCCGCGGGCGAGAGCCCTCCCTCGCCGCGGTCGAGCGCTGCCGCGAGGCTCCGCATCTTCTCCTCCTGGGCGGCGGTCACGCGCGTGTGGGCGGGCACGATCAGCTCACCCCTCAGAACCTCGCCCTTGACCGGCTCCACGGACGCCCGCGCCTCGGCTCGGCGGAGCTCGGTCACAGCGGATCGGGCCTCCAGGTCCGGGGCCAGCAGCGCGGGCAGGAGATGGAGGGCCAGGCGCTCGTCCTCCGGATCCAGCTCGCGCGTCGCCACCGCCAGCCCGGGCACTTCCGCCCCTGCCCGGACGGCGACGACCTCGTTCTTGGGGATGATCTCCTCGTCCTCGCCCGCGCGCTGGACCGTGATCCTGGTGGCGGAAAGCGGAGTCAGCTCACCGGGGGCGAGGAAGTGGCCACGCTCGTAGAGCCCGGGAACGACGCGCTCGGCCAGCTCCGAAAGCGCGGCGCGCGTCTCTGCTCTGGCGAGCCGGTCGATCTCTTCGGAGCCCAGGCCGACTCTTCCGCCCTCGAAGCGATCGAGAGTGGAGAGCGCCGAGGGCTCTTCTTCGGCGATCCGCCCCGCGCGGGTCAGGTACCGCTGGATGCGGGCGATCGCGGAATCCGCGGCGGCGGGGCTCACGCGATACACCGGGGGCACCGACAGCGCCGCGACCTCGCGCTGGCGCGCCAGCTCGTCCTCGCTGCGCAGCACCGGGAAGTCCATCGGGGCGATGACGTCCTCCGGCGCGACCACACCCTGCCGGATCAGCGGGACGTCGCTGCCTCCGTGCGGAGGAAACAGGGCGATCGTGACCAGAGCCACCGCCGCGACGAGCGCGAATCGTAGGAGCAGATCGCGGGGAGAGGTGGGGTCGGCCGACGGCCGCCAGGCCGCCAGCCTGTCCAGCAACGCCCTTCCCGCACCCATCCCGCTCGCCGAGTCGCTCACGGCTACTCCGCGCCCGGCGTGCGCGCTTCCCGTGTCTCTCCGCCGGCGTACGCCTCGATGATGCGCTGGACGAGCGCGTGCCTGACCACGTCGCGGCCGCTCAGGTACACGAACTCGATCCCCTCGATCCCGTGCAGGATGCGTTCGATCTGCAGCAGGCCGGATTCTTCACGCGGCGGCAGGTCGATCTGCGTCTTGTCGCCGGTTACGACCGCGCGGGAGTTCAGGCCGAGTCGCGTCAGGAACATCTTCATCTGGTTCGTGGTGGTGTTCTGCGCCTCGTCCAGGATGACGAACGCGTCGGCCAGCGTCCGCCCGCGCATGTATGCCAGCGGGGCGATCTCGATGACGTGGGACTCCAGGAGCTTCCGGACCTTGTCCGATGGCAGCATGTCCTCCAGGGCGTCGTACAGCGGACGCAGATAGGGGTCGACCTTCTCCTGCAGATCGCCCGGCAGGAACCCCAGCGTCTCGCCGGCTTCCACCGCCGGGCGCGCCAGAACGATCCGCCGGACTGTCTTCTTGTGGAGCGCGTCGATCGCCATCGCGACGGCGAGATAGGTCTTGCCCGTTCCGGCCGGCCCGATCCCGACCACGATGTCGTTCCGGGTCATTGCCCGCAGATACTGTTCCTGCCCGCGCGTCTTCGGCTTGATGTTCTTCTGCGTGCCGCGGATCAGGACCTTGCCGGCTTCCATGCGCGTGAGCGAATCGGCCGCGCCTCCTTCGAGCTCGGCCCAGTAGCGCCGGATGTCCGCGACGTCGAAGCCCGAGCCCGTCTGGATCAGCTCGATCAGGTGCTCGAGCAGCGCCGCCGATCGCTCGACCGCCTCCGGATCGCCGGACAGCCGCAGCTCGCCACCGCGCGCCACGATCTGCGTGCCGCTCAGCTTCTCGACGAGCTTGAGGTTCTGATCCTGGGTCCCGAAGAGGGTCAGCTGATCGATGCCGGCGAGAGAGATGGAGCGGCGAATGGCAGACGTGTCGGTGGGAGGCATTAGGGTTATCGAGTGTAGCCCGGCCCGCTTCGGGCAGTCAAGCCGGTCCGCCGGACCCGTCCAGCCGCAGATGGAGGTCCGCGAGCTCGAGGTCCCCGACGGGCGAGGGCGCGCCTTCCAGCAGCGCGCTCGCGCTTGTCGTCTTCGGGAACGCGATGACTTCGCGCAGGCTCTGAGCGCCCGCGAAGAGCATCGCGATCCGGTCCAGACCGACCGCGATGCCGCCGTGCGGCGGCGCGCCGTACTCCAGGGCCTCGAGCAGGAACCCGAACTTCGCCTTCGCCTCTTCGCGCCCGATGCCGAGCATCTCGAAGACGCGCTCCTGCACCGTGCGCTCGTGAATGCGGATCGACCCGCTGCCGAGCTCGTATCCGTTGAGGACGAGATCGTAGGCGAGAGATGGGATCTCCAGGGGATCTGAGGAGTCCAGCGATTCGATCCCGCCACGCGGCGCGGTGAAGGGATGATGGCTCGGGGAGATGCCCCCTCCCTCCCCTTCTTCGAAGAGCGGAAAGTCGACGATCCAGACGAGCGACCAGGGACGCGACGACCCGATCCAGCCCCGCTCGTGGGCCAGATGCGCGCGCAGGCTGCCGAGTGCCGGATAGACGCGCCGCGGGCGGTCCGCGGCGACCAGGAGCAGGTCGCCGCTCTTCGCGCCCGCTCGCTCGCCCGCGGCGGTCCATCGCTCCGGTCCGACGAACTTGTCGATGGACGACGACCAGCCTTCGCTTCCCGCGCGCGCCCAGACCAGACCTCCGGCGCCTGCCGACCGTGCGAGATCCGTCCAGCGGTCGATCACGCTCCGCGTCGCGTCCGCGCCCCCCGGAACTTTGAGCGCGGTCACGACGCCGCCCGTTTCGACCACCGAGTCGAATACGCGGAAGCCGCTCTTCTCGAACGCCGCCGTCACGTCGACCAGCTCGTGGGGAATCCGCAGATCGGGCTTGTCGGTCCCGAATCTTCGCAGCGCCTCTGCGTGGGTCAGCCGCGGGATCTCCCCGATCGTCACGCCGAGGCAGGTGCGGAAGAGATGCCGGAACAGCCCGTCGACGGTCTCGATGACGTCCTCCTGCTCGACGAACGACATCTCGATGTCGATCTGCGTGAACTCGGGCTGGCGATCCGCGCGCAGGTCTTCGTCGCGGAAGCATCGCGCGATCTGGAAATAGCGATCGTATCCCGCCACCATGAGCATCTGCTTGTAGAGCTGCGGGGACTGCGGCAGGGCATAGAACGAGCCCGGATGGACGCGGCTCGGCACGAGGTAGTCCCGCGCGCCCTCGGGAGTCCGCCGGGTCAGCATCGGCGTCTCCACTTCCCAGAAGCTCCGGTTGTCGAGGTAACACCGGGTCTGGAACGCGATCCGGTGTCGCATCCCGAGGGCCGACGTGAGACGCATCCGGCGCAGCTCGAGGAAGCGCCAGCGAAGGCGCGTCTCCTCCGAGACCTCGCCTCCCTCCTTCTCCACGTCGATGGGAAACGGAGGCGTCGCCGTCTCCGAAAGCATCCGGCAATCGAAGACCCGGACCTCGATGTCGCCGTTGGGCAGATCCGGATTCACGCTGCCGTCCGGCCGGCGCGCGACCACGCCTTCCAACGCGATCACGTCTTCCGCTCGAATGCGCTCCGCCTCGCGAAACGCCTCGGCCGGCACCGTCTCGGGATTGACGACACACTGCACGAGGCCGTAGCGATCGCGGAGATCGAAGAACACCAGCCCGCCGTGGTCTCGTCTGCGGTGCACCCAGCCGCAAAGCTCGACCTCGCGGCCCGCGTCCCCGATCCGCAGGGCCCCCGCGCCGTCGGTCCTCAGGCCCGTGGCCAGGTGATCCCTCAACCTACCTGCTCCGCCCGATACTCCATGACGATCCTCCATGCCATCCAGAACCCGATTCCGAACAGACCGCCGACTCCGTCCGCGACCCAGTCGGCCATGCTCGGGTCGCGCCCGACGAGCGATTGCACGAACTCCATCAGCGCGCCGAACAGGAGCACCAGCGCCATCGCTCGCTCCACCGCGGCGGAGTGCGAGCTTCCGTGCCGAAACCATGCGACCGCGCACAGAAATCCGAGAACGGCGTAGACGGCCGCGTGCCCGATCTTGTCGGCGTTCGGGACGTTCGGCTGCAGATCCTCCACCGGGAAGGTAGACAGGATCACGGTCACGGTCATCCAGACCCCGACCGCGAGCCACGCGCGCAGCGGCGACGGACCGCTCGACGGCATTAGAAGACCCGTTCGGAGCGGGCGTTCAGAACCTGCCGGCTGGGGATTCCGACCGTGCGCCGCTCGGGGCTCATGAGGGTGAGTGTGGATTCGAGCACCTGTTCCTGCTCGTGGAGATCGAAGACGCGGTCGGCGGGATCGTACAGGTAGTGCCCGCTCACCCTGCCGCTCCCTTCGACCTGCACGCGCGAGCCCTCGATGAGTCCCGAGCCCGTCACCGATATCGTGCCCGTGTATTCGACGGGAACGACGGCCCGTCCGGCGATCGCGCTGGTGTCGGCCACGACGTAGCGGAGCACGGTCGTGACCTCGGCGGTCACCCCCTGCAGGACTTCCGTCACGAGCAGGGTATCGGTCCAGACCGCGCCCGGCGTCGCGGCGCGCTCGGGAAGGCGCGGCAGGAACGCCGCGGCGGCGCGCTCCACGTACTGGGTGCCGATCCCCGGCGAGACCACGCCCGAGGCGAGCGCGTCCAGAACGACGCCCTGGGGCGTGGTCGACAGCGTCACGACCGCGCCCCGCAGCCCTTCGACCCGAGGACTGGGAAAGGCCCCCTCGATCTCGAGATTCAACTCCTCGTACCCGAGTCGCCACAGCAGCCGCGGGCCGGAGTTCATGAGCGTCAGGCGCACGATGCCGTCCGCCCGCAGCGTGTAATGGTTCTCGCTCTCGAGGATCTGTTGGCTGACGATCAGCTGATTGCTGGTCCGGTAGCGGAACGAGGCCCCCTGCGGGGGGCCGTACCCCAGAGACTGGGCGTGGGCCGTCGCGAACGCGGGGAGCGTGGCCAGCGCGGCCACGCCCACGCTCAGACGCAGTCCGTTCCGCAGCTCGAGAGCACGCGCTCGACGTACCGATCCCTGGGCGCCATTCCGTCGGCCAGCTCGCGCTCGAGGCGCGCCCGTCCCATGTGGTACGACATGAGACCCAGGATCGGATCGCCGAAGTATTCGACCTCCCGCCTCAGATGCCGCAGTCCCAACCTCAGGTTCGTTTCCGGCCTCAGCAGCGCATCGGGAGTGATTCGCGCGTCGTATGCCCGTGCCGTCGATGGCTTGATCTGCATGAGTCCGCGCTCACCGCTGCTCCCGACCGCGGAGGGATCGAACCCACTCTCCTGCGCGATCACGCCGAACGCCATGGCGGGCTCGATTCCGGCCCTGAGCGCTTCCTCGTAGATGATCCCGGCGAGCCTGCGCCCGACGCCGAACCGGCGCGCCAGCTCTTCCGCGCTCTCCGTGAGCGCGGGCTCCGCCCCGGCGAACGCCGTCAACGCCACGACATCCATCGCGCCGACCCACCCCCCGCTCAGGAACGCTCCCGCGGCACCCGTGCCGATCGGACCCGCGGTCGGCACTTCGGCATCCGCGGTCAGCGCCGCCAGCCCCGTGACCAGGGCCATCACCAGGACGCCACAAGCTAATCGATTACCCCGCAAGCATTTTGTATCGAACATCCACTCCTCCCCGCATCCCGCGATGATGATCTATGAGTATGGGAATCGGATATGCCGATTCCGTATCGGTCCGGCGGTAATACACCCGCGGCAGTTCGGGGTTCGGCTTCGCTTGACCCCCCCTCTCGCCCGGGATACATTTTTTCGCTCGTAACGTCGCGTGTCGGGCGGGAATAGCTCAGTTGGTAGAGCGCAACCTTGCCAAGGTTGAGGTCGCGGGTTCGAGCCCCGTTTCCCGCTCCATTCGATCCGGTCCGGAAGCCTCCACGCGCCCTAATTCCGGAAGGGCTGCACGTCGATCGTGACGGGGCGGCGTAGCCAAGTGGTAAGGCAGGGGTCTGCAAAACCCCCATCCGGCGGTTCGAATCCGCCCGCCGCCTCCATTCCCCCCTCACCTCGAGCCGCTTCTCGCGTGATCATGTGTAAGTCGCTATTTACAAGTAAGTAACGAGTTCACAGCTGGCTATTCTTCGGCGGATTCGACGAACAGGTCGGGCGTCAGGGGACCGCCGGGAACCACGGCATAGCCGGAGAAGTCGGTCGATCCCTCCTCGCGCAGGACATCCTCGTCCAGCAGGAGCCTTCCCGAGCACGCGCGGCTGTCCCGCGTGACGATCGCGTGCGCGGCGTCCGCCACGATCTCGGGGGAACGGCACGACTCCGGACGCACGCGCCCTCCGAGCATGC
>DASSBK010000021.1:0-10930 GCA_035698825.1 Gemmatimonadota bacterium
CGGGGTCGTTGTTGTAGAAGTCGTGCTGCGCCATCACGCGGCCGCTGAGGTCCGCGTGCGTCGCGCGGACGCCGGTGTCGAGGATCCCGATGCGCGCGGAGCCGCTGAATCCGGCGCCCAGCTGGTTGAACGCCTCGAGCCAGTCCATGTCCGCGTCCGTCGCCCCCGTCATCGCCAGCACGTCCCCCGCGCCGGATCGGACCGCCCCGTCGTTGTGAAGATCCCACTTGTATCCGAACAGGGGATCGCCGGGCAGGACGCAGCCGGGGCACGTGGGGTCGTCGAGCGTGCGAAGCCAGTCGGGTTCCGCGAACTCCACGTCGCCGCGCCGCGCAAGGGATCGCGCGATCGCCATCTCGCGTCCCGGCGCGACCCGCAGCAGCCGGATGCGTTGCGCCACGGTTGCCTGTATCGCGGCCCCCTGTGCGCGTGTGATGGCCTGCTCGTCCGCCCCGGTCCGGAAGCGCACGAGAACCCGTCCCGGAACGAATCGATGCGCGCCACCGGCGGATGGCGTGATGTCACCCGACGGCGAGAGCTCGGGCTCGGTGGGTGTTTCCGAGCACGACAGCATCCCGAACGCGACGGCGGCGACCGCAGTCAGGCGCACGGCAGATTCGCAGAACCGGAAATGGCGGAACGAAACGTTGCGGGCGGGCATCTCCCCTCCTGGGTCGGTCCAAGGGGGGAGGACAGCCCCCATTATGGCAGAATTCCGCTCAACTGTAAAGGGGGTATCGGTAAGCGCGCTGACAAACCTTGGAGTCGCCGGAAGGTACAATGCATCGGGCGACCACAGGGGTCGTCATGGCCAACCGAAGGAGGTCGTACGATGGCGCAGGTGAACTACAACCAGCCCGCCGAGCCGCGGGGCGGCGGGGACGGGAACGCGGGCATTTATGCGATCCTGGTCATCATAGCGGTCCTCATCGTGGGGGCCGTGCTGTACTTCTCGGGGGTGCTCGGCGAGCGGACGGCGGAGGACGACATCAACGCCGACATCGACATCGAGGCGCCCGAGGCCCCGGACGTCGACGTTCCCAGTGACGTGGAGATCGAGGCACCCGACATCAATGTGCCCGACTCCGTCACGATCGTGGACTGAAAGCTGCAAAGCGGAGAGCCGGTCGC
This sequence comes from Gemmatimonadota bacterium, assembly GCA_035698825.1. Taxonomy (GTDB): domain Bacteria; phylum Gemmatimonadota; class Gemmatimonadetes; order JACCXV01; family JAHWKZ01; genus JAICNR01. Next base: position 1,132 of record DASSBK010000021.1, read on the forward strand.
GTTCAGCGGGCTCGGGCGGCCTCCATGCGCCCGACTCCGCGGCGCGTGAGGTAGACCCGCTCCACGTTCCCGGCGCGACTCGAGCTCGCGAACGGAAAGAACCAGAACCAGGGACGACGGGGGTCGTGATCCGGGATCACGCCCTCCATCGTCTCACCCCACCTCAGGGTCACCCGCACCGCTTCCCCGGACTCCACGGGGGCGATCTCCTCGGCAGGCGGCAAGTCCTCCTCGCTCAGCGGTTGCGAGCGCCACACCGCCAGGTCGCGCACGAGGAAGGCCACCAGCACTTCCTTCATGTCGACGTCATGGCGCTGGATCTGGTGGCCAGTCAGATCGACCTCTCGGAGGTCGAGCCGCGCCCGATTCGGGTCGAACCGATCGACCACTCCTTTCAGGCGCGTGTCGTCATCGAGGACGAGTACGACCTTTTCTTCCTTCGGTTCTTCCTTCATGCCGCCTGTCCGCGGGTGTGGGGGGATTCCCGCAATATGACCCTGTGCGCCCGCGAATCAACCGGAGGCGGGGTCCGAAGGACCCGCCATCAACCGGAGGCGGGGTCCGAAGGACCCACCTCAAGCGAAGGGGGGTCCGCGAGGACCCTGCCGTCATGCTATTGAAGCTCCGCCACGTAGGTGATCGCCGGGAACGCGAGCCCGTCGTTGCGACAGACCACCGTCGGGCGGTTGCCCTTGCCGCGGGCCGGAATGCATCCGTCTGGCCCGGTGAAACTGCCGCAGAGGGTACGAGTCGCCCGAATGATCCCACCCGAGAACGTGAACCTCTTGCCGTCCCAGGAGGCGACGGGCTGGACGAGCGACAGAGTGGATTCCCCGCCCACCTCGAATTCCCACATGTACTTCTTTGAACCCGATTTCGAGAACCACCGCAGGAGGCTCTGATGGTTCCAGGAGGGTCCCTCGTTCGCTCGTGTATCGACCGTTGCGAAAAACAACCTGGGCCGCGCGGAGGCCTGGGTTCCGAAGAATTGATCCCACAGTTCCTTCGCTGCCTGTGGCACGTTCGCGGGGTTGTAGGGATACGCGATGTCGGCGTTCCAGACACAGTGCGTCCAGTCAACCTGTCCGCTGAGAGGCAGCTGATTCGTGCCGGGGACGCCGCCGTCCGGATCGACACGGTTGGTGCTGGAGAACGGCGCAAGGAAAGGGGTCACAAACGTAACCAGCCGACTCCCGGTCGACGCTCCTCCTGTGCCAACCACCGAGGTGTAGCCTCGCGAGAGCACGATTGCGGCTTGACTGCCGCCCGTGCCCGCCCCTGTGCCGGCTTTCCCAGACAGGTTCAGGTCCCGCGTGGGGGAAGTCGGATCCGCGCCCTGGCACCCCAGGGAAACCCCAAGGGCAATACAGAAGAGCACTGCGACCGGTTTCATGGCGACTCCGGATCAGGAAAAAGTCGGGAACGGGGGAATCCTACTCTTGTAGCACGGAGCGGAAGCTCCGGTCAAGCAGAGGCGATGTGGGAAAAGGTACGAGACTATCGGGTTGCGGACTAGCGCAGGTGTCGCCACCGGATGAGCCCCAACCAATGAACTCCACCAAGAAGCAGCCCTCCCGCGACCGCGCCGACTATCAGCACAAAGCCTTGGACCTCGGTCCGTACCAGTCCGCTGGCCAGCCCGGCCGCCCCTCCAGCGAGAGCGAAGATCCTGTACGGGATGCCTTCCAGGTGCTTCCGCACGGATCCCCGGGCCGCGAGGAGGACGACCACATATGTGAGAAACGATGTGGCGACGCGCGCGACCTTGGGCCAGTTGCCGTCGCTGGCGAGCCCGCCGATCGCCAGGACCACGACTGCCGCCATCAGAAGCAGGCTGGCAGCCAGGTCGCCTGGTTTCGGCGGCATTGGGTTCCGTGTGAGCACGTTTCTTGCGGGGCTTCTACGGCGAGGTTGGCTTTTGAGGGTACAAACGGAGATCAACCCCGCGGGCGTCCGGGCGGGAAGAGTCGAACTATCCCCCCTGTCCGTCGCAAATGGCGACATTCGCCGTGCGCCGGCGCACGTCCTTCGGGGCCGTGCTCGAGGACCTGACTCCGGGAGGTGGCGGTGACCGGGACCATCCTGCTCGTGGAAGACACCGAAGACGACGTCGAGCTCACCCGCCGTGCGCTGAAGAGGAATCGCCTGACGAACCCCCTCGTCGTCGCCCGCGACGGCCAGGAGGCCCTGGACTATCTGCTGGGTGGCGAGGACGGCCCGACAGCCGCCGAGGACCTTCCCGCGATCGTCCTCCTCGACCTCCAGCTTCCCAAGGTCAGCGGGATGGATGTCCTGCGCAAGCTGCGGGCGACCAAGCGGACCAGCCTGCTGCCGATCGTCATCCTCACGTCCTCGAAAGAGGAGCGTGACCTGGTCGACGGATACGCGAGCGGTGCGAACAGCTACATTCGAAAGCCCGTCGACTTCGATCAGTTCATCGAGGCCGTCCGTCAGCTCGGCATGTACTGGCTGGTTCTGAACGAGCCGCCGCCCGATGTCGACTGAACGAATCCCGCTGCGGGTTCTCCTCGTCGAGGACAACCCCGACGACGCCGCGCTCATCCTGCGAGCCCTGAGTCGGGATGGGCTCGTTGTCGAGCACGAGCGCGTCGAGAGGGCCGCGGATCTCCGCACCGCGATCACCCGGCGAGCCTGGGACGTGGTGATCGCGGACTACACCCTACCCTCGTTCACCGGACCGGAGGCTTTCCTCCTCGCCCGAGCAGAGGCGCCCTACCTTCCGTTCATCCTCGTCTCCGGAGCGGTCGGCGAAGAAACGGTCGCCGACGCCATGCGGCAGGGCATCGACGACTACCTCATGAAGGACAATCTCACGCGTCTGCCGAGCGCCGTGAAGCGGGCGATCGAGGCATGTGAGGAACGAAAGCTCCGGCATGAGGCCGAGCAGTCACTGCGCCATCGCGATGCGATCCTGCTCGCCGTCGGACTGGCCGCGAATCGTCTCCTCGCCGCGGAGGACTGGCGCATGGAGGTCGAGGAAGTGGTCGCGCACCTCGGGAAAGCGGCTGACGTCAGCCGCGCATACCTCTATTCCTTCCGGTCGAACGACCATACGCTGGCCACCCAGGAGGTGGAATGGGTGTCGGAGGGAATTGCGGCGCGTGCCGGCAACCCGGAGTTCAAGGACTTCGACATGGAGAACAAGGGCTTCGATTCCTGGGCCCGGGATCTCTACGAAGGGCGTCACGTCCACGGCCACCGCGCCGACTTCCCAGCGCCCATCCAGGAGCAGCTCGAGCGGTGGGATGTGGCCTCCGTGGCGGTCATGCCGATCATGGCGGGAGAGAGGTTGTGGGGTACGATCGGGTTCGACGTGTGTCATGCATCCAGGGAATGGGCGGCGGCCGAGATCGAAGCCCTCAAGATCGCCGCCGACACGATAGGCGCGGCGATCAAACGCATCGAGGCTCGGGCGCACCTCCGGCGGCGGATGGACCACTTGAACGCGTTGCGCACGATCGACCGCGCGATCGCCAGCAGCCTGGACCTCAAGCTCACCCTCGACGTCGTGCTGGATCAGGTGACCGGACAGTTGGGGGTGGATGCCGCCCGGATTCTGCTCTGGAACCCGTCGACCCAGAAGCTGGAGCACACCGCGGGCCGCGGCATCCCCGAGTCCGCTTCCCGGGCGGTGGCCGTCCGAATGGGCGAAGGCCCTGCCGGGCGTGCAGCGCTCGAGCGCAGGCCGGTCTTCGTGCCCGATCTCCGCAGCCTGCCTTCTCTGGACACATCGGCGGAGCCTTCCACATCCCGAGGCTTCATTTCCTATTATGTCCTTCCTCTGATCGCCAAGAACGACGTCAAGGGTGTGCTCGAGACGTTCTGTCGGACGGCGGTCGAAGCGGACGAGGAGTGGCGCGAATTCGCCGGCACGCTCGCCGGTCAGGCAGCGATCGCGATCGATAACGCCCGACTGCTCACCGAGCTCACGCGCTCCAACACCGAGCTGCGCCTGGCCTACGAGACGACCCTCGAAGGGTGGTCACGGGCCCTCGATCTCAGGGACAACTGCACGCAGGGCCACACGGCGCGGGTCGCGGGACTCACGGTCCTGCTCGGACAGGCGTTGGGCATGGACCCCGAGGAGATCCTCCATCTGCGGCGTGGCGCGCTTCTCCATGATATCGGCAAGATGGGAATCCCCGACTCGATCCTGCTCAAGCCGGCTCCCCTCACCGACGAGGAGTGGGAGGTGATGCGCATGCATCCGGTCTATGCCTACGAGCTCCTCTCGCCGATCTCCTACCTGCGCCCGGCGCTCGACATACCGCATCTGCATCACGAGCGCTGGGACGGCACGGGCTATCCACTGGGTCTCAAGGGCGAGGAGATCCCGCTGGCAGCTCGCGTGTTCGCGGTCGTCGACGTCTGGGACGCGTGGACCTCCCACCGCCCATACCGGGATCGCGTGAGCGATGAGCGCGCGCGGGAGATCATCCGCGAAGCCGCGGGAACGCACTTCGATCCCCGAATCGTAAAGGCGTTCCTGGAGCTCGATTTGTCGGGAGCCCAGCCGGCGCGAACGAAGTACGCGCGGTAACGGACACTACCCCGCGGGACCGGGCTCGATCGGAACCGGCTGTCGCCCGATCTCCGCTCGCAATGCCGCTTCCGCGGCACCCCAGGCATGCTCGATCTCCGTCAGCGACGCGGCGGCATCCGCCACCTCGCCGGTCCGCGCCTGTTCCTCGAGCCGTTTGCACTTCTCCGACAGAGCGCGCGCGCCGAGGGTCGCGCTCGTCCCCTTGATCGTGTGGGCGCTCCGCCGGACGGCGTCGAGATCCCCGCGGGTCACCGCGTCGCGAAGCTCGGCCAGGATCGGGGGCGTCTTCTCGAGGAAGAGGCCGACGATCTGCTCGACGGGCGCGGGTCCACCGAGGTCCTCCCGCAGCTGCGCGAGGACCTCGCCGTCCAGCGTTCCGGATTCCGTGTCCTCCGTGTCCTCCGGCTCGCGATCCACCGGGTGGCTCTTCTCCAGCGCCCCGCGCAGCGCGTCGAGCGTCACCGGCTTGACCAGGTAATCCTCCATTCCAGCCGCCAGGCACTTCTGGCGATCCCCTTCCATCGCCTCCGCCGTCATCGCGATGATGCGGGGGCGCTGCCCCGCGGGCCACCGTGCGCATATCTCGCGGCTCGCCTCGAGCCCGTCCATCCGGGGCATCTGGACGTCCATGAGAACGACGTCGTAGGGCCGCTCCTCGAGGCGCGTTAGCGCTTCCTGCCCATTGGCGGCGATGTCGGCGGAGTGGCCGAGCTTCTCGAGGAGGCGGACGGCGACGTTTTGATTGATGGGATTGTCCTCGGCGATCAGGATCCGGAGCGGAGTCGAGTCCCCCGGTTCCTCGGGACCTTGGGCGCCCTCGGCCGCCGGGCGTCCGAGCGCCTCCAGCAGCCGCTCGCGGAGCTGCGCCAGCTTGAGCGGCTTCCAGAGGACCGCGAAGAACGCCGCCTGGTCCTCGGCGGACAGCGGCTGCCCCACCGACGACAACAGCAGCATGACCGGCGCCCTCGCGCCTCGGGTTTCGCGGACCCTCCGGGCGAGCTCGGCGCCGTTCATGCCCGGCATCTGGTAATCCACGAGAATGGCATCGAACGGATCCCCCCGCTCGATCCAGCGCAGGGCCTCTCCCGGAGATGCCGTTTCCCGCGCCAGCATGCCCCATCTCTGCATCTGGAGCTTCAGCACCAGTCGGTTGTTGCGGTTGTCGTCCACGATGAGCACGCGCCGATGCCGCAGCCAGGGCAGCTCGACGGCCTGCGCGGCATCGACCGGGGCCTGCACCTCGTCGGCCACGATCGTGAAATGGAACGTCGAGCCCTGCCCGGGCTCGCTGTCCGCCCAGATCCGCCCACCCATGAGCTCGGCGAGGCGCTTGCAGATCGCCAGGCCCAGGCCGGTCCCTCCATATCGCCGCGTGGTGGACGCGTCGACCTGGCTGAACATCTGGAAGAGCCGATCGAAGCGGTCCTGCGGGATGCCGATTCCGGTGTCGCGGATCGAGAACTGGATCTCGCGGCTCGTGCCCTCCAGCCGCCGGGTCGAGACCGTCACGCCGACCTCCCCCGTGGGCGTGAACTTGATGGCGTTCGAAAGCAGGTTCATGAGGATCTGCCGGAGCCGCGCGGCGTCGCCGACGATCATGCGCGGCGTGGCCTCGTCCATGAAGTACGTGAGCTCGAGGTTCGCGCCCGTGACCTTGGGCGCGACGAGCTGCAGCGATTCCTCGACGCACTCGCCGAGGTCGAATGGGGCCTGCTCGAGCTCCAGCCGTCCGGACTCGATTTTCGAGAAATCGAGGATGTCGTTGATGATCGTCAACAGGTGCTGCCCGCTCATGCGGACCGTTTCGGCCATCTCGCGTTGCTGGGAATCGAGCTCGGTGGTCGTCAGCAGATCCGACATCCCGATGATCGCGTTCATCGGCGTACGGATCTCGTGGCTCATGTTGGCGAGGAAGTCCGACTTGGCTTGCGTGGCGGCCTCCGCCACGATCTTCGCGCGCGCGAGCTCGGCCTCGGCCCGCTTGCGCTCGATGAACTGCCCGACCTGACCGCCGACACCTTCGAAGAGCCGCAGCACGGCCTCTTCGGGAGCACGCGTTTCCGGACTGAAGAACTCCATCACCCCGAGAAACCCCGTCGGACCGACGATGGGAAAACCGAACGCGCCGTGCAGGTCGGCGGCTTGCGCGGCGGCAGCGCGCGGGAAGTTCGGATCGTGGACGACGTCGACGATCCAGGCCGCCCTCTCCGCGCTCCACACGCGGCCGGGGAGTCCGATGCCTCGCTTGAACCGGAAATCCCGGCTCATCTCGGCCAGCTGGTGAGACTTCAGGCCGGGCGCTTCCCAGATTTCCTCGCTGCGCAGGACATCTTCGTCCGGATCTATCCGCCAGCGGATCCCGAGAACCCATCCCAGGCTCTGGCAGACCGCCTCCAGCACCCTCGGCATCGCCTCGGCCAGCGTATCGGACTCGACCAGGACACGCGTGGTCAGGTGCTGCGCCGCCGAGTGGCGCTCGCTGGTCCGTCGCACCTCGTCCGTGACGGCGAGCGAGTGGGCCGTGATACCGATCATCGTCACGAACGCGAAGACCGCGACCACGACCGCGATGGCGGTCCCGTACTGGGGGCTGAAGAGGCTCGCGCGCTGGCCCGCGATCAGGAGCCCTCCGAGGAGGACAGGGAGGAAGACGGCTACCGGCAGGACCCTGCGCGCCAGGATCCCGCCCGGATCGTCCCCGATCACCACCGCCACCAGCCCGCGGTCGGCCCTCGCGCAGGCGATTCCGACCCCCAGCGCAACGAGGGCGATGGCGGTGCCCAGAGCCATAGGGATCTCCTCCCCGAACCCGTACATCGAGTTGACCCCGTACGCGTAACCGAGGACCGACACACAGGCGATCCCGAACGGGAACGTCGCGATCAGTTCGGCGTGCGTGTCGAGGTCGGGTCGGACGAGCAGGAACAGGGCCAGTCCGTAGAGGAAGAGGCAGAGCGCCGTGTTGGGCGCGATGCGGTTGTCCGCGAGCCGGTCCGCGAACAACAGCTGATCGATCCCCGGGTTGCCGCCGACCATGTAGACGACCAGCGTCACCCCGCCGACCAGCGCGACCAGCGCGGCCGCGACGCGGCTCATTCTCCACAGCGCGATCACGGCCAGGACCAGCGCGATCGCGGTCATGGGGTTCATGGAGACCTGGCCCGGCAGGCCGCCCTTTAGCAGGTCGAAGTCCAGCGCCCAGCCGAGCAGGACCAGCGCGGCCAGCAGCACGATGAAGACGCAGGCCAGGCGGCTCAGCGTCACGAGTCGGCGCGCGCGATCGGCCTCGCTCATGGATTCGAGGGAGCGTCGCCTCTGCGGCGCAGGAGCCAGGCCTGGACGCGCGAGCGCACGTGGGCCGGGCGGAAGGGTTTGGTCAAGTAGTCGGTCACACCCGCCGCGAACCCCGCCGCCGTGTTCTCCTCGCCCGACTGGGAGGTGATCAGGACGATCGGGACGTCGCGTAGCGCGGGGTCGTCATGGTTCCGCAGGGTGCGCGTGACCTCGATGCCGTCCGCTCCCGGCATCTGCCAGTCGAGCAGGACCAGGGACGGGCGGACGCTGGCGGCCAGGCGCAGCGCGGATTCGCCGTCGCTGGCCGTGACGACGCGGAAGCCGTCGGGCTCGAGGGTCAGCGCCAGCAGCTGGACAATGGTGGGGTCGTCGTCGACGACGAGTACGGTCTGCGCCTCCGTGCTGCGCGCCGAAGCCGGGGCACTGTCCGCCCGCCTCGGACCGGCGGCGCTCTCCGGCAGGTGGATCTCCTGCCCTTCGGCCGCGCCGAACACTTCGACGTCGCTCCTCGCGGCGCGCGCCCGGCTACGGCAGGTCTCGACCAGGCGGTCGAGCGCGTCGTCGTCCCGCAGAGGATCGTGGTGGAAGAGCGCGAGCCGCCGGGCGTCGGCCGCAATCGCGTAGTCCGTCGCCCACTCCGCCGGCGTATGGCCCCAGCCCGTCTTCTGAGCGTACTCCTCGATCGTGTACTGCGCGTCGTGGATCACGAGGTCCGCATCGGCCAGCAGGTCGACGTGGCGGCGGTCCTCGATGTGTGTGGGAGGTTCTCCGGGCCGCGCCACCGGGTTCGGCGCGTGAGGCTCATGGTCCACGGAATACACGAGCGAGGCGCCCCCGAATTCCAGCCGGTAGCCGAGCGCTAGCACCGGATGGTTCAGGTACTGGGCGGTCACGTGGATCCCGTCGATGGTGAAGCGGCCTTCGCCGAGATCGTGGAAGCGGATCGCGGCTCCCAGTTGCTCCAGCGTGACCGGGAAGTAGTTGTACTCCATCTGCCCGGCGAGCGTCTGCTCGAGCTCCTGTCCCAGCTTTCCCGGCGCGTAGATGTCCCAGCTGTTGCCCGGCACGAACAGGGGCGCGAAGAAGGGAAAACCTTGGATGTGATCCCAGTGGGTGTGGGTGATCAGGAGGTGGCCGTTCTGAGGCGGCGGCGCGGAGAGGAGCGCCTGTCCGAGGCCATGGACTCCGGTGCCGCAATCGAGGACGATCAGCGTTCCGGATGCGCGGACCTCGACGCAGGAGGTGTTGCCCCCGTAGCGCAGCGTGCTCGGGCCCGGCTTCGCCAGCGACCCTCTCGTACCCCAGAACCGCACGTCCATCCCGCACCTCGAGCTGCGACAGCGAGCGACGACCCCGTTTCATCCTAACGAGCGGTCGATTCCGCGCAAGCGAGCGCAGATTGGGCGTCGCAAAAGCGGCCGGTCCCGCGGATCTGTCGGACGGCGATGCGATGCGGTAGCATTCGGCGCCCTCATGCGTGGGCCGAACCTCCGGAGCGAGCCCGATGGAGCTACCGATCGACCTGTTCCTGCACGTGGACCGGCACCTCGCCGAGCTCGTCGCCCGGCACGGCGCGTGGGTCTATGGCATCCTGTTCCTCGTCGTCTTCGCCGAGACGGGGCTCGTCGTCACTCCGTTCCTGCCGGGAGACTCGCTGCTGTTCGCGGTGGGAGCGCTGGGCGCGCGGGACGCGCTGGACGTAGTTCTCGCCTCCTCCCTGCTGGCGGCCGCCGCGATCTTCGGGGATACGGTGAACTACGCGGTCGGCCACTACCTCGGGCCGCGGATCCTCGCAGCCAGCGGGAGCCGGGGGTTCTGGGATCGAGCGCTCAACCGCCAGCACCTGGATCGCACCCACGCGTTCTTCGAACGGCATGGCGGCAAGGCCGTGGTCCTCGGCCGCTTCGTGCCGATCGTGCGGACCTTCGTGCCGTTCGTTGC
>DASSBK010000022.1:0-5049 GCA_035698825.1 Gemmatimonadota bacterium
GCCTCCGAACAGCTGCACGTCGAACGGCACCATGTCCCAGACGAAGTCCTGATCCGTCACCTTCCATGTGCGGCCCAGATTGCGCCGGCAGGCTTCCTTGACCACCGCGTAGGCCTCGGGCAGAAGGTCGTCCAGGGTCTCGCCCTCGGCGAGACGCCGGCGGAACTCCTCGGTCTTGGCCTTGATCTCGTCGTCGGAGAGCGCCTCCAGCTCGGCGGCCAGGGCATTGATCTCCTCGACGATCGGCCACAGGCGCTTGCGCTCCCGGCCGTGCTTGTCGCCCACGAAGAGCTTCAGGATGGATTGCAGGACCACGATTATCGTTCTCCGAGAAAAATCGTCGGGCGTCGTCGCCGACGAGGTGCCGATCCGCTAGCGAATGTCCAGTGCATGGGTCGGGGGGGCGTCAACCGGCAGAGGGAAAACAATCTAACCCCTGGGCGGCGCCTTATCAATGGACCCGGCGGGCACGGCCTCCCGGTACAGGTCGTGCTCCCGGATGTACGCTTCCACGGCCGGCGGCACCCAGTAGCGGATCGAACGCCCGCTGGCGACCCGCTGCCGGATGTCGGTCGAGGACACCTCCAGGGAGGGCACGTCCACGAGCGCGCACCGGCCCCCGAACGGCAGGCGCTCCGGCGCCGACAGCCCCGCGCGGGTCGTGACCACGATGTCCGCCAGGTCGGGCAGGGCGTCGGCCTCCCGCCATTCCCGCAGCTCGTCCAGGTTGTCCCTTCCCAGGATCAGCGTCCAGTCGGTTTCCGGCTCCCGCTCCCGCAGCGCCCGCAGCGTGTCGACCGTGTAGGACACTCCCCCGCGCTGGATCTCGATCCGGTCCACCGCGAGGCGCGGATCTCCGGCCACGGCGAGCTCGGTCATGGCGGCCCGGTGGCGCGGGACCGCGGACGCCGGTCCCTTGAACGCGTGAATGCTCGTCGGGACGAGGACGACCTGGTCCAGGTCCATGGTCTCTCGCACTTCCTGGGCCACGATCAGGTGCGCGATGTGCGGCGGATTGAACGTCCCGCCCAGGATGCCCTTCCTCATCCCCGCCTCGCCCGGCGCTCAGCGCCCGCTCGTCGGCGCGGGATCCTCGCCGTCCGACGCCGCCTGCGTCGCCCGGCACCGCTCCGGCAGCTCGGCCGCCACCTGCCGGGCGGCCTGCGAGTCGGGGTAGTTCTCCCGCAACCTCGCATACACCTCGGACGCCCGGTCCCCCAGTCCCTGCTGACACTTCGTGCGCGCCAGCAGAGCATATCCGGCCGGGATCCAGGAAGTGTCCGTGTACATCGCGATCAGGTCGGTGAGATAGATCTCGCTGGCGGAGTAGTTCTCGTTGTCGAAATAGAACTCGGCGTTCAGAAACACCTTCTCCGCCAGCTTGTCGCGGAGCTGTGCCTTCCTGGTCCGCGCTTCCTCCACGAACTCGGAGCGCGGATACTCGACGATCACGCGATCGTACGCGTTCACCGCGCGCTCCGTCTCGCGCTGGTCTAGCTCGGGCCGCAGGGACATCTGCTGGTACGCGCGGCCGGCCTGGAACAGCGCCTCCGCCGCACGCTCGTCCTGCGGATAGTCCCGCTGGTAGTTGAGATACTCCTGCGCGGCCGTGGCCCAGTCTTCGACGCGGTAATAGCCCTGGGCGCTCATCCAGCGCGCCTCGGAAACGCGCGGATCCTGTGGATAGTTGAACGCGAAGGTCTGGAAGTGCGCGATCGCCTCGCGTATGTCTCCCTCCTCGTACTCCTGCTGCGCGCGCTCGAACTGCTCATCGGGGGGCAGGACGGCGGTTTCCTGGGTGGACGCGCAACCCGCCGACCAGAGGGCCAGCGCCAGGGCCGGCAGGATTGCCTGCCACCTCACCGGTCGACCTCCACGGCGGCTCGCTCCTCCGCGGCCCGGGCGCGCTCCGCGGAGCGGAGCGGGAGGCCGAACTCCAGCTGCTTGTATCGGCGGTAGGCTTCGAGCCCCGCCCGCGAGTGGCCCCCCTGCGTGCGCGACGCGATCCGCCTGTACGCGTCCATCGCAGCTTCGCGATTGCCGTCCCACTCGTGGATCTGCGCCATCATCAGCTCGGCGTCGTCGAGCTGGCTCACGGGCTCCCCGTTCCGGATCACGATATCGATGTATTCCCTCGCCGCCTCGTAGTCCTCGCCCTTGAACGCCCGCTCCGCCATGCGGAAGGCGCACGTGCCGTAGCGATAGCGCGCGTTTCCCGCCGCGGCGGTGGAATCCGCCTCCAGGTACTTCTTGTAATACTCGATCGCGGTCGCGCACTGCCGTTTCCGCTCGAAGGACTCGCCCAGCCGGGCGTACACCTCCGGCGAGGCCTGCCCACCCGCGCGCGCCAGCCCCAGCAGGTAGGCCTGGATCGCGGCGTCGTAATCCGGCCGCGCGTAGGCCGCGTCGCCGAGCAGGAAGTACAGCGGCCCGAGGTTCACCGTGGAGTCGCGCTCCACCAGCCACTGGACCGCCTGGACGGCGGCGAAGGTGTCGCCCGCGGCCCGCCAGCGCTGGGCGTGCAGGTTGTAGAGCGCGGCTACCCGGTCGCGCCAGGAGGGCTCCCGCTCGAGGAGCTCGTCGAAGTGCCGGCTAGCGTCGCTGAAGCTCTTCGAGCGCAGAGCGAGGGCGCCGGCCTTCATGTGCAGATCCCCGGAAGCCCCTCCAGCCGCCTCCTCGAGCGCGAGCTCGTATTCGACGAGCGCGTCCGCATACGACCCCTGGGCGCTGTAGCGGTCGCCTCGCTCCTCGAACTCCCCGATCCGGGGATTGCAGGCCGTCAGTCCGGGCGCGACGAACGCGGCGCCGGCGATCATGGCCGCTCGAACCATCCGCGGCGCGCTCACGGCGTGGCCTCCGACTCGCGACGCGCCCTGCGGACGGCGGGGTTCGTCTCGGGATCGTTGTACATCTTGAACTGGCGGTAGGTCCGGAACGTTGCCAGACCGGCCTGTAGCTCGTCGAGCAGGACCCGAAGGCAGCCGGAGAGGTCGCCCCGCTGGCGCTCGAGGATGCCCGCCCGTTCCGCGCAAACGGCGCGATGGTCGGCGGCCGCGTCCGTCCGCTCCGCCTCCTCCCGCATGTGGTAGATCTTCAGCGCGAGGATCGACAGGCGATCGACGATCGCTCCGGGTGTCTCCGAATGGAGCCTGACCCCCGGGCGTGCATCGACCCCCCGATCCGCCAGGGCGGACGTCAGGGCCTCATCGATCGCCTCGATCAGGTCGTTCCGGCGCTGGTTGAGCCTGTCGATCCGGCGCTTGACCCCGGCGATCTCCGCGTCGCCCACGTCCGGGCGCCGCGCCTCGTCCTCCTCGTGCCACAGTCGCACGTTCGTCAGATGCTCACGACCGATCGCCGTCCCGAGGCCGAATGCGGTGGGGCCCGCCGGCCATCCCCGCTCCTCGAGCCGCGCCTCCGTGCCGTCCGGATCCGCGTGCCACTCCATCACGGCGGCGTCCTGCCATTCGACGAGGTCCGCGACGGACAGCAGAACGGGCCCCGGATCGGCGGTCGCGCTCCGCTCGGCCTCCAGCTTCATTGCGCCGCCCCCGCTCCTCTGCTCCCGAATACGTGCCGGACTCGTAGACCGGCTTCGATGGTCCAGAATCTGCCCTCTCGGCCGGGCTCGTGCTCGATGTCGGTCAGGTCGTGGGCGCTGGCCCGCAGCAGTCCCTCCACGCCGTGGCCCGGCAGCAATCCCCACGCTTCTACACCCAATCGGCGCTCGCGTTGCACGACCCCGCTGGGGAAGTCGGGATGGCCGGCGTCGATCGCGCTCTCGAGCGTCTCCACCCCCCGCTCCCCGTCGCGGCGCAGCATCGCATCGACGGTCAGGCGCAGGCTCGGCCGCGGACGCCAGCTGATCCATCCCTGAGCCATGTCCGCGTCGGGCCCCAGCGAGCTCCCGAGGGGGACCCCGAACTGGGTGTGATTCGTGTTCAGGCCCCGATGCAGGTACGAGAACACGTCCACGCGAGTGTACTCGAGACCCGTCGTGAGCGCCGGAAGGCCCAGCGCGTCACCGGCGATCTCCGCGCCCGCCTTGTACGCCAGCTGGTTTCCGATGTTCTCGCGCTTCTCGGCATCGATGAAGAACTCCTGCACGAAGACGTTCGCCCATATGCGCGCCCCCCGGGGCACGAGCAGGACTCCCTCGGCGTTGATCATGACGTTGACGTCCACGCCTCCCGATTCGTCCTCGTCTTCCTGCGTCACGAAGAACGGGATCAGGAGGTTCGCGTAGCGCGCGTCGAGCCCGCGATCGATCCCGGTCACGAGGGCCGCCTCCGAGATCGCCAGCTGGAGATAGTCGGCGGGCTGCCAGTCCACCCTGTGAAGGTAGAAGATCCGGTCCACGTTCCGGCTCTCGCTCGCCGGCGGCGGCAGCGACCCCGGAACCGTTTCTCCTTGCTCGTCGAGAGAGCGGTTCTGATCGTCGCCGCTGAGCCGGCCGATCATGCCCGTGAATCGCAGCGTTCGGGTGACGAGATCGATCCGCACCTGATCGATCGGCGGGATCGAGTCGCTCACGAACACGCTGCTCGACCGGCCCGCCTGCCCCAGCCACAACTCGTTGCGCCCGGCGGTGACGCGAAGGGGCCCGTAGCCGTACTCCGCGTACGCGTCCAGTAGCGCGAACCCGTAGTCCGTGTGCTCGCGCGCCTCGAGCTGCCGGAAGCGCGTGGGATCGCCGGTCACGTCCGAGTCGATCGCGTAGCGCCAGCCGAGCGCGAAGCGATCCCTGTACTGTACCGCGAAGTCGTGCTGCAGGACGCCGCGGAGGGCCGGGATCGGTGCGTCCCCGTCGGGCTCCTCGAAGCGCACTCCCAGGAACGGCGGATCGAACGCCGCGTCGTTCCGGCTGGCGTGCGCGGTCAGCCGGAGGGAAGCCTCGTTGTGGATCGCCACCTCGGCCGCGGCCCGCGCGCGTGCGGGAAACGCCCGACCCAGCAGCTCGATCGACGCAGACGCGCGCGGGTCGGCGTGGCCCAGCCCCGCGCTGTCGGCGCGCGCGAGCAGGGTCAGGAAGTCTGCCTCGCGCCAGGG
>DASSBK010000023.1:0-3736 GCA_035698825.1 Gemmatimonadota bacterium
GCACGTAGTAGATGCCGGCGTGCACGACGCCGCTGTTGCGCCCGGTCTGGTGCGTCGCGATGTCGCTCTCCTTCTCGAGCACCGTGACGGTCGCGTCCGGGCGCAGCTCGGCCAGGCGGCGCGCCACGGCGAGCCCGATGAGCCCGGCGCCGACGACCCCGATTCGCATCACGCGCCGTAGTGAACCGCAACCGCCGTCGCGCCGCCCACCGGACGACAGGAGATTCGCGCCGCGTCCTCGGCTCAGACGATCGACGCCGCGACGACGATCAGCCAGACGATCGACGCGGCGTAGAACAGCCGCTCGATCAGCCCGAGCGCGACGCGCCGGATCGGCTCAACGACGAGCGCAGCCGCGGTGGCGATCGCCGTCGCGGTCACGAGCCACCCCAGCGGGCCGAGGACACGGGCTTCCCGCTCCAGTCGAGGTGCGACGCGGCGACGGCGATCGAGGCGAACGCCGTTCCCGCGAGGAGCATGTGGATCCGGCCGGTGCGCGTGAGCGACGCGAGACCGTCGGGTTCCCGGTCGGTCATGAACCGTGCGATGAGGATCCGCACGACGCCGTAGACGTAGAGCCAGCCGAGCGACTCCACGTCGCTCTCCTGCCCCAGCCCGACCGCGACGAGGATCGCTCCGACGCCCTGGAGCACGACCATCGCGCGGTAGCCGAGGTGATATGGGGTCCACCCGTAGTCGCTGACCGCGTACCGGATCGGGTCGAGCCCCGTCGGCAGGAAGTGGAGCGCGACGAGGATCACGCCGGCGGCCACCACGCAGACCAGCCCGAGCAGCGCGGCGACCATGCTCCATCCTATTCCGACAGTTGGCAGGAATGCCCGTGTGCGCCGGAAGGGCCAAACCGCCGCGGGCAGGGACGCGCTCACCCGCCGGCGACCGACGGCACCCGCACCCCTCGACTGCCCTGCTCAGGCGCCGCGGCGGAACACGATGATCCCGGTCGGGATCTGCCGCTGGTAGTCCGGCCGGTTGAGCGACGCTCCACGCCAATTGATGTTCGCGCTCGAGTCGATGTCCATGCCCAAGGCCTCGACGAACCCGAGCCGGAGCAGTGCCTGCGCGAACTGGGCCGCGGTGGTACCGGCGCCGCCGATGACGACGAGGGCCGTCTGGCCGTTCCGCAGGCGGCCGACCGCCGTGCGGTGGTAGGCCGCGTCGCGCTGGTACGGCTCGAGCGTCGTCAGGTCGCCCAGCTGCCCCTCGTGGACGTACACGGGCTTACCGGAGATCGCCTCGCGCACGCCCTTCTGGAGGAGATCGGCGTCCTTCACGTTCCCCGCGACGATCTCGACGCTGCCGTCGGCCCCGAACGCGGCCGCACCGCGGTTTGTGCCTCCGAGAAAGGTGCGGCCCTTGTGGATGAGCAGGTTGCCCGAAGGCACGTTGCGGGTCAGGAGGAAGAAGTCGCCGTTGAGCCCGGCGACCGCCCCACGCGCCGCATTGGCGCGGACGTAGCCGCCCACCGTTCCGTCCGTCCCGGCCCGCCGCCCAGCCAGACGGCTTCGAGCCGCACGCCGCGGTTGGGGACGATGCGAACCATGTGCAGCGGACGCGGCCCCGCCCCGGTGGCGACCGTGCCCGAGCTCATGCTGACCGCCGGCACCGCCGCCGCGGTCGGGGATGTCGTCGCCGCGCCGACAACCGGCGTCGCACAGACGAGCAGCAACGCCCAGGTCAGACGTCTCACCATCCCGCTGCCGGACGAGTCTACGCCCGCCGGTTCCTCGCGACAACGCTCGGCCCCGAGCGCTCGTCGGCGTCCGGATGGAAGTCCTCCGCGCCCATGGGGAACGACCCGCCGGGGACCCAGCGCATTCCTGGACCTGGAGGCGGCCCCGTCCCACGCGTCGCGCCGCTCGTCGCGCTCACCTCGGCACGCTGAGCCGGACCCGTTCGCTCGGCACGAGAGGTGACGCTCTCCCGACAGGCGGAACTATCTCTCGACGACCGCTGGTCGACTCGGATCCCTTTCGCGAGCTAGACCTCGTTGGCATCGGCAGTCGCCCGATAGCCCGCGATGCTCGTGGAGATCGACCAGATCACGAGCGCCAGGACGCCGGGGAAGAAGCCGAAGCCGAAGACGCTGTCTTTGCCGAGCCCTGCGAGAACCGTGGCGAACGCGATGAGAAACGAGACCGCCCCGATGAGCGCGACGACACCGGTCCAACGGGGGAGCGCGTCGCTTTGGAGCGTGATGACGCCGGCCGCCATGAGGAACGCGGCAAATCCCATGGCGGAGAGCAGGAAGGGTCCGGCCGAGGCACTCGCAATCGCACGGGTGACGGCGGGATTCGCTTCGCCACCCTCGGTCGTTGCGCTGGAGACGATGACGATCGCCATGACCATGCCCGCCATGCCCGTGATCGCCCCGGCGACCGCGACGCGAGCGAGCTCCGTCGAACCGCGGACGCTCCGCTCCACGTCGCCGAGAACGGTCCGGACCCTCGCCGCGAAGTGCAGGAACACGAAGCCCGCGAGGAGCATCGCGAACGCGCCGACGCGGCTCTTCCACTGATTGTCGTCCGCCCAGTTCGTCCAGTCCTGATCCGGCGCGCCATAGTCGGGCGCGTCGCCGCCGCTCACGAACCATCCGATCAGGAAGAGAAGGGCAAAGAGGACGCCCGAGAGGGCGAGCGACCGCGATGTCGCTCGGCGGGCGTCAGGCGGCTTCATGACCGCGCCAGTTCGGACGGACGATCGGCGAGTCCTTCCTGAATCCCCAGATCGCGCAGTAGATGCCGATGAACGCCTCCCAGATGATCTCCGGGATGACCGCGAGGCTCGGAACGGTGCTGCCCGCGTCCCACCAGTCGAAGAGCACGCCGACGCTCCCGAAGAGGAGCAGCGGGCCTCCGATCAGTCCGAACCAGGCCATGCGGCGCGGAACGAGGCCGGATCTGTACATCAGATAGCCGAGGATCAGCCCGTTGCCCCACGGGACGATGAAGCCAGGGCCGAAGAGGAACGTCCAGTCCTTGAGCGCGGCAAGCGTGAAGGCGACGTCGTCCGCGCCGGGAAGATCGTGCCGCAGACCGACGACTCCGAGCACGAAGACGATTCCCACCGCGATGAAGGTGGACTCGATGATCCGTGCGCCGACGTAGCCGATCGCCAGCGCCTCGTTCTGACGCCTTGCGATCGGGTAGAGGGCAACGGCCGTTCCGACGTTCGTGATGACGAGCAGGAGCTCGAGGAAGGCTCCCAGATAGATCTGATTGTCCTTCCCCCCACCTGCGATGTATCCGACCGGGTCGTCCAGAACAGGCTGGAAGAGCGCGAGCGCGCTGATCGATGTGACGAACGTGGCGATGAAGAGCAGTCCGAAGATCCGGCCGTGCCTCTGGTCGTCCCCCATGCAGAAGTCGCCTCCTCGTTGATCGCGCTGGGCTAGGTGGTGACCCTATAGCGCCGCCGAGAAACGCTCCTGCGTGCAACCCCCTCGCCCGGAGACCTGGGATGGAGCAGCGCGGAGTCCGTGGCCGAAAGGAAGCTGACCGTCGCGTCCAAGCCGACGAGCTCGTCGTCGGGCGACTTCACCACGCCGGATCGGCCTGGACAGGCCGCCCGAGGACCGAGTGCCCCCGGCAAGAATCGAACTTGCGCACGCGGTTTAGGAAACCGCTGCTCTATCCACTGAGCTACGGGGGCGAAAATGGCTTATTTGCAGGGATTTGATCCTGAACAGCCCGATGCACTCTAGCCGTTCAACCGGTGG
>DASSBK010000024.1:0-13327 GCA_035698825.1 Gemmatimonadota bacterium
ACGACCCCGACGGGGAGATCGTCCGGTACCGGCTGGAGGTCGTGGGTCCTGCCCCCATGGCCTTCGAGCGCTCCGCGCCGATCGACACCGTCCTCGTGCTGGCCGCGGGGAGCTGGCAGGCCACCGCGATCGTCGAGGACGATCGGGGGGAGACATCGACGGCGAGCCGCGCGATCGACGTCGTGCCCCCGAACCTTCCCCCCGTCCCCGCCCTCCATGTCGCCCCGGTCTCGGGAACCGCGCCGCTCGACGTCGTCGTCGACGCGGGTGGGAACGACCCGGACGGCGAGATCGTCTCCTACCGACTCAAGATCGACGGGGAGCTCTCGATCGAGAGCGCTTCTTCGATCCGGCGCACGGTCCGTTTCGAGAAGCCTGGAGCGTTCCCCGTCGTCTTCTCGGTGACCGACGACCGCGGCGCGGAAGCCCGCGACTCGATCGTGGTCACCGTATCGCCCCGCGAACCGAATCCGCCGCCACCGCCGCCCGGGAACTCCCCGCCGGCCGTCGATCTGCTCGTCACCCCCCTCGAAGGGGAGGTGCCCCTCGAGGTCACGGCCCGTTCGACCGGAGCCGACACCGACGGGGCCGTGACCGCCGTGCGCATCGACTTCGACGGGGACGGGGTGCCAGACGCGGACACCGCGGGTCCGGAGCTCGAGGCCTCGTTCCGCTACGAGAACCCCGGGACGTACGTCGTGCGGGCCACTGCCGTGGACGACGACGGGGCCGCCGGAACCGCCCAGGTCGCCGTCACCGTCCGTCCTCCGGCGAACCTCCCTCCGACCGGTTCGCTGTCGCTCGACGTCACCAGCGGCGACGCGCCGTTGTCCGTGCGCGCGACGGCGGCAGGCTCGGACCCGGACGGGACGATCGTGAAGTGGGAGATCGAGGCGAGCGAGGGCGACGGCTTCCTCGAGCTGGATGGGTCACTCGCCGCGTCGCTCGTCTACCAGTTCGACGAGGGGACGTATCGCCCGCGCCTGCGCCTGACCGACGACAAGGGCGCCACCACCGTCGTCGCGGGACCGGAGGTGACCGTATTTCGTCCGATCGGCGACGGCGACGCCTCGATCCGGGGCAACGACGCGTTCGCGTCCACCGCCATCGCGCCTGCCGTCTGGTCGGATGGGCGGGACCGATGGCGGGTCACGGTCAACGTCCGGGACCACGGCGGGAAACCGCTGGCGGGCGTTCCCCTCCGCATGATCCCCGACCGCGGCAGCCTCGCGGCCCCCGACGGAACCCCCCTCGGGCCCGGGGCGACCGCCGGATCCGGGGAGTTCCGCACGGACGGGCTGGGCGGCGCTTCCGGTACGTTGACGACGAGCCTCAGCACCCGCATCGAGGCGGCCCCCGTCATCGCGTTTCAGCCGTTCGGGCTCATGATCGAGGCGCATGCAGGGCACGGCCGGTGGATCGAGCTCGCCCGCCTCGAGGGCCTGAACGCGAATACGACCGTCTCGGCGACCGCGAGCAGGGTCACGATCCGGCCCCCCAACGTGGCCGTCTGCCCCGGCGTCTCGATCGAGATCGAAGTCCTGGCCCGCTCGAGACCCGACGCTCCCGATCCGGGAGCTCCGGCCGCGGGCCGCTTCGCCGAGTTGCGCTACACGGACGGATCGATCCTCCGAGCCACGCCGATGTCCGGCTACGCCAGCTGGCGTACGGACGGAGCGGGCCTGATCCGCTTCGCGTACTCGCCGTTGCGCGCGGACCAGAGCAAGCTCGTCGAAGCGTGGGTCGACGGTCAGCCGATCGGGCAGCTGGGCATCATCGCGCTCAAGCCGGCGGCGCAATGCTCGTCGTGACACCGGAACGCGTCGATCCTTCGTGAACCGGCCGGCGGGCGGTTGACCTCCCGCCGAGCCTGGTTACATTGCGAGTGTCCAAGACATCGAACCAGGCCATTATCGGGCGCCGCGGTGCATCCTCGTACTGTTCCAGGCAGACAATTCGCTTTACGCACACATTCCCGCACCAAAGAGGAATCGATGACATCTTGCATTCTCCGGCGCGTGCGCGCGGTCTGTTGGGCCGCGCTCTGGGCCGTCATCCTGCCGACCTTCGCCTGCTCGGGCGGATCCGGAGGCTCGGCCCCATTCGAGATCGTAAGCCCATCCTCCCGGACCGTGGTCGTCCAGCCGGGGCAGTCGGTTCGCTTCGAGATCCGGGCCAACGGGGGTCGGTCCGTCGAATACGTGATCGATGACCTCCGCACCGAGCCGGGCCCCGTCTTCGTCTTCCAGCCCGTCGCTCAGCACCACGTCGTGGAGGCGCTGATCCTGCCCTCCGATCTCTCCGCGCCCCCGGACATCGTCCTGTTCACCGTCGACGTGGAGGCGCCGGGGAATCTCCCGCCGCAGATCACCTCCTTCACGGTCGAGCCGGTGACGGGCGAGGCCGCGGACACCGAGTTCACCGCGCGGGTCACGGCCACCGACGCCGACGGGACGGTCGACAGCGTCTCGGTGGACTTCGGCGACGGCTCGCCGCCGGCGAGAGGCGTCACGATTCCCTTCACGGCCACCCATACGTATCCCGCCGAGGGGACATACACGCTCACCGCCCGGGCGGTCGACGACGCCGGCGTGCCGGCCGCATCGACCCGGCAGCTCGTCGTCGCGCCCCACAACGACCCGCCAACCGGCTCGCTCCACGCCGAGCTGACGAGCGGCTCCCCCCCGCAAGGGAAGGCCCCCCTCACGGTTCGTCTCGAGACCCAGGGAGTCGACGTGGACGGGACGATCGCCAAGTGGGAGCTGGACAAGGATCTCGGCGAGGGGTTCGAGCTGATCGGTCCCGACGAGGACGTGACCGTGACCTACCCGTTCAGCGAGAGCCATTACATGCCGGTCCTTCGCCTGACGGACGACCAGGGCGAGGCGTCGGAGATCGAGGTCGATCAGGACATCGTCGTCCAGCGAGACG
Source organism: Gemmatimonadota bacterium (assembly GCA_035698825.1). Classification (GTDB taxonomy): domain Bacteria; phylum Gemmatimonadota; class Gemmatimonadetes; order JACCXV01; family JAHWKZ01; genus JAICNR01. The sequence goes on from DASSBK010000024.1 coordinate 2,932, forward strand.
TGAGCTCCGCGGAGTCCAGCTACGACGTGACCGGCAACCCTCGATTCGGCGGCACGGCCATCGCTCCAGCCGTCTGGGCCGACGGCTCCGACGGTCTCGGATTTTCCGTCCACGTGATGGACTCCCGGGGAATGCCGGTGGTGGGGGCGCGCGTGAGGGTCTCGACCTCTCGCCCCGATCGGATCGCCCCCGACGGAGCGCACCTCGGCCCGACGACCACCATACTCCCCGACGCCATCCTGACGACCGACGCCGCGGGCGTCGCCGCCGGATCGATCGTGACCAACATGAGCACCCGGGTCGAGGCGATGCCGAACATCGACTTCCAGGCCTTCGCGCTGAGATTCGAGGTCGAGATCGCCAGGGATCTCTGGATGCCCCTGGATCTCGACGACACCCCCCTCAACGCCAATTCGACCGTCTCCGCAGGGGGCGGCCACGTCGCCACCCAGCCGGTCATGGGATGCCCCGGCCAGCCGCTCGAGATCGTGATCGATGCCGTGAATCAGGGAGGCGCCCCGGGCGGCAACAAGCCCGCGGCGGGCAAGTACACCGAGGTGCGCTTCACGAACGAGGAGCTGCTCCCCGGCCTCCGGCCGGCGCCGGGCTACGCGAACTGGCGCACCGACGGGTCCGGCCGTATCCGGCTCGTCTACACGCCGGTGCGCGCCGACCAGAGCAAGCTCTTCCTGGCGTGGGTGGACGGGCAGCCGTTGGGGAACATAGGGACGGTGTTCCTGAAGCCGCCGAACCAATGCAACGGGCAGTAGGTCGGTCGGTGAAAACGACCTCCGCGGAGAGCAGCGCGACCGGTAGCTAGGGCTGGGCGTCTAGCAACGAGCGAATTCGGAACGTGGAAAATTTCAGAAAGCCCGGCGCACTGCGTCGGGCTTTCTGCTATTCGGTATGAGGGAGGCGCGAGTTGTCAGCGGTCGGCCCGCTCGCCGCTCAGTGCTTCAGGTCGGTCAAAGCGGTCGAGATGCAAGGCGCGCGACGAGGCTCTTCCAAGGCGTGGTGAATCCCCACGCCGCAGGAAGAACGAGGAGCGCAACGCAGCAGATCGGCCGTTTTCACCGACCTGCACTATGATGTGATGATGACTTTCGTGCCTACTTTGACCAGCGGATACACCGTCGCAATCCCGACCTTCGACAGGCGCATGCAGCCGTGGCTGGCCGCGCGTCCTACCGAGCTCTGGTCCCTGGTGCCGTGGATCGCGAGGCCGTCGCCGAGGTAGAGCGCGTACTCGCCCATGTCGCCGGGGAAGTACCGCAGCGGGCTGTTGGCGGGCGGGACCGGCCGGCCTTTCTCGACGAAATGCCAGTCCGGCGCGTACCAGACGGGGTCCTCCTCCTTGCGGCCCACCGAGAACACTCCGGCGGGCGTCTCGAACAGCCACCCGCCGTTCTCCGCGTCGCGGTGGCGGAGGTACGCCCCCTTCCCGACGGCCACCGGGAAGCGGTGCAGCACTTCCGAGCCGCGCATCACGGAGAGCTCCCGCTTGTCGATCGAGACGTGGAGGTAGACCTCGTCTGCGCCGGGGGCCGTGTACGCGGCGCCCGGCATCGTGCCGGCGAAATCCAGATAGGCGGTTTCCCCCAACGCGAACAGGGTCTGCGCTTGCAGCCCCGTCACCCCCGCGATCCAGCCGGACGCGGTCACAAGCGTCGCCGAAACGGCCAGCCTGCACACCCTCACCACGACACCCATCCACGAACCTCCTGTCCTCTGAAAACGCGCCCGAACCACTGAGTCTCGCACACCCGTGTTACTCTTGCAACCCCCTCCCCAGCATCGAGTTCCGAAAACGGGGACAACTCGCCCCCGACTTCGCCGCCGAGCAAGGCTGGTCAAAACGGGTCAGATGCAAGGCGGGCGACGAGTGGATTCCGAGGCGTACTGTTTCGTACGCCGCAGGAAGACACGAGGAGCCCAACGCCGCAGATGGCCCATTTTCACCAGCCTTACCACCCAAAAAGAAGGGGCCCCTTGCGGGGCCCCTTCCGGACGTTCGCGGAGTTGCGAGTCTCTCTGTCTCTCTAGTTCGCGTCCCGGATGTACCCGGTGGTCCCGCGAACCTCGCTCTCCAGCCGATACGGCTGGTAGGTGTTCTCCGGCGAGCAGAGCGGCAGCCAGATCTCCCTGTACGGCCGCCTCGCGTTGTTCCCGACGTAGGCCGGCACGCCCTGGTACTCACCCATCTGCGTGAGCTGATCCGGGGTAGCTGTCTTCGTCGAGCCGAACTTCACCCAGTTCCTGCCGTCGACGTTGATCGTCGCGTCGCTCGTGTACCAGGACTGATCGTCCAGGCACGCCTTGGTCTCTTCCACGACCTCGATCGGGCAGCCCGTCTCGTCGACCTGAACGCCGGCCGGCGTGTTGGGGCAGCGATCGATCCCGTCGTAAACGCCGTCGTTGTCCGAATCCATCGGGCAGCCGCGCTCGTCCACCGTCGCGCCCGCAGGCGTGTTGGGGCACGCGTCCAGCCCATCCGGTACGCCGTCGCTGTCCGAGTCGACCGGACAGCCTGTCTCGTCCACGATCACGCCGCGAGGCGTGTTCGGGCAGAGGTCGTCCTTGTCGGGAACGCCGTCGAAGTCCGTGTCCTTGACGCCGAAGCCCTCGTCGGAGCCGCCGAAGCCGATCGTCAGACCGGCCTGGAACTCCGGGTTGTTGGCCTGGAACGTCTTGGTGTTGGGCGTCGGGATCCCGGACTCGCTCGCGAACGTCTTGTCGATCAGCGCGACGTTGTCGCGCGCATCGAGACGCAGAGCGATGCGAGGCGTGAAGAAGAACTTGATCCCCCCGCCGTACGTCAGGTTCGTGACCGGCTCGTCGGTAACACCGGACTCCTCACCCGCATCGAACACCATCTGGCCGACGCCGGCGGAGAAGTACGGCACGAACTTCTGCTCCGCCTGGAACAGCATCTGGTAGACGCCGTCGACCCTGACCTCGGTGACGTCGACCGTGAAATCGGTCTCGTCCCCGCCGGCCTCTTCCAAACTCACATCCGCGCTCGAGAAGCTCACGGTGCCCTCGACGCCGATATTGGCGTGCGGGAACCAGGCGAGCTTGCCCCCGGCGACCCAGCCGGACGACAGGAATACGACGTCTTCGTCGTACACCCTGATCCCGCCCATCGCCGACAGCTCGAAGCTGCGGTGCAGCGTCTGACCGTAGCCCAGGGTGGCGCCGAACAGCATCAGCACCCCCAGCGCTGCGGTCGTGATCAACTTCCTCCTCATCGTTGTCCCCTCCGCGAAAACGTCCGATAACCGGGTTTATTGTCGGGAAGGCCGGGGAGCGGCGCAAGGCCGCTCCCCGCTTCCCCGCGCCCCGTGCGGGGCGCGGTCCCTTGGTTACGGGCTTACCGTCGTCGGCTCCTCGTCGACCTTGGTGCCGGTCAACTGATCCGCGGTCAGGTTCACCCGGTTGACGTCGTCGCCGGTGCGCACGGCCTCGGCGCGGAACCGGAGCGTGGCGCCCGTGTTCGGGGCCAGCGTGCCGATGTTCCACGTAAAGCCCGCGGTGCTCGCGCCAGAGACAGTGCCCTGGGAGACGAACAGCGTCTCGCGCCACTCGATGATGCCCGTGTTCGGAGCGACCAGATCCACGATTCTAACACCCGTCGCGGTGAAGCCGGACTGGTTCGTGACCTGGACCTCGTAGACGAGCGAATCGGGTTCGGCGGCACTGCCGTCACCGACGTGGAAGATGTCCTTCGCCGACTGGAAGGTCCCTGAGCCGTCCAGGAAACCGTCCTCGTTCGCGACGTCGAGCTCGATCGCGATCGTCGTGGTCACGCACGAGATGTCGGTTTCGATCAACGTGCCGGCTGCGTTGGTGCCGCGAGCCGTCACGCGGTTACAGAACACGCCCGCCAGATCCGGCGTGGTCACGCTGACCGTGTAGGCCAGGCAGAACCCGTCGCCCAGACCCTTGCAGGTGGCCGCCGGAGTCCCCGGTGTCGGGGCGAGATCGCCCAAGTTCACCGAGAAGTGGTGGCCGTCGATGACGCTGACCGTCGCACTCGGGAACAGCGCCGTGTTCACGACGATGTCCGCCTCCTCGACGTCCAGGAATGCCGCGTCGAGGGTGTCGTGGATCACGACGTTCGTCAGCGTGGCGCTGCCGAGGTTCGCGATCTCGACGTCGAACACCGCCTGCGTGCCCGCGCTCAGTACCGCGTCCTGCGCGGTCTTACGCACGTCGAGGAGCGCTTCGCGGACCTCGTGGCACAGGGTGTCGGCGTCGAACGACTGCGTCAGGAAGTCGTTCGTCAGGTTGTTCGGGCCGTCCGTGACCGTGGCGATGTTGCACCACGTGTCGGGGAGCGAGATGCCGTCGTAGAGCGAGGCAGTCGCCCGCAGGAAGACCTCGACCGAGTCCTCAGACTGGATCCCGCCGCCGACCTGCGTGCGGCCGAGGATCTGGTCGTCGAACCACTGGATGTAGACCACCTGATCGCCCGAGTTGGACGCCGAGATGGCCGCCTGACGAGCCTGCTCCACGGTCCCGACGTCGACGATGATCACGCCGAGGTCGAAGCACGGGGTCGGCGGGACGTACGCGTTGCCGACTGCCGAGCCGTTGTCGCCGCGGTAGCAGGTGTTGATGATGTCGCCATCCTCGTCGTCGTCGTCGTCGACGGCGTAGACGATGGCTGTCGGATCGAACGCCGGACGGTCACGGACGAACTGGAACGCCTGGCTGCCGTCGCGCTCGAACGGAGCGCCGTCATCCGGCGGGCCGCTGAACTGGTCGCCGAAGCGCGGCAGCGTATCCGTGATCCGCACGTTCTCGGTCTGGATGTCGCCGTCGTTGATGGCGGTGATCGTGTAGCTGAACGTCTGGCCGACCTGGACGGTGTGGGTCTTCACATCGAAGCCCTCGACGTCGTCGATCACCGCATCAGGCGTGCTCTTGATCACCTGCAGACGGCTGGTCACCCAGCGCTTCTCGAAGGTCAGGTCGTCGCAGACCTCGCCGAACTCGTCGATGAACAGCACCTCGAACGTGTTCACGTTGTCCGCGGTCCCGGCCAGCAGGCGCTGGTAGGCCGTGCTGAACGTATCCGGGGATCCACCGGCACCCGGATCGCAGATGCCGTCGACGTCCACGTCGACGCAGTTGAACGTCTCCGGATCCAGGCGGATCTCGAAGATCACCCAACCGATGAAGTCATCCTCGTCGCAGGGCGCGGCGCACAGCGGATTCGCCGTGATCACGCCACCGTCGAAGACGTTGTTGTTGGCGTCGAACTCGCCGGCGGCCAGCTCGGCGTCGTTGCCCGGGCCGTCCTCGACCGGGTCGCTGAAGACGAGGAACTCGTCGTCCGACGGGCCGTTGTGCTCGACGTTGCAGACGCCGTTGAGGCAGCCGTCGCCGCCGTCGTCACCCCAGAACTCTACGTCGGGGTTGTCGTCCAGCTCCGCCATCTGAATGAAGCCGCGCGACAGGTTGAACGGCGAGTCGGAGCGCAGGCGCTCGACCTCGCCCAGGAACAGCGCGCGGTTGCCGACGAGCTCGCACTGGAACCCGGACTGAGACGAGAAGTCGGAGTCGCAGCCGAAGGCGTCCGGATACGACGGATGATCGCTCACCCCGTCGCCGTCCAGGTCGTCCTCCGTCGACGTCTCGCGACGATCGAGGATGTTCGTGACCAGGTCGCCGTCGGAGACCTCGTTGAAGGTCGTGCCGTCGGCGTCGAAGAAGTCACGGGTGTCGCCCGGCTGCCAGCCCGGAATGTTCGGGAACTGGTCGGGCCACTGGACCTCGGCCACCGTCGTGTCCCAGTTCACCCAGCGCTTGATCGCGAACACCTTGTCGGCGTCCGGATCACCGGTGCGCGAGATATCGGGAGACGAGACGATGAGGTCGGTCTGACCCTCGACCGGCGACGTGATGATGATCCACGAATGACCCGCCGGCACGCTCACGCTCGAGCCGCCGAACGAGACCAGCTGCTCGCCGTCGTTCGTGAACGTGACCGCTTGACGCGAGTCGACGTTGAACGAGGGGGCGAGGCCCGAGCGGGCCGTGGTCGGATCGAGATCCGGATCGTCGGAGTCGACGATCGTGCCCGTGTTGCCCGGAACCGTCGGAACGCCGCAGCCGGCCAGGTCGTCGACCAGGTCCGGACACTCGATCGTGACGGTGCCGTTCTCGGAGGTATTCAGATCCCACTGCAGCTTCACGCCCGAGACGTGATTGCCCTCCGCATCGAGGACCTCCACGATGAACATGTGCTGCGTGCGGATGATGTTGCAGTCGATGTCCGGATCGTCGTCGTTGCCCGGCACCGGGTTGAGAATGATCTCAACTGGGGTGGCTGGCTCGCCGTCGACGTTCGGGAACACGGACTGGTCGAAGTCCCGCGTCAGCGTCAGCTGGATGAACGCGGTCTCGCCCGCGACGACGTTCACGCCGCCGGCCGCGGTGAACACGAGCCCACCCTGCTCCTGCGTAGCGGAGACCGTGAAGCTGCCCGCCGGCAGGTTCGGGACCAGGAAGAAGCCCTGCGCGTCCGTCGTCCCGCTCGCGGCTGTGTCGCCCGAGGCGCTGACCACAGCCACGGCGACGCCGGTCTGCGGCGCGCCCTGACGGTTGGTCACGAGGACGTTCAGGTTGCCGGTCGTCGGCTCCTCCGGACCCGTGATCGGGGTCAGGACGAGGTTCGCCGTCGCCGTGTCATTGTCGTCCGTCAGCGTGACGCTCGTCGACGCCGACTGGAAGCCCTGCGCCGACGCGGTCACCGCGTACGAAGCCGAGCCGCCCGGGATCGGGACGTTCGTGATCGAGTAGTTGCCGTTCGCATCGGTCAGACCGGTGTTCGTAGCCGGCGACGTGCCAACGAGGGCGCCGACGATGCCGGCTCCTCCGTCTGACGACGTCACCCGGCCCGAGATGGTCCCCGTGGTCGGGCCCGAGGGATCGGTCGGCGTGGCGCCTTCGTCGTCCGCGCATGCCGAGAAGATCGGCAAGGCGACGACCAGCGCGAGCGCCGGGATCCGCCAGAATCTGTTCAAGAAACTCATGCTGGGTTTGCTCCTCTGACTGAGTGCATCCCTGTGTCTGTTGCGCGAATTACGGTGCTGAAAACGATGGTTCTCGAACAAGACCTTCGTGAGCGCTGAACAGCTGCTTCGCTTTTCCGCACCTCCTTGTCGCTGCTCGTTCGCTGCTGCGTATCGGTCACTTGTTTGGCCGCCTCCGCGGCCGGATTCCCGAATCCCTTCTCTCGGAGACACTCCGACGCGGGATCAGATTTCTGAGCGAATCTCAGATATCTGAAACCTACGCCGGCGTCCCCAGCTCCCCTACCACTTCGGCCGGGGGAGCGAAGAGACTGCCGTACAATCGTTTGGCGCATCCGTGAGCGGAGCGCGCCTCGTAACCGGGCATAGGTAAGCGCAAAGGCCGTGCCGGGGGTTCTACGCCTTCGGGCGAACTCCCAGACCGGGCGCGTCGGGATCCGGAAGGACCCGGCCGTCCTCGAGCCGGAGGCCCTCGAAGGGGTCGTCGGACAGGAGGAGGTGGCCGTCCAGGTCGACCCAGTCGGCGAGAGGGGCGAGGTGCGCGGCCGCGGCGATTCCGAGTGACGACTCCACCATGCAGCCCAGGAACACGCCGAAGTGGAGCGCGCGCGCCGCGGTCATGAGGCGCACCGCCTCGCCGATCGAGCCGGTCTTGGCCAGCTTGACGTTGACGGCGTCGACGACGCCGAGGAGGCCCGCCAGGTCCGCTGTCGTGCGGCACGACTCGTCGGCCACGACCGGGATCGCGGTCGCCCCGCTGACGAGCGCGAGCCCCTCCCGGTCGGCCGCCGGCACCGGCTGCTCGAGGAGCTCGACCCCCAGCTCCTCGAGCGCGGGCAGGCGCGCCAGCGCCTCGGCCCGCGTCCAGCCCTCGTTGGCATCCACGCGGATCGGCTTGTCGGTCATGGCGCGGATCCGCTCCAGCACCTCCACGTCGCCGGCGAACCCCATCTTGATCTTGAGGATCGGATACGGAGCGGCCTCCTCGACCTTCCGCCGCATCTCCTCGGGCTCGGCGATCCCGATCGTGAACGATGTGGGGGGAATGCGCGCGAGATCGAGGCCGAGCCAGCGGTAGAGGGGAAGGCCGTGCCGCCTGCCGACGAGATCGTGGAGCGCGGCGGAGATCGCCGTCTTCGCGCTCGCGTTCTCCCACAGGTGGCCGTCTAGCCGCCGCTCGATCGCGGCGGTCGCGTAGGGGTCGTCGCCGATCAGGGGAAAGAGATCGTCCAGGGCCGAGGCCACGGACTCGGCGGTCTCGCCGTAGCGGCGCGACGGCGCCGCCTCGCCCCACCCCTCGTCGCCGTCGTGCTCGACCCGCACGAGCCAGTGGTGGTACGCCGCGTGCTCGGAGCGGGCGATCCGGAACGGATGGGTCGGCGTCAGCGTGACCGGATGTTTCTCGAACGCGATCGTCACCGCCGCGCCCCGGCGTTCTCCCGCCCTCCGGCTCCCCGGCGCGCGGCGACGGGCCGCGGCTTCGCGACGTCGGCGGCCAGGACGGCCTCGATCAGAGGCTCGGCGCCGAACTTGACCGGGTCCACGGCGGGAAGGCCAGTCTCGGCGGTGATCCGCTCCGCCCACTCCCGGGCGGCTGCCTCGTCGAGGTCGTAGCCGTTGATCGCCACGCCGACGACCGGCGCCGGCTTGAGGTACCCCGCCATCCGCTCGTGGAGCTCTATCCAGTCGGGGAGCGGCATGATCTCGATCTCGTCGTTCATCGTCTTCCGCCGCGTCGGCTGGTGCACGAGGATCATGGCGTCGGGCATGCTGCCGTGGAGGAGGCCCAGCGTCACCCCGCTGTAGCCGGGGTGGAGGAGCGACCCCTGCCCCTCGACGAACACGAAGTCCTGATCCGGCGCGTTGTCGAGCACGATCGTCTCGGCGGCCCCGGCGATGAAGTCGGCGATCACGCGGTCCACGACGAGGCCCTTCCCTCCGAGGAACAGGCCGGTCTGCCCGGTCGGGGCGAACGCGGCCGCGAAGCCCATGCGGCGGGCCGCGGCCGCGAGCTCCACCGAGGCCGTCATCTTCCCCACGTTGCAGTCGGTGCCCACCGTCAGGACCACGGTGGCGTCGACCGCGGCGGCCTTGCGCGAGGCGACGGGCAGGTCGTCGGGCACACGGCGGAGGTCGGTGATCCGGGCGCCCGTGCGGGCGGCGACGGCCGCCAGCTCGGGGTCGTCGCCGAGGAACGTGTGGAGGCCGCTGACGACCTCGAGGCCGGCCTCGAGGGCGCCCACGACCATCGCCCGCCACGCCGCCGGCAGCCTGCCCCCGCGCGGGGCGACCCCGATCAGGAACGTGTCCGGACCTAGCGCGAGGCCCTCCTCGAGCGTGCCCACGATGGGGAGCGCGGGCCCGAAGCCGAGGACCTGGTCGGACGTTCCGCCGGCGGTCTTCGAGTCCAGCACTCCGACGACCTCGTCGGGCGCGTAGCGGATCACGCACGTCGCGGTCTTCGAGTCCAGCACGCCGAATCGCCCCTCGGCCAGGATCAGGATCTTGCGGTCAGCCATCCGGATCGCCTCGCTCCGGCGCGGGCGCGGGCCCGGCGTCCGCCAGGTCGCGCGCGCGCGCCGCGTTGGTGTTCTCGAACTCTGGTCCCTCCCAGCGGACCGAGGCCGCGAGCCGGCGGCCCGCCTTCGTCGCCGCGAGGCCTCCCTTCGCCGTTTCACGATACTTCTCGTCCATCTCGCCGCCGATCTGGCCCATGACGTCGATGACCTCGTCGGCGGGGATCGGGAAGCGGAGTCCCGCCAGCGCGAGCTCGCTCGCGGCCGCGGCCTGGACGGCGGCCGACACGTTCCGCGTCAGGCAGGGGACCTCGACCAGGCCGGCGACCGGATCGCAGATCAGCCCGAGCATCCCCTGCAAGGTGAACGCCACGCTCTCGCACACCTGCTCCGGCGTTCCGCCGCGCATCGCGGTCAGCGCCGCCGCCGCCATCGCGGCCGCGCTCCCGGTCTCCGCCTGACACCCGCCGGCGGCTCCCGATACGCTGGCCCGCGCCACGATCACCTGTCCCACGCCCGCCGCCACGAGGAGGCCGCGGACGAGATCCTCCTCGGAGAGGTTCAACTCTTCCTCGGCGGAGAAGAGGATCGCGGGCAGGATGCCGGAGGAGCCCGCGGTCGGCGTCGCGACGATCGTCCCCATGCGCGCGTTGACTTCCATCGTCGCCTGCGCGCGGGCCACGACTGCTCCCACGAAGGAGCCCAGGATACTCTCCTTCCCGGCGCGCCACTCCTCGAAGCGGCGCGCGCCGCCGCCGAGGAGCCCGCTGACCGAGGGTGCGTCGGACGCGAGCCCGCGCTCGACCGCCTCGCGCATCGTGCCCAGGCGTTCCGCCATGC
>DASSBK010000025.1:0-10280 GCA_035698825.1 Gemmatimonadota bacterium
CCCTGCGAGCGCGGCGCTGGGTGCCGCTCGCCGCGTTCGGCGCCGCGTTCCTCGCCGTCGGCTCGATCTACTTCGCCTACAACGCCGCCACGACGGGGCACGCGCTCAGGCCCGGATACATCGAGCTGTGGGGCTCGTCGCACGGTCTCGGCTTCCACGAGGGCCCGTGGGGCGAACCGCACACGCCGGCGGCGGGCCTTCGCAACGGACTCCTCGACCTCTCACTTCTCGGCGTCTTCCTGTTCGAGTGGCCGATCCCCGCTCTCTGGCCTCTGGGACTCGCGCTTGCCGCGGGGTGGCTGACGCGGCGCTGGGACGTGCTCCTGGCCGCCGCGTTCCTCGCTGTGCCGGCGGCCAATTTCTTCTACTGGCATCGCGACACGTTTCTCGGCCCGCGGTTCGTGCACGTGACCGTCGCGTTCCTCCTGCCGCTGACGGCGCGGGCGCTGGTCGAGGGCGCGCGGCGGCTCGAGGGCAGGAACTGGAAGCCCGGCGGTTTCCCGCGTGTCGACCTGCGCCGATGGGCGTTCCTGACAGTGCTGCTGGCCGTCCTCTATGCGGTCGCCTACGGGATCCCGGCCAGATTCCAGATCTACCGGACGAGCATGGGGAGCATGAAGCTCGACCTCGTCGAGGCGGCGCACGCGGCGGGGATCGAGCGCGGGCTCGTGTTCGTCTCGGAGAGCTGGGGGAGCAGGGTCCTGGCCAACCTGCGCGGGCTCGGCGCGGGCGCGTCGTCGGTCGAGAAAGCGTATCGCCAGGCCGATCTCTGCCAGCTCGACGGGATCGTCCGAAGGGCGCGCGCGGAGTCGTGGAGTCCGCCGGTCGTCGAGGCGGCGCTCGCCGCGGCCACGGTCGGGCGGGACTCCCTGGTCCTGGTCGAGGTCGCCGGAGACCCCACGGCGCGGTTCCGCCCCGGCAGCCGGCTGACGCCGGAGTGCCTGGACGAGATCCACTACGACGAGGCCGGGTACTCGCTCTTCACCCCTCATCTTGCCGACAACGACCCCGCGCTCTCGGGGCCGCTCGTCTTCGCGCGGGACCTGCGGGATCACAACCGGGTCCTGGCGCGCGCGATGCCCGATCGCGAGACGTGGATCTATCGGGGAGGACGGCTTTCGCGGTGGGAGCCCGGCCAATGACCGGTTTGACCACAGCTGGGCACCATGCTGTGGCCTGTACCTTGCATAGACACGGGCGGGCTAAACGCACTCACCTCCGTGGGCGGAAGGGAATGAATCAGAAAGGCTTCACTCTGATCGAGCTGCTGATCGTGATGCTGGTCATCAGCGTCCTCGCGACCATCGCGATCGCGTCGTACCCGTACATGCGGTCGAAGTCGGGCGATGCCGCCGCCAAGAGCGACCTCAAGAACGCCGCCATCTTCCAGGAAGACTACTACTCGACGAATCAGACCTACGCCGACCAGACGAACTTCGATTCCGGATTCGCGGGAACCGACAACGTCACGGTCACGGTCGTCTCCGCCGATGATGGCGGATACGAGATGTCGGCGAACCACGCGGCGAGCAGCGAGACGTGGTGCCTGTCCTCCGCGAACGGCGCCGTCGTCAACTGCTAGTCGACGTCCCGACACCCACCGCACTGTCGATCCACTGACGATTTCGGCGCTCGGCGTAGCCCGGCGCCCCTCCTTCTCCCGTGCGATGTCTCCGGCCCGGCGCTTGCGCCGCTCGGCGGCGCGCCCGCCCCACCACCCTCGAGGGTGTTCCGATGCGACCGTGCGCGCGGTCCGGCTATGCGCTCGTCGACCTGATCATCGTCCTGTTCGTGCTGGGCGTCCTTCTCTCTACCGCGGTGCCGGACCTGGGACGGGCCAGCCGCCGGTACGCGGCGGCAGGCGCCGCGCGGCAGCTGCGCGCCGATCTTGCCCGCGTGCGCATGGACGCGATCCTGCGCGGAGGCACGGTCACGGTCGCGATCGACACCGTGTCCGGGGCCTATGAGGCGAGCGACGCCGGCGGGGCGGTGCTCCTCGCGCGCCGGGTCCCCTCCTCGGTCGCGATCCGGACCAGCGCCAACCGACAGTCGATTCCGTTCACCGCGCGCGGAACGACCGATCTGTACAGCACGACCTGGATCGGGCCGGCGTCGGATCCCGAGGGGAAGTGGCACGCGATCCGCGTGGCGCCGAGCGGCGCCGTGTCCAGCCTGTGAGCGCGCGCGGGGAATCGCTGGTCGAGGTCGTGGTGGCGCTGCTCCTCCTCGCTGTCGGCGCGCTCGCGCTGGCGGGAGCCATCGGGCAGGCCCAGAAAGCCCGTCGGCTGGCGGCTTCCTCCGGGCTGGCGCTCGCCGCCGCCGAGGCCTGGCTCGAGAGTTGGCGCGCGGGTCCGGTGCGGGGAAACGGATCGGGAGGGGCCGCCATCGCCTGGGGAGCCTGGCGCGGGACGCTGGCGTGGGAGACGGGCGCGCTGCCCGATTGCGTGGAATCGGCGAGCGTCTCCGTCGCGCCGGCGGACCTCGGCGCCCCGACCGCCTCGCTGTCGAGCCTCCGCGTGGTCACCGGTCCGGTGGGCTGTGGACCGTAGCCGCGCGAAGCGCCTGGCATTTCCGGCCGGTCACGCCGGCATGTCGACGCTCGAGCTGGTCGTGTCGGCCACGATCGGGTTCCTCGTGACGGGGGCCGCGCTGGCCCTCTGCGCCGCGGGGAACCGCGCGGTCGCGAGCATCGCCGCGGCCGAAGCGACGTGGCAGGAGGCCCGGGCGGCGGTCACCCAGTGGGCGGCGGACTGGCGAGGAGCCGGATTCGATCCGGCGGCCACGTCCGGGGCCGGCGTGACCCGGCTGGCCCCCGATACGATGGAGTTCTCGGCCGACTGGAACGGCGACGGCGGCATCGTGCCCACGGCCTCGAACCCCAACGAGCGGCTCGCGTACGCGATCGCTCCCGGCGTGTTCCGCCGCGGGATCAACGGAGGGCCGAGGATCGCCGCGGCCTGGCCGGATTCCGCCCGGTTCTCGTTCCACGACGGTGCGGGGAGCGACCTCGGGCCGAGCCCGCCCCCGACGGCTGTGCGGACCGCGGTCTTGCGGCTGGCGCTTCCCGACCCGGACGGAGGGGCGCCCCCGGTGGCCGAGTGGGCGGCCTCCCGGAGGAATCCGTGAGGCGAGGGGTTCGCAACCGGCGCGGGAGCACGCTGGTCGTCGTCCTCTGGGTGCTGGTCGCTCTCAGCGCGCTCACGCTGTCGGCAACGGCGGGTGCGGTCATCGATCTGCGCCTGGCTGTGCGCCACCGGGAGCACTCCGCCGCCCTCGGGGCCGCCGAGGCCGGTCTCGCCGAAGCGCTGGCCGCGTTGCGCCGGGACCCCTTGCGTGCCGCGAGCCGGGACAGCGTGCTGGGGGCGGGCCCCGCAGGCCAGTGGAACACCAGCTGGTCTCCCACCGCGGGGCGACTCCATTTGCGGTCACGGGGAGTTGCCGGGAGCGCCGCCCGGGAGCTGGAGCTCTGGGCCGAGCCCGGCGGTGTCGGCTGGCGAGTCGTCGCCTGGCGGGAGATCCGCTGAGGCTCTACCGTTTCTGGCACCACTCTTGCGCCTGAACGCAGTCCCCATCCGCGAGCGCGCGGGGCTTCAGGCTGTCAGCGCGTGACGATCCGGGATTTGCAACCTTCCCCGGCGCATTCTGCCGGGCGTCCCGGAAGTGTGTCAGATTTCTGACAATGGTCAGAAATCCTTCAGGCCAACGCACGGAACGAGGGTGCCAGGGATGTTCGGTAAGGCGCGAGGGACGGTCGCGATCGACCTGGGGTCCGGTCAGGTCAAGATGCTGACCCTGGAGAACGGGTCGGGGACGCCCCGCATTGGTGCGCTCGGCATCGAACGGCTCCACCACGACGCCATCGTGGGCGGCGAGATCATGGACTATCGCGTGGTCGTCGACGCCGTCCGCGCTCTCCGCGAGCGCCTCGGCATCAAGGGCCGCGCCGCCGCCACCGCGGTCTCCGGCCGCGACGTCATCGTCAAGCGGATCAAGATGGATCGCATGCGTGACGCCGAGGCGCGGAAGGTCATCCGCTGGGAGGCCGAGCAGCACGTCCCCTTCGACATGGACAGCGTGAGCCTCGACTTCGAGGTCCTCGATCCCGACAGCGACGGGCTCCAGATGGACGTGCTCCTGGTGGCCGCGAAGATGGACCTCGTCGAGACGCGCATGCGGCTCCTCGAGGAAGCGGGCTTCGACACCGCAGTGATCGACGTCGACTCCTTCGCGGTCCAGACCGCCTTCGAAAAGGCGTACGACCACGCCGCGTACGGGAGCTTCTGCCTGGTGAACATCGGGCGCGAGATCTCGAACCTCAGCGTGGTCGAGCAGACGAGCCCCGTCCTGACCCGCGACCTCGCGATCGGCACGCGCCGCTTCGCGGAGGCGCTGGTCAAGGAGCTCGGCATCTCGCTCGAAGACGCCGAGACGCGCCTCCAGCAGCCGGGCGAGATGGACGCCGCTTCCCGCGACGCGCTGAAGGAGCCCATCGAGAGCCTGGTGGCGCCCGTCGAGCGGGCGCGGTCGATCCTCATGAGCGGCGAGACGTCGCAGGGCAGGCTGGACGAGGTCGTGCTGTCCGGCGGAGGCGCCCGGCTTCCGGGCCTGGGAGAGGCGATCGAGCGGCGGCTGGGGACCAAGGTCACGGTCCTGGATCCGCTTCGCGCGGTGGCCGCGACTGCCGAAGTCGAGCGCTCGCTGGCGGAGTACGGGGGTTCCTCGGTCCTCGCCGTCGCGGTCGGGCTCGGCCTCCGCGGGAAAGAATAGTAGGCACCGGATGCCGCGCATCAATCTGACGCCGGGACAGAAGGACAAGGAGCCGAGGGCTAGCCGGATCCCCACTGTGCGCGTCCCGCGCCCGGAGTGGGTCGGGTCCTCGCCTTCCGTGCTGGTCGGCCTCGTCGGTCTCGTGGTGCTCCTGGTGGCCGTCTTCCTGTACTACCAGACGCGCCGGGGAATCAGCGAGGCGCGAGCCGCCATCGAGGTCGCGCAGGCCGATTCGGCGCGCTTCCACACCGAGATCGCCCGCGTTCGCGCGCTCGAAGACGTGCAGTCCCAGCTCGTCGCGCGCGTGGACGTCCTCGAGGAAGTGGTCGACGGGCGCCTGTTCTGGGTCCGGCTCCTGGAGACGCTCTCGCGTCAGCTCCCCGACTACACCTGGCTGGAGGCGGTCAACCAGGAAGACCTCCCGCCCGAAGAGATCCGGATCGCCGGCGCCACGTTCTCCAATCCCGCGATCACCGCGTACATGCGGGGGCTGGAAGCGTCGCCGGAGCTCCGCGCCGTGCGCCTCGTCGGGGTGACCCGCGCAATGCGGCAGGACATGCCGGTCCAGACGTTCACCCTGCTGGCAACGTTCGAGAATTTCGATCCGGTCGTGATCACGCCGCCCGACACGACGGTCGTGATCGCCCCGCCCGACACCGCAGCAACAACGGAGGGAGCGCCATGATCCGCGCACAACGAATCCGCCGGACGAGGGCCGTCGTCGCGTTCGCGACCCTGATCCTCGCCGGTATCGCCTGCGACTTCAACGATCCCGACGAGATCCAGAACCAGGCCAACATGGCGCTCGTGCGCGTGCAGGTGTTCGCCTCGAGCCAGTCGCGGACGCCGGTCCCCGGCGTGCGCATGGTGGTCGAGGCGCCGCCACCCGAGCAGGGCGGCGGCGGCGGGCAGCAGCAGCGCCGCTACGAGGGACCGGACGTGATCGGCATCTCGGGTGAGGACGGACTGGCGGAGGCCTTCGTATTCCCGGGCTACGACGCCGAAGAGGCGGAGGAGACGCCACCGACCAGCCCGTTCGATCTGCCGCCGGCCTTGATCTTCGCCGACGTGCGGGTCGCGTTCATCTACAACGGCCAGGTCCTGCCGTTCCTGGACGGCCTCACGGTGGGATCGGGTCGGCTCTACGACCTGGGGTCGGTGTTCCTGCTCGAAGACTTCGGGATCGTGGTCGACTGAGATGGCATTCGGGCTCGACTCCCCCGAGAGACAGCGGGCGGCGCTGTTCACGCTCCTGCTCGTGGGCCTCACGTACGCGTTCTGGCAGTACCTGTACAGCCCGCTGCGCGAGGAGCGCATCGTGATCGAGGATCGTCTGGCGACGATCCAGAGCTACAACGACCAGGCCCGGGCGCTGACGCAGCCGGCGCGGCTGCGCGAGCTCGAGCAGAGAGAGGCCGAGTATCAGGTGAGGCTGGCGGAGTACGAGACCCTGCTCCCTTCGGACGCCGAGGTGCCGACGCTCCTCGAGGAGGTCGCGTTCGCGGCCATCGAGAACGACGTGAAGATCGTCAACTTCGCGCCGCTCCCGGAGATCCCGGGCGAGTCCCTCGTCGAGATCCCCTACGACGTCCAGGTGCAGGGCGACTATCACGCCGTCGGCCGCTTCCTGGCGAGCGTCGTGAGCTTCCAGCGCGTCGTCCGACCGACCGTCAGCGAGCTGTTGCAGGCCGAGCTGGGCGCGGTCCAGGGCATGACGACCGCGCCGCAGGCGCCTCCGGCGGGGCAGCCGGCGACTCCCGCAGAGGACGCGCCGCCCCCCGAGTACGAGGTCTTGGCCACGATGCGGCTGTCGACCTACGTGCCGACCGCCATCCGGAACGACGTCTCGGAGCTGCCCGGCGAGGAGCCCGTGGCGGCCGGCTCGATGGACGAGGTCCACGATGAGAGCTGACCGGCGACGCCTCGTAGCCGGCGGCGCGGCCGCCATGGGCCTCCTCGTGCCCACGCTCCTCGGTGCGCAGGTCGTGGTCGGCGACTCGGTCACCGCCTTCGTGCCGAGCTCCGCGCTCGCCCCCGCCATCTACGACGGCGAGGGACGGCGAGATCCCTTCGATCCGCTGACGCTCGAGAACAGCCCCGCGACCGGACCGCGGTTCGAGGCGCTGCGCCTGACCGGCGTCTTCCTGGGCGCACCGGGCAACAGTCTGGTGGTGCTCGAGGACCCGACCAGGCGCGGCCATTTCTTGCGCGTCGGCGAGCGCATCGGCGAAGCGCGACTCGTTCAGATCCAGCCGCAATCGGCGGTATTCGAGGTGGAGGAGTACGGAACCGTTCGGCGCGAAGTCCTGCGACTCGAACGCAGCGAGGAGAAGCCATGATCGATCGACGAAAGCTCATCGCCCTGCTGGTCGTCCTGGGCGGTTCGGCGGGTCCCGCTGCCGCGCTCGCGCAGCAGGCCACCACGGTGACCAACTTCCGCGTGCTCAGCGCGGGCGAATCGACGCAGGTCGTCATCGAGACGGATGGCGCGATCCGCTACCGGGACGAGTTCCAGCCGCTCCCGCCACACCTGTCGATCGAGCTCCAGGAGGCGCAGCCCGGACTGCCCCTGCGGCAGTACGACGACATCTATCGCGGCGGCGTGCGATACGCCGTCGTCAGCCAGCCGGCACCCGACCGGGTGCGGTTCGACTTCGCGCTCTCCGGCGTGGCCTCCTATGCGGTGTACCAGGAGGGGACCAATCTCTACGTGACGTTCGACAATCCCACCGATGCCTTCGGCACGTACGTGGCGGCGGCCGGGGCTCCGGTCGCGGTGGCGCAGCCGGTGGTCGTGACTCCGGAGGGTGGCGTCGTGATGCGGCGGGCGGCCGAGCCGGAATTCGCGTACGCCCAGGCCGAGGTCCAGGAGCCGGGCCTGCCGGGCATCGAGGGTGCGCCGATCTCGCTCTCGTTCCAGAACGCCGACATCGAGACGGTGGTGCGCGCCTTCGGCGAAGTGTCCGGCTACTCGATCGTGGCCGGAGCGGGGGTCGTCGACGTCAACGTGACGGCCGACATCCGCGACCAGCCGTGGGACGAGGCGCTGGTCACGCTGATGCGGGCGAACGGGCTCGAGGTCCGGCTCGAGGGCGGGATCATCCGCGTCGACTCGGTGGCGAACCTGGCCGAGACCGAGAAGCTGGTCGACCTCGTCACCGAGGTGATCTCGCTGAACTTCATCGCGTCGCAGGACGTGGTGGCCGTGCTCGAGCCGCTCAAGAGCGAGCGCGGGGCCGTCCAGGCCGACGCCAAGACCAACTCGCTCGTCATCACCGACGTTCCGAGCCGCGTCCAGCAGCTGGTGGGGATCATCCGCGAGCTGGATGTCCAGACCCCGCAGGTCACGATCAAGGCGAAGATCGTGTTCGTCAACAAGGTCGACCTGAGGGAGCTGGGCGTGAAGTGGCGCATGGAGAACCTGCGCGACTTTACCGTCGACACGCACGTGCTGGCCAATACGGAAGGGACGATCGCCGATCCGTTCCTCGATCTCTCGATCGGAACGCTGGCTTCGGGTCTGAACGTGGGCGGCCTGCTCCAGGCGCTCGAGCAGCGCGAGATGGCCGACATCCAGGCCGAGCCCCAGACCACCGTGTTGAACAACCTGCCGGCCGAGATCTTCGTCGGGGAGCGCACGCCCATCCGCGTCCTCGACATCGGCGCCGACTCGCCCGAGGCCCAGGCCACCGTCCAGCTCATCGAGACGGGCATCATCCTGAATGTGACGCCGCACATCACGTCGAACGGCAAGGTGCTGATGCAGCTGCGCGCCGAGCGCTCGGGCGTGGCCGTCAACGATCCGGACGTCGGGGTCACGTTCAACACCCAGCGCGCGAACTCCCAGATCCTCGTCGACGACGGCGAAACGGCCGTGATCGGCGGGCTGACCGTTCAGGACGTCTCCACGGTCCGGAGCGGCATTCCGCTCCTCAAGGACATCCCGATCCTGGGCGGCCTGTTCCGCACCGAGCGCACGCGGACCGAGAAACGGGACCTGTTGATCTTCGTCACGCCGTACATCGTGCCGATCGACCGGGAGGAGAGCGAGATCGTCACGCTCGTCTGTCTCGAGGACCAGTCCTGGTATCGCGGGGACGACACGATCATCCACAACGGCGAGCAGTGGATCGAGTTCGGAGCGATCCGGCGCATCGACCCGCGCGACCTCATCGCCGTGGGGAACTTCCGTGGCGTGCCCATCTACACGACCGTCGAGATGGCCGCCAGCGAGATCTACCTGCCGCTCTGCGCGCAGGGCATGTATCAGGCATACCGCCGCGTGGAAGCCGTCCGCGGCACCACCGGTTGAGGAAAGGAGCACGACCGTGAGCAGATCGTCGTACCATCGCCACCGCCTGGTCTTCGCGCTCGCGCTCGGGGCGTGGCTTGCCTTGACGGCGTGCGTCGAGGCGCCGCCCACGGCGCCAGACGGCCCGGACGCCATGCCGACCAGCCTGATCCCCATCACGCCGCAGCAGTTGACGGACACACTGGGAGACAGCCTGGGACTTCTGCTCGAAACCCGCGTGCTGGGCCCCGACGGGCAGCCGCTGCGCTCGGCGGTCGTCGTGTACGACGTCGTGTCGGGTGCCGGGGTGTTCACCGCCGACAGCACGCTGACGAACGATCAGGGGTTCACCCAGGTCTTGTTCCTCCCACTGTCGCCGGGCACGGTTCTCGTCCAGGCGCGCAGCGGCGCGGACGCGATCACGTTCGCGATCGAGGTGGCGAACGACCCGAACCAGGGCTCCACGTTCCTGAAGGTCGGAGGCGACACGCAGTCCGCGACGGTGGGGGCGATTCTGCCGCAACCGTTCACGGTGCAGGTGCGGAACCCGGACGGCCTGCCGGTCGATTCGGTTCCGGTGACGTTCACGATCCAGATCGCCCAAGGCGACTCCGCCAAGCTGGCCACCGATCCGAGCGCCTTCCAGGGCGCCGGCGGCGAGACCGGAAGCAGCGGCCACCAGGTGGTGGTCCTGACCGACGCCGGCGGATTCGCACGCGCGTGGCTGCGGCTGGGCACGCTGGCGGGCGGACACACGGTGAGCGCGACCGCGCTGATCGGTCCGGCCGGTGCACAAACCGAGCAGACCGTCAACTTCACGGCCAACGCGCTTCCGAGCGCGCGGGCGACGCAGCTGATCATCATCTCGGGGGATGATCAGACGGTGCCGATCGACACCCTCTTCCCGCCCGGGTCGCCTCTGAATCGGACCCGGAACCCCAACCCGTTCGTGGTGCAGGCGCTGGATGCCTTCGGAACCCCGGTCTCGGGCGTCGCGGTGCAGTGGCGCGTGTCGGACGGGGGCGGAACGATGTTCGCCTTCACGACGTTCACCGACGCGTTCGGGTTCGCGACCAACGCGCTCTTCGGGCCCACGGAAGGCCACAACGCGGTGGTCGCCATCGCGCCCGGCACCGGCCCGGTCACCTTCGACGTGAACGGCGAGCTGATCGCCGAGCCCGAAGAAGGCGGGGGCGACGACGAGGAGGGCGGGGGCGGAGGC
>DASSBK010000026.1:0-10751 GCA_035698825.1 Gemmatimonadota bacterium
TTCGTCGCCCGCCTTGCAGCTGGACCGTTTTGATCATCGTGAGCTCCTACGGGATGACGGTGTGGGCATGACGCCGCCGCGACCGACAGCCGATCTTCCGGCCGCGTTCCGCGACCACTGGTTGCGTCACTTTGCGCCCGACGAGGGGGGGCGGCTCGTGGTCGGGGTGTCGGGCGGGATCGATTCGATGACGCTGCTGGCCCTGCTCGGGCGCGAGCGCATCGCGGGTCCCGACCTCGAGATCGTGGCGGCCCACTTCGACCACGGGGTCCGTGGGGCCGAGGGGGCGGAGGACGGGCGCTTCGTCGAAGCGGTCGGAGCGGCCTGGGGGACGCGGGTCGTTCGCGGCGCGGGTGACGCTCCGGCGCGAGCGCGCAAGGTCGGCCACGGGCCGATGGCGGCCGCCCGGGAGCTCCGCTACGACTTCTTTCGGGAGGTCGCCGAGGACGAGCAAGCGTGGGCGATCGCGACCGCGCACCAGCGGGACGATCGCGTGGAAACGGTGCTGCTGAGGGTCGCTCGCGGGGCGAGCATCGACGGCCTCGGCGGGCCGAGGGCGATCGACGAATGGAGCGGAACGCCGGTGATCCGGCCGCTCCTGCCCTTCTCGCGCGCCGCGATCGCGGAATGGGCCGGCCGCGCGGGAGTGCCCTTCCGCGAGGACCCCTCGAACGCGGACCGGCGGTATCCTCGCAGCCGGCTCAGGCACGAAGTGCTGCCGCTCCTCCGGGAGCTGAACCCGCGGATCGATGCCGCGGTCGTGCGCCTCTCGGACCTCGCGTCCGTGGACGCGGCGTGGCTGCGAGCGGAGACGGACGCGCTGCTCGAGCGCGCGACGATCTCGCGCGGCGGGCGCGAATGGAGCCTCGAGGCCGACGCGCTCTCGCGCGCGCCCGGGGCGCTCCTCGGCCGCGCGATCGTCACGGCGTGGGCATGGACCGCGCCCGATGGGTCGCCGGCGCCGGCGGCGGCGTGGATCGAAGGCGTGGTGGATTTTCTGCGCGGCGGCCGCGGCGGCACAGTGCCCGCGCCCGGAGGAGGCGAGATCCGGCGGCGCGGATCGGCGGTCATCGTGCGCCGAGCAGCGGAGTTGACGACCGAAGACGGCGAGGAGCCTGCCGAATGACGATCTCATCACCGCTGGAGCGCCGATCCGAACATCCGAGCGGCCGGCTCGAGCGGACGTTGATCGATGCCGAGTCCCTGCGCGCGCGAGTCGAAGAGCTGGGCGCCGAGATCGCGCGGGACTACGCGGATCGGGATCTCGTGTTGCTGTGCCTGCTCAAAGGCGGCATCTACTTCACCGCGGATCTGTCGCGCGCCATCGACCTGCCGATCACGGTCGAGTTCGTGCGCGCACGGTCGTACGCGGGCATGTCATCGTCCGGCGAGGTAAAGCTTTCGTGGATCGACGGGCTCGACATCGCCGGCCGTGACGTCCTCATCGTCGAGGACATCGTCGACACGGGCCTCACCCTGATCGAGATCTGGGATGCGCTCGAGGCGAGGGGCGCCGCGAGTCTCGCGATCTGCACGCTGCTCTACAAGGAGAAGCGACTCGCTCACCCCTTCGCCGTGCGCTATATTGGCTTCGCCATCGAAGACGTTTTCGTGGTGGGGTACGGACTGGACTACGACGAGCGCTTCAGGAACCTTCCGCACATCGCGGTGTTCCAGCCGGACGAGTCGGCCCGAAGCCCGTCGCGACAGGGAAGGAGTCCGCTGGACCCGCCATGACCGAACCTCGAAACCGCCCCCGCACCCCGCGGCGCGCGGGGGGCCCTCGTCGTCCCTCGTCCAACCGGCCTCGGTTCTCCGGGCTCTCCAAGAGCCTTGCTCTCTGGCTGCTGATCATCCTGCTGCCGCTCACGATCTATCAGCTGTTCATGCCGAAGGAGCAGGCGGCGGTCGACATCAAGTACTCCGAGTTCATCGGCCAGCTCGACGATGAGAACGTGGCACTTGTCACGATTACCGAGAGACAGATCCGGGGCGAGCTCAAGCAGCCCGCCAAGACGACCACGCCGCAGGGCCTGCGGACGTACAATGAATTCCACACCGTGCTTCCGTTCGAGGATCCCGATCTCGTGCGCACCATGCAGGAGCGCGGTGTCGCCGTCGAGGCGCGCGAGCCACCCATCAACTGGTTCACGCAGATCATCGCGTGGCTGCCGTGGATCCTGATCATCGGGCTCTGGATCTTCTTCATCCGTCAGATCCAGGGCGGCGGATCGAAGGCGTTCTCGTTCGGCAAATCGAAGGCGAAGCTGCTGTCCGCCGACGCGCCCAAGGTCACGTTCGACGACGTGGCGGGCGCCGACGAGGCCAAGGAAGAGCTCGAGGAGATCATCGAGTTCCTGCGCGATCCGAAGAAATTCCAGCGCCTGGGCGGACGCATTCCGAAGGGCGTGCTGCTGCTCGGACCTCCGGGAACCGGCAAGACGCTGCTCGCTCGTGCCGTAGCCGGCGAGGCCGCCGTCCCGTTCTTCTCGATGTCGGGGTCGGACTTCGTGGAGATGTTCGTAGGAGTGGGAGCCAGCAGAGTACGGGATCTCTTCGAGCAGGGAAAGGCGCACGCGCCGTGCATCATCTTCATCGACGAGATCGACGCCGTGGGGCGCCATCGCGGCGCCGGACTCGGCGGTGGGCACGACGAGCGGGAGCAGACGCTGAACCAGCTGCTCGTGGAGATGGACGGCTTCGAGTCCAACGAGGGCGTGATCCTCATCGCCGCCACCAACCGGCCGGACGTGCTCGATCCCGCGCTCCTCAGGCCGGGCCGCTTCGATCGTCAGGTCGTGGTCGATCGTCCCGACGTGCGCGGGCGCGAGGGGATCTTCGAGGTGCACGTGCGCGACATCCCGATCGCCCCCGACGTCGACCTCAAGGTCCTCGCCAAGGGAACGCCGGGCCTCTCCGGCGCCGACATCGAGAACATCGTCAACGAGGCGGCGCTCCTCGCCGCGCGGAAGAACCACACCGAAGTCTCGATGGACGACTTCGAGCAGGCCAAGGACAAAGTCATGATGGGGGCCGAGCGGAAGAGCCTCGTCATCACCGAGAACGAGAAGCGCTCGATCGCCTTCCACGAGGCCGGGCACGCACTGGTCCGCATGCTGACGCCGAAGGCCGACCCGGTTCACAAGGTGACGATCATCCCGCGCGGACGCGCGCTCGGCGTTACGCACTTCCTGCCCGTCGACGAGCGCCACATCTACACGCGTGAGTGGTGCGAGGACCAGCTCTCCGCGCTGCTCGGAGGGCGCGCCGCGGAGATCCTCGTCCTGGGCGAGGCGACGACCGGCGCCGGCGACGACCTCAACCGGGCCACCGACCTGGCGCGGCGCATGGTTACGAAGTGGGGGATGAGCGAGGTGCTCGGGCCGCTGACGTACGGCGACGAGCAGGAGCAGGTGTTCCTGGGGCGCGAGATCGCGCAGCACCGGGACTACTCCGAAGAGACCGCGCGGCTGATCGACTCGGAGGTCAAGAAGATCGTCAACTTCGCCTTCGACCGCGCGTGCACGATCCTGAAGGAAAACGAGGGCGCGCTGCACCGTCTCGCCGCCGGGCTCCTCGAGCGGGAGATCCTCGATCGCGAGGAGATCGCGCTCATCCTGGAAGGGAAGCCGCTGCCGGCGGAGGATGAAGAGAGAGTAAAGGAAAGGAAGCCCGCCGCGGGGACCGTCCAGGCGCCCGCGGAGCCCGCGCAGGTGCTGGCCGCGGAGGGAACGGACGACCCCTCGAAGGAGACCACCAGGCGCATCAACGGTCGGCGCGGCGGCGAATCCACGCGCGTCCCCGAGCCCGCCGCGCGGGCGAAGGACGGCGCCCCCGGGGAGGCGTGAGCCGAGCGACCCCGGTCGTCTCCCACACCCACGCATCTCCCGCGTCCGCCGCCTGGCGCGTCCGCGGCCGCGCGATCCCGCTGGAGCCCCGTCCCCGCATCATGGGGATCGTCAACGTCACTCCCGATTCGTTCTCCGACGGCGGCGAGTTCCTGTCTCCGGACAGAGCCGTCGGGCGCGGGCTCGAGCTCGCCGCAGCCGGCGCGGACATTCTCGACGTGGGTGGCGAATCGACCCGTCCGGGCGCTGCTCCGGTGGGGGCGGCCGAGGAGCTCGATCGCGTGGTTCCCGTCATCGAGGGTCTCGCCGCCAACTGCGACCTGCCGCTCTCGGTCGACACCACCAAGCTGGAGGTCGCCCGCGCCGCGCTGGCGGCCGGAGCGGCGATCGTCAACGACGTCAGCGCGCTGCGCTTCGCTCCGGAGATCGCCGAGCTGGCGGCGGAGACGGGAGCCGGGCTGGTCCTGATGCACATGCGGGGCGAGCCGCGCACCATGCAACTCGACCCGCGGTACGACGATTTGCTCGCTGAGGTGGGAGGCCATCTGCGCGCGGCGGCGCGCCGCGCGGAAGCCGCCGGAGTGGACCCGGCGTCCATCGTGGTCGATCCGGGCATCGGCTTCGGCAAGACCGCGCGGGACAGCTGGCGGCTCCTGGCGGGGCTCTCCGAGCTGGCTCCACGTTACCCCGTGCTCGTCGGCCATTCGCGGAAGTCGTTCCTCGATCCAGGCGGCAGCAGGCCGCCGTCCGAGCGCCTTCCCCAGACCCTGGCGGCGGGCCTTCTGGCCGCCCTGAACGGGGCGGCGATCCTTCGCGTCCACGACGTGGAGTCCCACGTCCGACTTCTGGAAGCGTATCGGGGGTACGAGGAAGCGAACCGATGATCGAGCACTGGTCGCGCATGCGCTTCCTCCAGCCCTCGGTCAGCGACGTGATCGACATCGCGGTCGTTGCGTTCATCATCTACGGTCTGTTCACCCTGATCAGCGGGACGCGCGCGCTGCAGATGATGATGGGCTTCGTCATCCTGGTGATTGCCGCGTACCTGGCGCAGGCACTCCAGCTGGAAGCGCTCAACGAGATCTTCCAGGCCGGTCAGCTCGTGTGGGTGATCGCCATCCTGATCGTGTTCCAGCCCGAGCTGCGATCCGCGCTGGCGCGGATCGGACGCACGCCGGTGCTCAAGTTCTTCGTGAAGGTCGAGGAGAGCCCGGTCGTGGCCGAAGTCGTCAAGGCCGCGGCCCAGCTCAGCAAGGACAAGCGGGGCGCGATCATCGCGATTCAACGCGAGGTCGGCCTGATGGAGTACGTCGAGAGCGGCAAGCGGCTCCAGGCCGAAGTCTCGTCCGAGCTGCTGGCCACGATCTTCGCGCCGTACACTCCGCTTCACGACGGCGCGGTGATCATCGACGGGAACAACATCGTGGCGGCGGCCTGCATCCTGCCCCTGACTCAGTTCCCGGTCTACGACCCGACGATCGGAACGCGACACCGCGCGGCGATCGGGCTCTCCGAGGAGACCGACGCGGTAGTCGTCGTCGTCAGCGAGGAGACGGGCAACATCTCGCTGGCCGTGGGCGGCCGACTCGAGAAGAACCTCTCGCCCGAGCAGCTGACCGGCCGGCTCGAGACGCTGACGCAGGCCAAGGCGCCGGCATGAGCGGCTCCGCGGCCGGATCGCTTGCCGTGCCCGGAGTCCGCTCCTAGTTTTGCCGCCCGACCCGGTATCGAGGGCGTTTCGGCCCGATTCCCCAGGCAAATCCGGAGGAGATCCGATACATGCGGACGCTTAGCCGCGACCGGCTGCTTTTCGCCGGCCTGACGTTTTTGATCGTATTCATCTCCTACGTGACGACGATGGCGCCCACGCTGACCTTCTGGGACGCGGGCGAGTTCGTGGCCACTTCCTACAGCCTGGGCATCCCGCATCCACCCGGCACACCGCTCTTCGTGCTTCTCGGGCACGTCTTCGGCATGCTTCCGCTGGGGATCGGATTCGCGGTCAAGACCAACCTGATGTCCGCTCTGGCGTCTTCCATCGGCGCATTCTTCTACTTCTTCGTCCTGGCGCAGATCATCGGACGGATCGACCGCGGTCGGGGCTGGGAGCTGCCGCGGCCGGTGATCCATGTCGCGGCGCTGGGCGCGGTGTGCCTGTCGGCCTGGGGGCTGACACACTGGGTGAATTCCACGGAGACCGAGGTGTACACGGTCGCCCTCATGACGATCGCGCTCGTGACGTTCCTCGTCTTCTACTGGGCCGACCATCTGACCGAGGGCAAGGACTGGAATCTCATCCTGCTGATCATCTTCCTGATGGGACTCTCCATCGGGAACCACCTGATGGCGTTGCTCGTCATGCCGGCGGTGGTGGTCTACGTGGCATGGGTGGCGTGGGAGGGCTATCGGAACTACGTGCTGAGCCTCCTGGTGGGCGCCCTGGGTCTCTATATCGTCGTCATGAAGGGCATCTCCGTCGACGGACTCATCGGCGGGGGCCAGGTCGTGAATCCGGCGCCCATGCTGCTGGGGCTGGTCGTGCTCGGCGCCGGGGCGTGGTGGATGCGCCGCGAGGGCGCGATTCTGTTCTTTCTCGCGGCGGTGGCCCTCTTCGTCGCCGGGGCCTCGATCATCCTGTTCCTCAAGATCCGCGCGGGCCTCGATCCCGCGATCAACGAAGCCAACCCCGAGACCTGGCGCGAGCTGCTCGCGGTGCTGGCGCGCAAGCAGTACGACGTGCGACCGATCTTCCCGCGCTCGGTCGACTTCGTGCGCTACCAGATCCCGCTCTACTTCGACTACCTGTTCGGCCGCGTGGGGCCGTTCGAGTCGATGGTCTCGGCGCAGTTCGGTCTGCCAGGGCTCTCGATCTTCGTCTTCCTGATGGCCGTGGTGGGATCCGTCTACCACTTCCTGTCGGATCGCCGGACGTGGGTGTACTTCCTGCTCGTCTGGGGAATGACCTCCCTGGGCCTCATCTTCTATCTGAACTTCCCGCTCGGGAACACGCAGGCGCTCGACATCACCGGCGTCGCGCGCGAAGTGCGGGAGCGGGATTACTTCTTTGTCGTGTCTTTCGCGTTCGTCGGCATGTGGGCGGGAGTGGGCCTGTTCGCCGCGTTCGGCGAGCTGTGGCGGCGAGCCGGTAGCCCGGCGCTCCGGGGCGTCCGGATGGCGGTCGCGGCGGCGGCCCTGCTCCTCCTCCCCGCGGCCGTGTTCGCGCTCAACCGCCACGAAGCGGACCGCAGCGGCAACTGGATCCCGCGCGACTTCGCCTACAACGTGCTGCAGTCGATCGAGCCCTGGGGAATCCTGTTCACGAACGGGGACAACGACACGTTCCCGCTGTGGTATCTGCAGGAAGTCGAGGGGGTGCGGCGCGACGTGTCGATCGTCAACCTGGCCCTGCTCAACACGACCTGGTATCTGGAACAGCTGAACGAGCGGACGTTCACGGCCTCCGATCCGCCGCAGGAGATGTCGGTGGACGTGCCGCAAGAGCTGGGGATTCCGCTGATCGATACGGGGGTCGAGCCCGGACCGAGGCCCGCGGGGACGATCCTCGACTACACCGGCACCGCCGACGACCCCCTCCAGCGGCTCGGCATCGTGATCGACGAGCCCACGACCCTAGAGGTGGCCGGGCTCAGGATGGAGTTCCCGGCGAACAGCATCCTCCGGCGTCAGGACGTAGGCGTGCTCCAGGTCGTGCGCAAGAACCTGGGCCAGCGCCCGATCTACTTCTCCGTCACCGTGCCGGACAACGCCAAGGTGGGGCTGAGCCCGTATCTCGTGCGCCAGGGCGTCGTCGACCGGCTGCTGGACCAGCCGATCGAGGAGCTCGCGCGCCAGGGCCGGCAGTACATGCCCATGCAGGCGCCGGAGCAGGAATGGATCGACGTCCCGCGTACGGAGCTCCTGCTGAACTCGGTCTACCAATACCGCGGGCTCGACGACGACTCCGTATACAAGGACGGAACCGCTCGCGCGCTGACGGGCAACTACGGCGCGACGTTCCTACAGCTCGCGGCCGCCCAGGCGCGACAGGGCCGCCCGGAGGACGCCATCGCGTCGCTCCAGCGCGGAAACCGGATCCTGGGGCGCGAGCCGACCGACGAGTCCTACGTCGCCAGCATGATCAACGTCTTCGCCGCGACGGGCGCGTACGGCAGCCTCGATTCGCTCATTCAGGCACAGGCCGACCTGGCGGGAGGCGAGGTCGACGATCGCCTGGTGAAGACGGCGGCCTACAACGCGGCCGTCGCCTGGCATTTCGACGTGTCCGAGCGCCTGCTCGACAAGTATTTCGAGGACAGACCTCAGGCCGTCGAGCCGGAGCTCTGGATCGAGATCGCCGAGATGGCGATCGAGCGCGGGGACACCAGCCAGGGCCTGACCTTCCTGGCCAAGGCCATCCGCTCCGATCCGGACAACCAGCGCGCGTTCCTGCGTCACATCAACCTCGCCCACCGGACCGGCAACGAGGTGATGGCCAAGACCTTCGTGTACCAGTGGGTGAAGACCCATCCGGGGGACACGACCACCGCGCGCCTGTACCAGCAGTACCTGGACACCGGGGAATTCCCGCAGGAGCTGAACTGGGAGAACATCACCGAGGCCCCCTCGGGGGGATCGATCCCGGTCGGAGGCCCCTAGCCGCGGGCCCCACAGGGTCTTGACGACCCGCTGCACCCCTTTGTATCGTGCTGCTGCCTGAGGGCGGCTCGCTGCGCCGGGGCGATTGACACCCCCCGAGGCGGCGGGCTATAATGGGGAAGCGCTGCCCCAGCCTCAGCGTTCGACGTATCGCCACCCCCAACGCGAGGAGGGCGTTTCGTACCAGAATCGTTGGCCTTTCCCGCGCGCCACACGCGCGCTCCCAATCCAGCCACTTGTCGGGACTTCGGAGCGGCCCTTCCGCTCCTCGGCGGAT
This sequence comes from Gemmatimonadota bacterium, assembly GCA_035698825.1. Taxonomy (GTDB): domain Bacteria; phylum Gemmatimonadota; class Gemmatimonadetes; order JACCXV01; family JAHWKZ01; genus JAICNR01. Next base: position 8,782 of record DASSBK010000026.1, read on the forward strand.
TCGTCCGTCGGTGTCCCGGTGCGTCCTTGTTCCGCGCTTCATCGAACCCGAACGGAGGACACCGTATGCAGCAGCCTCGTGCGTTGCGTCTGACGTCAAGGGCGGCGGTCCTCGTCCTGGGGGTGTTCGCGCTTCTCGCCTTCGGCGGGAGCGCGGCGTTCGCCCAGGTCACCGGCAAGGTGATCGGCACGGTCACCGACAGCGATACCGGCCAGCCCCTGGTCGGTGCGCAGGTCGTGGTCGAGGGCACCAACCTCGGCAACGTGACGAACGAAGACGGCTACTACTTCATCAACAACGTTCCGGTCGGTCTGGAGCAGCTGACGGCCCAGTACCTGGGCTACCAGACGACCACGCAGGAACAGCGGATCCTGGCCGGACAGACGATGACGCTCGACTTCCAGCTGTCGAGCGAGGTCGTGCAGGCCGAGGGCATCGTGGCGACCATCGAGCGTGAGCCGCTGGTCGTGCGCGACAACACGATCTCGAAGACCCGGTTCACGGCCGAAGAGACCCAGAACCTGCCGGTCGACGACATCGAGAGCGTGATCGACCTGAGCGCCGGAATCTACGAGGATGTGAACCTCGGCGGCTTCATCGTCCGTGGTGGCCGCGGCACCGAGTCCGCGACGTACGTGGACGGCGCCTTGATCACCGACTTCAACGACCAGCTGAACACGGTCGAGCTGTCGCGATTCGCGGTCGAGGAAGTGGACGTGATCACCGGCGGTTTCAGCGCCGAGTTCGGCCACGCGCAGTCGGGCATCATCAACATCGTGACGCGCGAGGGCGGCCGGGAATACCACGGCAACGTGCGTTACACGACCGATGAGTTCTCCGACGCGATCGAGCAGAGCTACGGCTTCAACAACCTGCAGGCCTCGATCGGGGGGCCGATCATCCCCGACCTGCTGACGGCCTACGGATCGTTCGAGGCCACCGGCGCGGAGGACTTCTTCCCGGCGTCGGCGGGCTTCAATCCGGCGGTGGGTGACCAGCTCGACAACTCGGGCTCGACCGAGGAGATCCTGCCGGGCAACCGCGGCGACCGTACGCTCGGCCAGGGCAAGCTGACGGCGTTCCTGCCGTTCGATGCCAAGATGACCGGCACGTACCTCTACTCGCGCGACCAGTTCGAGAACTACCAGCATAGCCGCGCGTTGAACCAGTTCGCGTCGACGACCGCCACACGGGCCAAGACGCACGACTTCATCCTGGGATACGACCAGCAGCTCTTCCAGACGGGTGAGCGGAACCTGAACCTCCAGGTGCGTGGCCAGTACCACCTGTCGAAGTTCTTCACCGGCATCCCCCTGTCCGACGAGATGTCCGATGTCCTCAACGAGCACTTCGGCCCCGGCGTCTGCGGTGCGCCCTGCTCGGCGGACGAGGATGCCTTCGAGGAGGACTTCCTGAACTACCGGATCGGCGACGTCGAGTTCTTCTTCGAGGACTCGCTGACCAACTCCACGTTCAACCTCCCGACCACCTTCCTGACGAACCCCGATCCGGTGTTCGGCCAGCGGAACCTGTTCGTCACCCGGCCGGGCTTCACCTCCCTGTTCCAGAAGGAGAACGAGCGAAGGTACGGGATCCGCGTGGACCTCGACTCGCAGCTCAACCGCGTGCACCGCGGCAAGGTCGGGATGGAGTGGAACTGGATCAACCTGAACCACGTCGGGCCGCACATCGACGACAACGTGTTCGCCGACGTGTGGGACGTGGATCCGATGGTTGGCGCGGCCTACGTGCAGGATCGTCTCGACTACGGCGACCTGGTCATCGACCTGGGCCTGCGCTGGGATCACTGGGATCCGAACACCGTCTTCCCGGCGCTGCCGGGCTTCGTCGACTGCTCGATCACCACGCTCGGTCCGACGCAGTGCCGCGAGGCCGACGTCCAGGACGCCACCAGCAAGGACGAGATCGCCCCGCGTCTGGGCGTGGCGCACCCGATCACGGACGACACC
>DASSBK010000027.1:0-4641 GCA_035698825.1 Gemmatimonadota bacterium
AAGGGGAGCCCGAGGCCGCGCTGCGCATGCTCGAGCAGGCGGCGACGACGTTGGAGGAGCTCGAGCGCATCGGTGACTTCGCCGCCACGATCGAGCGGATCGGGGAGATGCGGGAATCTGCCGAGCCGGGCGTCGCGCGCAGACTCTACGCGCGGGCCATGAGGCTGTATCGCGAGAGCGGATACATGTGGGGAGTGGGCCGCGGGCTGGCGAGGTTCGCGCGCATCGCCCTCGATGACGGCTATCCCGATCGCTGCCTCGAGCTCATGGCGGGGGCGGAGGCCCTGGCTCCGGCCGGGGAAGAGAACGACAGGGCGGTGGTCGATCGCGCCCGCGCGGCGCTCGGTGAAGGAACCAGCGCGGCCTGCCGGGCGGCGGGCCTGGCGATGCCGCTCGAGCGACTGCTGCGCCTCGCCGACGAGCTCGTGCCGGCCGTCGAAATCGCGGTCGCTCCCGAGCTCGTCGGGCGGATTCCGGTCGAGCCTAGAACGTCTGCTGGAGCCGGCTCTGGAGGTGCTCCCGCCGGGAGCGGCTGAGCCGCAGCTCGGTCCCATCGACGAGGAAGACGACGAAGGCGCCGTGGAACCACGGCTGCATCTCCCGCACCCGATCCAGATTCACGATCGTCGAGCGGTGGATGCGCACGAAGCGCTCGGGATCGAGCTGCTGTTCCAGGTTGGCCAGGGTCTCCCGGATGATGTACGTGGCTCCCTGCGCATGGATCTTGGCGTAGTAGTCCGCCGCCTCGATCCAGTCGACGTCGTCGACCTTGAGGAACAGGATCCGATCGCCGTCCTTTACGACTATGCGCGTGAGTAGACGGCGGCCAGCATCGCTCCCTCCTTTGTTTGTCGGCATCCCGGTCGTGTCCTCCAGAAAGTCCATCAGTCGGCGGCGCACCGCCGTGGCATCGTGATCTTCGAGATGTGCGCGGGCACGATCGAGCGCCTGATGGAACCGCTCGTCGTCGAAGGGCTTCAGGAGGTAGTCGAGCGCGTGCACGTCGAAGGCGCGCAGCGCGAACTCGTCGTGGGCGGTGACGAAGATCACGATCGGAGGGTCGGACCGATCGAGCGAGGCCAGGAGCTCGAAGCCGGTGAGCTCGGGAATCTGCACGTCCAGAAACAGGAGATCGGGATCCAGCTCCCCGATGGCCGTCAACGCTTCGACTCCGTCGCCGCACTGGGCGACGATATCGATGTCGTCTTCATGTTCGAGGAGGGAGGCGAGGCGGGATCGTCCAAGGGGCTCGTCATCTACGATGATCGTACGGATACGGTCCATGTATGTGCTCCCGAGGAGGAGGAGGAGAGCAGCGGCTTCTCCCAGTGCTAGATAAACGACACTCGCGCGCCCGCGTTTATTCAAACACGTGCCGTTTCATTGATATAGGACGGGTTTGGCGCCCCGGAGGTTGCAGACCTCATCGACCGCGTCGCTCATCGATGGGCACCGCGCGCCGTTCGCTGCCCGAGGGGGCGGTTCCCTGCGTCTGAGCAGCCGTTGGCTGCAAACGGAAATCTTCCGGCTCCACGGCCGTCCGGAAGCCATCGGGGAGTCTCCTGCTTCTCCTCGTGGACCCTTCACTGCATCGGGCGGCGCCTCGCTGCAAATCGCTCGTAACACGAAGCCCCTCCTGTCACAATGGTAGCGCAGGGAAAACCTGCGAAGACGCCAGCCTGACCGCCCGGCGCAGGAGCGAGTCCAGCGCCGGGACCCACGCATCGAAGGAGAAGAGAATGCGAGAGACTGGTGCGAGAGGCTTTACAGCCCGAGTGTCGGTCCTTGCCCTGGCAACGTTCGCGATCCTCGCGTTGAGCGGGAGCGCGGCGTTCGCTCAGGTCACCGGCAAGGTGATCGGCACGGTCACCGACAGCGAAACCGGCCAGCCCCTGGTCGGTGCGCAGGTCGTGGTCGAGGGCACCAACCTCGGCAACGTGACCAACGAAGACGGCTACTACTTCATCAACAACGTTCCAGTCGGTCTGGAGCAGCTGACGGCCCAGTACCTGGGCTATCAAACGACGACCAACGAGCAGCGGATCCTGGCCGGACAGACGATGACGGTCGACTTCCAGCTGTCGAGCGAGGTCGTGCAGGCCGAAGGCATCGTGGCGACCATCGAGCGCGAACCGCTCGTGGCCCGGGACAACACGATTTCGAAGTCGCGGTTCACGGGGGACGATGCCCGCAACCTGCCGGCCAGCGACATCGAGAGTGTGATCGAGCTGAGCTCCGGGATCTACGTGGACGACTTCAACTGCGGCATCGCGCAGGGTAACGGCTGCGGCTTCATCGTCCGCGGCGGCCGCGCCACCGAGTCGGCGACGTTCGTCGATGGCGTGCTGGTCACGGACCTCAACTCACAGACCAACACGACCAACGTTTCGAACTTCGCGGTCGAGGAAGTGGACGTGATCACCGGCGGCTTCAACGCCGAGTTCGGACACGCGCAGTCGGGCATCATCAACATCGTGACGCGCGAGGGCGGCCGCGAGTATCACGGCAATGTGCGCTTCACGACCGACGAGCTCTCCGACGCGATCGAGCAGAGCTACGGCTACAACAACCTGCAGGCATCGATCGGGGGCCCGATCATCCCCGACATGTTGACGGCCTACGGCTCGTTCGAGGCCACGGGGGCGGCGGACTTCTTCCCCACGGCGGCGGGATTCAACCCGGCGACCGGGAACCAGCTCGACAACTCGGGCTCGACCGAAGAGATCCTGCCGGGCAACCGCGGCGACCGGACGCAGGCCCAGGGCAAGCTGACGGCGTTCCTGCCGTTCGACGCCAAGCTGACCGGCACCTACCTCTACTCGCGCGACCAGTTCGAGAACTACCAGGTCAGTCGGGAGCTCAATCAGTTCGCCGGAAACACGGACTCCCGCACGAAGACGCACGACTTCATCCTGGGGTACGACCAGCAGCTCTTCCAGACGGGTGAGCGGAACCTGAACCTCCAGGTCCGCGGCAACTTCCACCAGTCGAAGTTCTTCCAGGGGACCACGGAGTCGGTCGCTCTCTCCGACATCCTGCAGGATCACTTCGGAGATTCCTGCGGCGCGGCATGTGAGGTCGACGAGGACACCTGGGATGACGACTTCCTGAACTACCGGATCCACGACGTCGAGTTCTTCTTCGAGGACTCGCTGACCAACACCACGTTCAACCTTCCGACCACGTTCCTGACGAACCCCGATCCGGTGTTCGGTCAGCGGAACCTGTTCGCCACCCGGCCCGGTCTGTCTTCGATCTACACCAAGCAGAACGAGCGCCGGTACGGATTGCGCGTGGACCTCGACTCGCAGCTCAACCGCGTGCACCGCGGCAAGGTCGGGGTGGAGTGGAACTGGATCAACCTGAACCATGGCGGCCCGCACATCGACGACAACGTGTTCGCCGACGTGTGGGACGTGGATCCGATGCTCGGCGCGGCCTACGTGCAGGATCGTCTCGACTACGGTGACCTGGTCATCGACCTGGGCCTGCGCTGGGATCACTGGGATCCGAACACCGTGTTCCCGGCGCTGCCGGGCTTCGTCGACTGCTCGATCACGACGCTCGGCCCGACGCAGTGTCGCGAGGCCGAGGTCCAAGATGCCCAGACCAAGGACGAGTTCGCTCCGCGGCTCGGCGTGGCGCATCCGATCACGGACGACACGCAGGTCCGGCTGAGCTACGGCAAGTTCTACCAGCTGCCGCAGCTGCAGCACTTCTTCTCGAGCTTCCTGACGGACATCGCGGCGTCGGGCGGCAACAACAACATCCAGTACGGCAACCCGAGCCTCGACTTCATCGAGACGACGGCGTTCGAAGCGGGCATCACGCACCTGATCAGCGACAACCTGGTGCTGGACGTGGTGGGCTACAACCGGGACCGCAAGGGCGCCATTCGCCTGGACGTGTTCCAGGCGCGCTCGATCGACCCGCAGCTCGATGAGCGGCGTGTGTACGTCAACGGCGACAACGGGAACGTCAAGGGGTTCGACATCTCGCTGAACAAGCGGTACTCGAACTACTGGTCGACGAACCTGGCGTGGTCGCTGCAGTGGGCGCGCGGCACGTCGTCCTCGCCGCTGGACTGGGCGGGCACGGGCGGGTTCGGCCGGCTGTTCGATCCGCTGGAGGGCCAGGGCGTGCTGCTGACGCCGCCGACCCAGCTGCAGCCGGAGGACTTCGACCGCCTGCACAACATCAACTGGCAGCTGACGCTGCAGTTCCCGGAGGACTTCCGGGAGGGGACGACGCTGGGGACGGTGTTCAAGAACTTCGGCGCCTTCCTGACCTACAACGCGCAGTCGGGCACGCCGTTCACGCGGACGGATCCCGACGGCCAGGGCTTCCCGGTCGAGGACTTCGGCGCCAGTCGGCTCCCCTGGTTCCATTCGGGTGACATCCGGTTGCAGAAGGGCTTCACGATCGGTGACGCGCTGGACCTGAGCGTGTTCGGGCTCGTCCAGAACTTCCTGAACCACGAGAACATCGTGGTGGTCAACACGATCACGGGCCTTCCGGACGTGGGTGGCACGGAGTTCGAGGACAGCCGCAACCCGCAGATCCCGGGCAACTTCCTAGTGGAAGGCGCAACGGTAGGGTTCCCGCTCGAGGTGAGCGACATCCTGCCTGAGTGGCAGGACG
>DASSBK010000028.1:0-3181 GCA_035698825.1 Gemmatimonadota bacterium
CGTCCGCCCGAGCCGGCCCGCCCAGAAGGGCGCAAGGGCGCAGTGCGCCGATCCGGTCACCGGGTCCTCGTCGATCCCCACGCGCGGCGCGAAGAATCGGCTGACGAAGTCGTGGCCCACGTCGGCGCGCCGCTCGGCGGCCGCGGTCGCGATGACGCCCCGCGCCCGAATCTTGCCGAGGGCGACGAAATCGGGCTCGAGGGTCCGCACCGCCGCGCCGTCCGGCATCTCGACCAGGAGATCGTCGCTCGCATTGATCCCCACCCAGACGAACGGCGCGCCGAGCGCCTCGGCGAGCCCCGGCGGGGGCGGCGTCTCGACCGCCGGCCGGGCCGGGAAATCGAGCTCGATCCCGGCGCCGTCGCGCGCAGCCGTCAGGACCCCGCTCCGCGTGTGGAACCGGATCGTTCCGTTCGCCACTCCCTCCTCCCAGAGTCGGTGCGCGGAGGCGAGCGTGGCATGGCCGCACAGATCGACCTCGACGAGCGGCGTGAACCAGCGGAGGTCGAACTCGTCGGTCCCTCGAGGGCGGAGGAAAGCGGTCTCGGCGAGGTTCATCTCGGCGGCGACGGACTGCATCCACGCAGGGTCCATGTCCATCGGCGGCAGGCACACGCCGGCCGGGTTGCCGCGGAACGGCTCGTCCGTGAACGCGTCGACGACCGAGATCGGGATCCCCATCCCGGTTACGATACCATGCCCGCCGACATGCGGCCCGGGCTCTGGGACGCCCCCCGATTGACGCCGCGCACCACCCCCGGCAGATTCGATCGGCGCATGGTCGCCCAGCCGCTTCCCGAGATCACCCCACCCATCGAGGATTACCTCAAGGTCATCTACACCCTGGTGCGCGAGCGCGGCGAGGAGCGCGCCTCGACGTCCGCGATCTCCGAGCGCATGGACGTCTCGGCGGCGAGCGCCACGAACATGATGCAGAAGCTCGCCGACATGCGGCTCGTCGAGTACGTCCCGTATCGCGGCGTGGCCCTGACCGATGCCGGCGAGAAGATCGCGCTCGAGGTGATCCGCCATCACCGTCTGATCGAGCTCTACCTGTCGGAGGCGCTCGGATACTCGTGGGACGCCGTCCACGACGAGGCCGAGCGGCTCGAGCACGTGATCAGCGAGGAGTTCGAGGACCGGATCGACGCCATGCTCGGGCACCCGACGACCGATCCGCACGGGGATCCCATCCCGCCGAAGATCGGCCGCCCGCCCGCGCGAGCGACGCGCCGGCTGAGCGAGGTGGAGATCGACGAGCGCGTGGTGGTGCGCAGCGTCTCCGATCGCGAGGCCGAGTTCCTCCGTCGACTCGCCTCCCTGGAGCTCGTCCCCGGAACGCGGATCACGGTCGTGTCGCGGCAGCCCGGCGGGGCGATGACGATCGAGCGCAACGGCGACCCGCTGTCGATCGAACAGGACCTCGCGCGACGCGTGTTCGTCGAAGAGCCTGCCGTGACGACCGCATCGAAGGAAGAGTGATGCGCCGAGCGGACCGGCTCTGACGACGCATTACCGGCAACACACCGAACTTTCCCCCGATTGACTCCTCACCCCTCCGATCGTATGCTGGACAGGAATGATTATCATCCAGGAGCGTGCGTGACCGTCGAGTTCCCCCTCCACTTCATGCAGAAGGGCGAGCGTGGCCGGGTCGTCGGGATCCGCTGGAACGAAGACGACGTGGCCGGCCGGCTGGTCGCGATGGGCTTCGAGAAAGGCGTGCCGTTCGAGGTGGTGCGCTACGACGCGGAGTGCGGGATCACGGTGCGGATCGGCGATCGGGAGATCCCGATCGTGCCGTGGGTCGCTCCGCTCATCTACGCCACAGAGGACACGGATCGCGAAAGCGGCTGAGTCCCATCGGCTGCTTCACTCGCGCCTGAGGGGTGCCATCCCCGCAACGGCCTGGCGGACTCGCGCCACGGTCGGCGCCATCTCGGGTTCGGCCTCCCGCCACGAAGTCAGGAACATCTCGTACGCCTCTCGCGCCTTGTCGCGCTCTCCGATCTTCACGTAGAGATCCCCCAGTCGTTCGTAAGACTTCGTGTGGATCCAGAGCGAGGCAAAGTATGGCTCGGCCTCGTGCAGCTTCCCCTGCTCGACGAGAACCTCCGCCAGCCACCAGCGGATCGCGTCGTTGACGGCCCACTGCGGCCCGTGGCCCGTCGCCTGGACCCGGGCTTCCTCGAGGAAGTCTACCGCGAGCTCGAGGTCGCCCTTCTTCCAAGCGAGCAATCCATCCAGCGCGAGGCCCGCGCCGTCGGCGAAGCGCCCGGCCGCGGAATCCCCGTCCACCCGCGCGCGCGTCGCCAGGTCTCGCAGCGCCCCTCGCGCGGATGCTCGGTCGGCCTCCCGGCCCTGGTCCGCCGCCCATGCCCCTTTGAAGAAGTAGTAGACCCCGCGCGTGGCGTGCGAGGGGAGGTCCGCCGGATCGATTGCCACCGCCTCCTCGATTTCCGCGGCGGGCACGGGGATTCCCTGGATTCGCGCCGTCGTGAGAACCGAGACCCTGGCGACGAGCGGGAAGCCCGGCGCATCGACGCGCTCGAGGGCCGCCGACGGTCGGCCGCGATGGAGCTCGTTCCAAGCGCCCAGGACGGTCCCGTTCACGCTTCCGTTCCGGGCGGCGATATCGTAGAGCCGGCTCTCGACGTCGAGGAAGCGCGGGTGCCGGAAATCCTGGAGGCCGAGGGCCACGAGGTTCTCGTCGGTCGTCATCTTGCCCCAGGCGCGCTCCTTGGCCAGCGAGTCCCCGAATCCGAGGTCGTAGATCGCGCGACCCAGTCCGATCTCGTCGGCGCTCGGATTGGTCAGCCGCGCGATGCTGTCGAGCAGCGCTCCGGCGCGCGCGCTGTCGGCGGTCAGCATCGCGTAGTCGACCCGGTGGATGTAAGCCGGGAAGAAGCGAGGGTCGAGCTGGACGGCGTGGGCGAACGCCTCCTCGGTCTTGGCAAGGGGAATCAACGCCGCCTGCCCCAGGTGGAAGTACGTCTCGCCGAGCATGTACCAGCCCTCGGCGTCGTCGGGGCGCCGCCGGACCTCCCGCTCGAGCGGGCCGACGCCGTCCAGGTTCCCCTGTAGCAGCGCGTAGTCCGCGCGGACCAGCACCGCTTCGTGCTCGGGCAGACGATCGGCGTGGCGCACGGCCCGGTCGATCGCCCCCTCGCCGAGCTCGCTC
>DASSBK010000029.1:0-6454 GCA_035698825.1 Gemmatimonadota bacterium
GCGCCTCCGAGGGCAGTGACCTGTACGTGCGTGGCGGGGATCCCTCTGAGGCCCCGGTTCTCGTGGAGGGCGCGCGGCTCCACTATGCCGGGGTTTTCGAGACCCTTCACGGTGGCGTCTTCGGGATCCTCGACCCATCCGTGCTCCACCGCGCCTACTTCTCGAGCGGCGGCTTCTCGGCGCGCTACGGCGACGCGCTGTCGGGCGTCGTCGACCTCGAAACGGATGGTGCCCCGACCCTGGATCAGGCCCGCCTGGGGCTCAACTTCGTCGGCGGCGGGGCGACGTATCGCAGCCCGCTCGGTCCCCACGCAGGGTTCTGGGCCACGGTTCGCGCCACCGACACCTCGCTCCTGGATGCACTTCACAGGGAAAGCGACGAGTACCCGACTTCGCCGCGCGCGCTGGAAGGCGCGGCCGCGGCCACATTCACTCCCCGGCAGGGGCTTCAGCTCAAAGCCCTGGCGCTGGCCGAGGGCGACGTCGCCGCGCGCGAGATCGACGCGATCGGCTGGCGCGGGCCGTTCGAGAGCCGCGGGCGGACCGCTCTGGGTCTCGTTTCGGCGCGCGCGCTCTCCGCGAGCGGCGCGGCGGGACTGCGAGCGACTGCGTCATGGACCCGCCGGTCGAGCGCATTCGCGTTCGGTGTGCTGGATCGCGAGCGCGAGGACGAGCGCGTGGCGCTCACACTCGAAGCCGATCTCGGCGCCGGCCAGAGTCGCCAGATCCGGTTCGGCGTGGAGGCCGCGCACCTCGACGCGCTCGCCGAGGGCCGCGAGCCGACGACCGAGCTGGTCGCACCCGGATCCCCTTCGAGACCCCTCGGGGACACCGTCGACGCCACCACGCACACCGGGGGTTTCGTCGAGGCGGAGGTCCGTCCCGTCCCTGCGGTGGCTCTGGTGGGCGGGCTCCGCGCCGACCGGCTTCCCGGCGAGAACGAGCTCACGCTCGACCCGCGGATAGCGGTCGCGCTGCGGACGGGCGACTGGACCTGGCGGCTCGCGGGCGGCACGTTTCAGCAGGGCCGCTGGCGCATCGGATACGACCTGCCGGACGGCGGGATCCCTGCGGGCATCCCGCGACGCGCCCGCCATGCGGCATTCGGCGTCGAGCGCGAGGGACGGCCCGCGCTCAAGGTAGAAACGTACGTCAAGACCTACGACCGTTACGTCTCCGAGGACGGAGAGCTCGACATCGAGGGCGGCCGCTCGATGGGCATCGACGCGCTCGTCCGCTGGGCGCAGACCGACCGCTGGGGCGGCTGGATCGCCTATTCGCTGCTCGACGGCTCGATCGACGTGACCGACGTCGGGCAGATCTCGTCGGAGGTGGACGTCACGCATTCGATGACCGCGGTCGGCATGTACACGTTCAACTCGTGGCAGCTCGGAGGCACGGTTCGTTACGCGACCGGACGGCCGTACACGCCGGCCATCGGGTCCACCGACGGCGACGGATTTCCCGAGCCCGTCTACGGTGACCCGTTGTCCAGCCGGCTCCCCGACTACTTCCGGCTCGACGCGCGGGTCACGCGGTTTCAACGGGTGGGCGGCCGCTTCGCCGTCTTCTACCTGGAGGTCCTGAACGTGCTCGATCGCGAGAACGCCTCGGCGGTCGTCTACGACGCGAACTGGGAGAACCCGCGCACGGTGGGATCGGTGTTCGACGGCCGAACGCTGGTCGCTGGCGTGGAGCTCGATCTCCTGTGAGCATGGCCCTGCCATCGGTCGCGCGATGAGCGACGTCCTGCCGGCCGCGATCGCCTTCTTCGCGCTCGGCGCCAACCTGATCGGCACGTCGTTCCTGCTCCTGCTCGCGCCTCGCAGCAGGGCCTTGCGATGGTTCGTCGTCTTCGAGCTGGACATCATGATCTGGCTCGCGCTCCAGGGCTGGGCCTTCGCGATCGGCGACGCCACGCCGGGGATCCGCGTCGCTTACGCGCTGTCGGTCCACATGCTCCCCGCGCTCTTCCTCGTCGATGCGCTGGTCGACATCCACGACGTGAGGCGCCGATCCATCGTCGGGGTCCTCCTGCTCGCCGCGGTCACCGCACCACTGACCGTCGTCGCCATCCAGGACTCTGCCCCCGAGAATTACGCGCGGGCGGCCATCGCGTGGCAGATCGTCGGGTGGGGCTTCGCGTCCATCCTCCACGTGCGCCGCGAGGCGCCGGAGGCGTTTCAGCAGGGCGCGCGGCGCAAGACGCGGCTCGTCGTCCTCGGGTTCCTCGTCGTCGTGGTGCCCCTGTCGATCATCCTGGGTTTCCTCACCGACGACTCTTTCTTCATCTACGCGATGCCGCTGATCACCGTGGTCGTGCAGATCGCCCTGTTCATCGGTGTGACCCAACTCCGCTTCTACGACATCGAGACCCGATCGGCGCGTCGAGGGGAGCTGGCGACCGATGCCGCGGCGCTCCAGCGTCACGCGATGATCGGCGAGCTGACCGCGTCCTTCGCGCACGAGGTCCGGAATCCCCTGACCGGCGTGCGGTCACTGGCCCAGCGGCTCGCCGAAGACGAGGTGGACGATCCGACGCGGCGTCGATACGCCGAGGTGATCGTCCGCGAAGTGGGGCGCGTCGAGCGCATCGTCGCCGACCTGCTCGGCGTCGCCCGCAGGGGTGCGACCAGATCGCAGGAGACCGGCCCGATCGAGCTCGCGCCCTTGTTCGACGACCTGCGGATCCTGCTAGCTCCCCGTGCCGATCGGTCGAAGGTCGAGCTCCGCGCGGATCACGGCTCCCTGCGCGTTTCGGCGTCTCGCGAGACCCTGGCGCAGGTCATCCTCAACCTGCTCCTCAATGCCATCGAGCACTCCCCCGGGGGCGGCCGCGTCGAGCTGGGGGCGAGGCCCGACGGCGATTCCGCCGTGATCGCCGTCCGCGACCACGGGCCCGGGGTCCCCGTCGCCGACCGCGACCGCATCTTCGAGCCCCTCGTCAGCCTGCGGGGCGGGAGCGGGCTCGGTCTCGCCGTCGTCCGCCGGATCGCGAAGGAGTCGGGCTGGAGCGTGGACGTCGCGGACGCGCCCGGAGGCGGGGCCGAGTTCCGACTTCGCGTTCCCATGGCGGCGGCCCTCTCCCGCGGCGGGGTCGGTTGAGGCTCCTCGTCGTCGACGACGAGGAGGCGATCCGGCTCGCGCTCGGCGAGCTGCTCCGCTCCGAGGGCCACGAAGTGCGCGAGGCCGAAACCGGCGCGGTCGCACTCTCCGCGCTCGATGGCGCACCCGCCGACCTCGTCCTCGCCGACCTGCGGATGCCAGGCATCGACGGGATGCAGCTTCTCGAGGCGATCCGCGGGCGCTTTCCGGAAACGCTGGTAGTCCTGATCACCGCGCAGGGCGACGAGCGGACGGCGGTCCAGGCGCTCAAGCTCGGCGCCTACGACTACCTGCCCAAACCGTTCGACAACGAGGAGATCCGCGCCACCGTCCGCCACGCCCACGAGGTCCTGTCGCTTCGAGCCGAGAACCGCCGGCTGCGCCGCGAGCTGGCCGGCGAGTTCCATGGCATGGTCGGCGATTCCACGGCGATCCGGGCGGTGGCGGAGACGATCCGCCGGGCGGGCCCGACGGCGGCAACCGTTCTCATCACGGGCGAGAGCGGCACAGGCAAGGAGCTGGCCGCGCGCGCGCTCCACGCGGAGAGCCCACGTGCCGACCGTCCGTTCGTTGCGCTCAACTGCTCGGCGCTGCCCGCCGACCTCGTCGAGAGCGAGCTCTTCGGACACGTCAGGGGCGCGTTCACCGGCGCCGACCGCGACCGCACGGGCGTGTTCGAGGCGGCGCACGGCGGGACGCTGTTCCTCGACGAGGTGGGAGACCTGGCGGCGTCGGCCCAGGCCAAGCTCCTCCGCTCGGTGGAAGAGGGCCGGGTCACCCCGGTCGGAACGACGACTTCACGAGTCGTGGACGCGCGCCTCCTCGCGGCGACCAACCAGCCGCTGGAGGATATGGCGGCGCGCGGCGAGTTCCGCGGCGATCTGCTCTATCGGCTTCAGGTCGTCACCCTGCGCCTTCCGGCGTTGCGCGAGCGCCGCTCCGACATCCCGGCGATCGCGGTCCATTTCATCGCCGACCTGGCCAGCCGCCACGACCGACCCGTGCGATCGCTGTCGCCGGCGGCGCGGCGCGCGCTCGTCGCGTACGACTGGCCGGGGAACGTCCGTGAGCTGCGCAACGTCCTCGAGCGGGCCGTGGTGCTCGCCGAGGGAGACGCGATCGACGTGCCCGATCTTCCCGCGCACGTCAGCGGGGCGACGAGCTCGCCCGGTCCGATCGACGCCGCGCTGGCCGACCTGCCGTATACCGAGGCCCGGGAGCGCGCGGTCGAAGCGTTCGAGCGTTCGTTCCTCGTGGCCGCGCTGGAACGCCAAGCGGGAAACGTATCCGCCACCGCCCGCGCGATCGGCCTGCACCGTCAGAGCCTCCAGAAGATTCTCCGTCGACTGGACATCGCGCCGTGAGCGTTGCTCCCGGACCGCGCCAGACCTAGGTTCGCGGAGCTCATCATGACCGATCTGCGTTCCATTCCCGGCGCCGGGATCGACGACGAGCGCACGGCCCACGAGAAGTGCGTTCGGCTGGCGCGTTCCCATTACGAGAACTTTCCCGTTCTGGGGCCGCTCCTGCTGCCGTCCGAGCGCCGCGACCTGGCGGCGATCTACGCGTTCTGCCGCACGACGGACGACCTCGGCGACGAGGCCGAGGGCAATCGTGTGGTCCTGCTCGAGACCTGGCGGCATCGAGTAGCGGACGCGCTCGCCGGCCGTCCTCCCGCCGACGGACCGGTTCTCGTCGCGCTGGCCCGCACGGCCAGGGCCCGGGCGCTCGATCCCGAGCTCTTCTTCCGACTCATAGAGGCGAACCGCCGCGACCAGATCTTCCATCGCTATCCGAACCGCGCCGCGCTGATCGAGTACTGCGAGCACAGCGCGACGCCGGTGGGCCGCATGGTCCTCGGCATCGCGGGCGCTCGCGGCGAGGACCTCGCCCTGCTGGCCGACGCGACCTCGATCGGGCTCCAGCTCGCCAACTTCTGGCAGGACCTGGCCCGCGACCGGGATCGCGGGCGGTGCTATCTGCCGCTCTCGGACTGTCGCCGACACGGACTCGACCCGGACGTGGAGCTCGGCCTGCCGTGCGCATCCACCGCGTTGCGCGCCCTGGTCGCCGAAGAGGTGGACTGGGCGCGGGAATACCTGACGCGCGGCTGGCCGCTCGCCGACCGACTGCCGCTGCGGTGGCGCCCGCTGGTCCGCGCCTTCACCCGCGGCGGGTGGGCGATCTGCGACGCGATCGACCGGCAGGGACAGGACACGCTCGTTCGCCGACCGACGATCGACTCGCGCCAGCGATCGCGCTTCCTGCTCGCCGAATGCGCGCGGGCGTGGCGGGTCGGGGTCTCGCCGCCCGGAATCGCTTGACCCCCGTCACCGCGGCGGGCGGGCCCGATCCGATTGCGGCCGGCTACGCCGCCTGCGAGCGCGCGACGCGACGCGCGGCCGCGAACTTCTCGCTGGGCATCCGCCTCCTTCCGCGCGAGCGCCGCCGGGCCCTCTCCTCTCTATACTGGTTCTTCCACCTCGCCGACGAGACGGTCGACGGCGCGGGCTCCGAAGGCGAGCGAAGATCGAGTCTCGCACGCATCCGCGGCGATCTCGACTCCGCGCTGGCGGGTTCGCCTCCCGACGCCCGCTGGGCGGCGCTGGCCGACGCCGTCTCGCGCTACGCTGTGGCGCCATCGCACCTCCACGCTCTGATCGACGGAGTGGCACGCGATCTCGAGCCGGTCGCGTACGCCGACTGGGATGCGTTGCGCTCCTACTGCTGGGAAGTGGCGGGAGTGATCGGACTCGTGTCGCTCCGGGTCTTCGGCGGGTCCGGCGCCGTGGCCGAGCGGGCCGCGGAGCATCTCGGGTACGCGCTTCAGCTCACCAACATCCTGCGCGACATCCGGGAGGACGGAGAGCGGGGCCGGTGGTACCTGCCGATGGACGAGACGCGCCGGTTCGGCGTCGATCCGGCGAGCGTCGTCGCGGGCGTCCCGGGCGCGGGCTTCGCGCCGCTGTTCCTGTATCAGGTCGAGCGCGCCCGCGCGCTCTACCACGAGGGATCCGGTCTCTACCGCCTTCTCCCCGCCTCGATTCGGCCCTGCCCCGCGGCGCTCGCATCGGTGTACCGGGGGCTCCTCGAGCGGATGGCCGACGATCCCTCGCGCGTACTCCGCGAGCGTGTGGCGCTCGCGGCGCCCGTCAAGGTCGCCCGGGTCGTGGCGGGAGCGACGCGCGCCTTGACGGCGTGAGCGGGACCAGCCATCGCGCGATCGTCGTCGGCGGAGGGCTCGCCGGCATGGCCGCCGCGCTGCGCCTCGCTCGCGCGGGCTGCGAGGTCGAGCTGGTCGAGCGGCGTCCGTTCCTCGGCGGTCGCGCGTTCTCCTTCCGCGACCCGG
>DASSBK010000030.1:0-9047 GCA_035698825.1 Gemmatimonadota bacterium
CAAGGCGCATCGTATCCTCCTGAAGTGGCTTCCCGGAATGCGAGCGAGAACGGCTGCGCGGGGGCGGCAAATTACCGTTGCGACCCGTCGAGCGCGAGGGCGAACGTGACCGCGGTCACCCTGCCGGCGCCGGCCGCGACGAGGACCTCGGCCGCGGCCGCGAGCGTGGCTCCGCTCGTGGCCACGTCATCGATCAGGCACACGCCAATCCCCGCCCTGAGGCTCGCGCGCGCGGCGAAGGCGGCTTCGACGTTGCGGCGGCGGGCCGCGCGGCCGAGCCCTACCTGGGAGCGGGTGGCGCGCGACCGGACGAGGGCGGTCTGGACCGGGATCCCGAGTCTGGCGGAGAGCGATTCGGCGATCAGGGCCGACTGGTTGAACCCGCGCTCCCTGAGCCGGGCCGCGTGGAGAGGGACCGGCACGATCACGTCGAGCCCGGCGGCGAGGTCTCCCAGGGCGTCGGCCATGGCGGCGGCGCAGAGATCGGCGAGGTGGGTCCACCCGCGATACTTGAGCGCATGGGCGATCGATTCCGCGGCGCCCGCATAGCGAACGGCCGCGACCGCGGTCAGGCCCGTCGGCCAGTCGCGGCAGCGGCCGCAGTCCGCCGGAGAGTCCGGCTGCGGGAGCGAGCAGCGCCGGCATCCGGCGCCGAGCGGCCGCAGGGTCGCGCGGCACCAGCGGCAGACGCCTGGCCGCGCCGCCGGAACCGGCTCGCCGCAATGGACGCACAGCGGCGGCAGGAGCACGTCCAGCAGGGCGCCGAGTACGCGCGGAACGGCCACAGCGGGAAGCTCTCGAGGGAATACGGGCGGACGAACGGACGAGGAGCGGGGGCCGGTTTCGCGACCCCCGCTGGACTCCACTGCGATCGGCGCCCGGCGGCGCCGGAAGGCCCTACTGCGCCAGCGTTCCCGCCGGACCCAGCGCCGGGAACTGGGCCGAGATCATCGCCAGGTAGCGCTCGCGTTCCTCGCCGGTCAGGATCGGGACCAGCCTGCGCACCCATTCCTGCGCCTGCTCCACGCGCTGGCTCATGTAGTTGGCGCCCACCAGGCCCAGGTAGGCGAGCTTGATCCCCTCGTCGAGCCTGAGCGCCTGTTCGAACGCCGCGATCGCCCGCGGGTAGTCGCCGAGCTGGAAGTACGAGCCCCCCAGCAGGGCAAAGGCGTTGCCGTTCCGCGGATCGATCTCCACCACGCGCTCGAACAGCGGGATCGCCTCGCGATAACGGCGCGCGGCGTATAGGTCGCCCGCCACGGCGTAGAGGGAATCGGATTCATCGGGGGAAACTGCAGGGAGGGGGACCGTAGACGCGTCAGCGGCGTCCGGCAGTATTATGGCTCCAGCCAGGATTCCGGCCGCGAGCAGACATCTCAATCGCATGATCCCTTCTCGTCCTCCGTGAGGAAGTGGGCGATGGGGGGGATGAATGAAAAAAGTCGGTTGACCGCCGAGGCGGACGAGCCATTCTAAAGGCGCCCGGCACCCGAAGTCAACCGCTGGCGGTCGCCGATTGGACAGGTTGGATCTTCTCTGACAGGGAATAGCCGGCGGGAAAATGCGCCGAAGGGTCGAGCGGCGCCCTTCAGTCGCCTCCGGCGCCAGCCGGTCCGGCTTCCGAGGAGAGCTCCGCCCCGGCCGAGGAGGTCAGCTCGGCGTGGCGTTCAGCGAAGGCCTCGAGACACGTCCGCATGTCCTCGAACACCTCCCGGTAGACCTCCTCGTCCCAGCCCATCGGGTCCCGGATCTCGTCCCCCGGAACCGCACGGTCGGGAGTGAGCTCGGCCACGAGTCGCACGTCGGCCGTCGAGTCGATGTTCCTGACGGCGGTCGCGTGGGACCGCGCCATGCAGAGCACGGTGTCCGACCAGGCGACGAGCTGCTCGTCCAGCTGTCGGGCGACGTGGCCGGATATGTCGACCCCCGCGCGGGCCGCCGTCGCCACGGCGTACGGCTGGGCCGCCCCGCCGATCACGGCGAACGTGCCCGCCGAGCGGACCTCGGCGTCGACTCCCAGTTCCGCGAAGCGTGCCCGGAGGAGGCCCTCGGCCATCGGCGAGCGGCACGTGTTGCCGGTGCAGACGACGAGGACGCGGTAGGGGCGCGAGGTCATGGAGCGAAGTTACCGGCGGTCCTGGAGATCGCCCACGACCTCCCGGATCGCATGGTCCGGGATCGCGCCTTCGCGGACGATCCGCGGCGGACGCGCGCCGGCGTCGACGATCGTCGACGGCAAAGGGCGGTGGGCCGGTATCGCCTCGGCCGCCGACACGTCCGCCTTGCCGACCGGCACGAGCGCGACCTCGATCGCATTCCCTCCCGGAGCGCCGGCCAGCGACTCGAGCGCCGCCGGCACCTCTACGGCGGGCGGCTCGTCACGCCGGTTCGCGCTGGTCGAGAAGAGCGCCCTTCCCCAGGCCGTGACGAGGGCCGCCGAAACGGCATCCGCCGCCGGCCGGAGCGCGATCCTCCCCGCTTCCTGGACCGACACCGGGGCCTCGGCGGACGCCGGCAGCACGAGCGTCAGAGGGCCGGGCCAGAACGCCCGCGCAAGTCGCTCCGCCACGGCCGGCCACTCGGCGCAGAGGGAGCGCGCCGCGTCGGGTCCCGGCACGAGGCAGAGAAAGGGCCGCGGAGTCCGGTAGCCCTTGAGACGGCGGGCGGACGCTACGGCGGCGCCGGAGTGCGGGTCGCCACTCAGGCTGACCACCGTCTCGGTGGGATGGAGGACCAGCTTCCCCCGGGTCAGGGCCCGGATGGCCGCCGCGATCCCGGCTTCGTCGGCCGGCCGCGGCAGGACGGTCAGACCTTCACCTCGCCGGTCATCTCCAGCGGGCCCTCCCAGGCATCGAGGCGCGGTCGCACCTCGTCCGCGAGGAAGCTCCGGGTCTGCTCGGGCGCCCGCCCGACGTAGGTGCCGGGATCGCGCGCCCGCTTCCACGCCTCGGCCGGGAGCTCGGCGAACCCGGGCTCCGCGGCGAGCCGGTCCAGGAGGTCGCTCCCCGCGCCGCCTTCGCCGCCCTCGATCCGCGCCGCGGCCTCGCGGGCCCGGACGCGGATCCGCTCGTGGAGCTCCTGCCGGTCGCCGCCCGAACGGGCGGCCGCCATCAGCAGGTTCTCCGTGGCCATCGCGGGAAGCTCGCGGGAGAGGTTCGCCGTCACGGTGGCTTCGTGGACCTCGAGGCCCCGGGCGATCTCGTGATACAGGATGAGGATCGCATCCACGGTCAGGAAGAGCTCCGGCACCGCGATCCGCCGCCCGGCCGAGTCGTCCAGCGAGCGCTCCAGCCACTGGGTGGCGGCGGTGTACGCGAGGTTGCCCGCGGTCTGAATGGCGAAGCGGGAAAGCGAGCTCATCCGTTCCGCGCGCATCGGGTTCCGCTTGTAGGGCATGGCCGATGATCCCACCTGGCTCGCGCCGAACGGCTCCATCACTTCGCCGAGGTGCTGGAGCAGCCGCATGTCGTGGCTGAACTTCCCTGCCGATTGCGCGACTCCCGCGACCGTCGCGGCCCAGGACGCGTCGACCTTCCTGGAGTGGGTCTGGCCGGTGACGGCGAACGCCCGAGGCGCGCCGAGCTTGTCGGTGACGCGGCGCTCCAGCTCGTCGACCCTGTCGCCGTCCCCATCGGCGAGTGCGAGGAACGAGGCCTGGGTGCCGGTCGTCCCCTTCACCCCGCGCAGGCGAAAGCTCCCGATCCGGAACGCGATCTCGTCGAGGTCGAGAAGCAGGTCCTGGATCCAGAGGCACGCGCGCTTCCCGACAGTCGTCGGCTGCGCCGGCTGGAAGTGGGTCCAGGCGAGCGTGGGAAGGTCGGCGTACCGCTCCGCGAACTCCGCCAGGGCGGCCACCACGCACAGGCACTTGCGCTCCACCACGCGCATCGCGTCGCGCATGACGAGGAGGTCGCCGTTGTCGACGACGAAGGCGCTCGTCGCGCCCAGATGGAGGATGGGTCCTCCGGCCTGGGCGACTTCCCCGAAGGCGCGCACGTGCGCCATCACGTCGTGCCGGAGCTCCCGCTCGAGCTCGGCGGCCCGCGCGAAGTCGATCCGCTCCGCGTTTCGCTTCAGGTCGGCCACCTGCTCGGCGGTCACTCCGCCCATCCCGAGCTCCTGCTGCGCCTCGGCGAGGGCGATCCAGATCCGTCGCCAGGTGCGGATCCGCGTGCGGGACGAGAACAGGGCCGCCATCTCGTCGCTCGCGTACCGCTCCAGGAGCGGACTCGCGTACCGGTCGTGGGCGTCCGTCAACGGCGAATCGGGATCAGCTCGCCCGCGTGCGGCCGAGGATCCGGAGCGCGAGGTGCGCCGCGTTCGCGCCGGCGTCGATCCCCACCGCCGCCACCGGCACTCCGGGGGGCATCTGCGCGATCGCGAGGAGGGCGTCGATGCCGCGAAGCGCACCGGCGGCCACCGGTAGCCCGATGACGGGCAGGCGCGAGTGGGCGGCCATCACGCCGGGCAGGGCCGCGGCCAGGCCGGCGGCCGCGATCACGACGCGGATCCCGCGACCTTCCGCCGCGCTCGCCAGCTCCGCCACGCGGTCCGGGTTCCGGTGCGCGGAAGCGACCTCGAACTCGTACTCCACCCCCGCGTCGCGCAGAACTTTCTCCGCCTTTTCCACGACGGGGCGATCGGACTCGGACCCCGCCACGATCAGCACCTCGGGCCCCCGGCGATCGGACTCACTCATCCTCACCTCCCGCCATGTGCGCCCCGGTCAGATCCAGTTGTGGAAGTCATCGGAAATGAGGTTTCGCTTCTTGTACCGGAGCATCGAATCCTGGCACGAGCAGGCCCATGCCGTCGTCGGCAATAGCTCGAGCAGGTTCCAGACGATCTCCGGCATGAGCTGCAGCGTGTCGTCGATCCGCGCCTGCCGCTCCTCCTCCGAACCCGGCCCCGCCGCGCGGCCGGTGTCCTCCCCCACTCCTTCCGCCCAGGCGGTGACGTGGGCGATCGGATGGTAGCACATCTCGAGCTCGCGAGCGAGAAACGCCTCCGGAGCGAGCGTCATGCCGACGAGATCGCCGCCCATCGCGCGCAGCGCGCGCGCCTCGGCCCGCGTTTCGTGACGCGGACCCTCGCTCACCACGTACACCGCGCCGCGCGCGTGCTTGAGCGCCATCTCGGTCAGCACCTGACCCATGGCGGAGCCGAGGGTCGGACAGAAGGTCGGGCTCTGGCGCAGGATGCCGATGCCCTTCTTCTCGAAGAACGTGGTCGGGCGATTGCGGGTCATGTCGATCAGATCGTCGGGCAGCACGAGGTCACCGACCCGGAAGCTCGGCGTCAGGGATCCCGGCCCGGTCCAGGCGATGAGGCGCTCTACACCGAGCTCCTTCAGTGCCCAGACGTTGGCCCGGTAGTTGATGAACGGGGCCGTGACCTGGTATTCGCGCTCGCCGTGTCGCGGCATGAGGTAGAAACGCCGCTCGCCGTGCTCCATGAACAGGATCGGCGTGGAGCAACCGAACGGGGTTTCCTTGACCAGCACGTCCGAGATCGTGCCCAGCCGCTCGCGCGCGAGCCGATACATCTTTCCGCCGCCGATGAAGGCCACGGTGGAGAAGCGGTCGTCATAGGTTCCGGAGAGAACTCGAGGCAGGATCTCGGGCCTGGACTCGCCCATCTGGAATCAGCGGTCCGAGGAGATGCGGAGCTCTATCGACGCGAAGACGCCGTGCGGACTTTGTCCAGGCGATCCAGTGCGTCGAGCGCCGCTTCCTTCTCGGCCTCCTTCTTGGTGCGTCCCCATCCCGTTCCCAGAGGCTCGCCCTCGAGCCACACCTGGCAGCGGAAGTTGATGTCCTCTCGGCTCTTGTCGGGGGCCGAAGTCGCCCGGGTGGTGCGATAGGTCAGCTGGCCCCTGCCGAGCTCGTGGATCGTCTCCTGCAGCCGGTTCTTCGCGGTGTGGAAGCCCTCCTCGTGGCCCACATCCATCGAGAGGATGTGCCGCTCGATGAACGAGCGCGCCACCTCGAAGCCGCCGTCGATGTACAGCGCGCCGATGACCGCCTCGAGCGCGTCGGCGGAGATCTTCTGGCGGCCGCCGCCGGCCAGCAGGTTCTGATCGTCGCCGGTCTGTATGCAGTCGGGCAGACCGAGCTCCTCGGACGCATTCGCGAGGAAGCGGCGTGAGATGATGTGCGCGCGCTGTTGGGAGAGCACGCCTTCCTGCGCATCGGGATGCAGGTTGAACAGCCACTCGCTGACGGCCAGGTTGAGGACCGAGTCGCCCAGGAACTCGAGCCGCTCGTACGACTCTCCGCGATTATCCGATTGATCGAGATAGGAGGGGTGCGTGGAGGCGCGGGTGAGGATCCCGGGGATCGTGAAGTGGTGGCCGAGCATCCGTTCCAGCTGCTGTAGACGTTCTTCCTTCAGCTGCGCTGCGGATTCGGATTTCTTTCGACGGAACCACTTCCAGATCATCTGCCTCCCGTCATTCTTCGTATTTGCCGAGCGCGAGCGACGCGTTGTGGCCGCCGAACCCGAACGAGTTCGTCAACGCCGCCCCGACCTCCGCCCTCCGCATGGTGTTGGGCACGTAGTCCAGATCACAGAGCGGGTCGGGATTCTCGAGGTTGATCGTGGGCGGGACATTGCCCTCGTGCAACACCATCGACGTGATGACGAACTCGAGCCCGCCCGCTCCACCGAGCAGGTGACCGGTCATCGACTTCGTCGATCCGACCATGAGCTCGTGCGCGTGGTCGCCGAACACCGACTTGATGGCCATCGTCTCGAACTCGTCGTTGAAGGGGGTCGAAGTGCCGTGGGCGTTGATGTAGTCGAACCGCTCGACCGGCAGCTCCGACTCCTCGACGGCGCGCCGCATGGCGCGCGCGGCGCCCTCGCCGTTGGGGGCCGGGGCGGTGATGTGGTAGGCATCGGCCGTCATCCCCACCCCCAGGGCTTCGGCATAGATGCGAGCGCCCCGGGCCTGCGCGTGCTCCAGCTCCTCGAGCACGACCATGCCCGCGCCCTCTCCCAGCACGAACCCGTCGCGCTCGGCGTCGAACGGGCGGCTGGCCCGTTCGGGCTCGTCGTTGCGGGTCGACATCGCCTTCATGGCTGCGAATCCTCCCACCGACATGGCCGTGACAGCGGCCTCCGTCCCGCCGGCGATCATCACCTCGGCGTCCCCGTGCTTGATCAGGCGGAACGCGTCCCCGATCGCGTGGGCGCTCGAAGCGCAGGCCGAAACCGTGCAGTAGTTCGGCCCCTTGGCCCCGAACCGCATCGAAACGATGCCGCTGGCTATGTCCGGGATCATCATCGGTATGTAGAAAGGGCTGATGCGCGAAGGGCCGCCATCGAGGTAGCGCTGGTTCTGCACCTCGTGCGTTCGTATGCCGCCGATCCCGGACCCGATGATGACCCCCACCCGATGGCCGTCGCCGCCGGGCAGTTCGAGCCCGCTGTCTTCCACCGCCATGCTGGCGGCCGCCACGGCGAACTGCGTGAAGAGGTCCTGCCGGCGCGTCTCCTTCTTCTCGATCCAGCGCTCGGGCTCGAAATCCTTGACCTCGGCGGCTATCTGGGTCGCGAAACCTTCGGGATCGAAGCGCGTGATCCGACGCACGCCGGAGCGTCCCTCGAGAAGGGCTTTCCACGTGGTGGCCAGGTCGTTGCCCAGCGCGGTCAGGAGGCCCATCCCGGTGACGACTACGCGGCGTCCCATCGGGGCTAAGCTTCTGTCTTGCCCTTCAGATAGGCGATCGCCTCGCCGACCGTGGTGAGCTTTTCCGCGTCTTCGTCGGGGATCTCGATGTCGAACTCTTCCTCGAACGCCATCACGAGCTCCACGGTATCGAGCGAGTCGGCCCCGAGATCTTCGACGAACGACGCGTCCTCGGTGACCTTCTCGTTGTCCACACCGAGGTTTTCGACGATGATCTCCTTTACCTGCGATTCAACAGACATGCGCTTTCCTCCCGGACGAGTTCGACGATCTCAACGCGTAAGACCCCCATCGACACAGATAACCTGGCCGGTAATATAGTCGCTCATAGGCGAAGCGAGGAACAGCGCCAGATCGGCGACGTCCGCGGTCGTGCCCAGCTTGCCGAGCGGGATGCGGGAAAGGAACTCCGCTTGGGCCTCCTCCCCGAGAACGTGAGTCATCTCGGTCTCGATGAATCCTGGCGCGATGACGTTCACCGTTATCCCGCGCGCCGCCACCTCGACCGCCAGGGACTTCGAGAACCCGATGAGGCCGGCCTTCGATGCCGCGTAGTTGGTCTGACCGGGATTGCCGATCACCCCGACGATCGACGAGATGTTGATGATCGTTCCGCTGCGCTGGCGAAGCATCTGCTTCGCCGCCAACCGACACCAG
Organism: Gemmatimonadota bacterium; assembly: GCA_035698825.1. Lineage (GTDB taxonomy): Bacteria > Gemmatimonadota > Gemmatimonadetes > JACCXV01 > JAHWKZ01 > JAICNR01. The sequence goes on from DASSBK010000030.1 coordinate 8,351, forward strand.
CGGAACGCTCCCGTCAGGTTCACGTCGAGCACGGCGTGCCAGTCCTCGGGCTTCATCCGCAGCAGGAGACCGTCGCGGGTGATACCCGCGTTGTTGACGAGGATGTCGAGCTGGCCGAACTCCTTCATGAGCTCGTCCCATGCCCGCTCGACGTCCGCGTCGGATCCCACGTCTCCGACCAGGGCCAGGCCCCGCACTCCGCGCTCCGACAGCGCGCGCGCCGCCTCGCCGACAGACTCCGCGCTGCGCGCGAAGACCGCCACGTCAGCGCCGGCATCGGCCAGACGCTCGGCGATCGTGCGACCGATGCCGCGATTGCCGCCGGTCACGAGCGCGCGCCTGCCGCTCAGATCGATCGTCACGCCCACGCCGCGGTTACCTCCTCGATCTGGTGGCTGTTTCCCGCCACCCGACCCTCGAGCGATTTATCGATCCGCTTCACCAGCCCGGTGAGGACGTGGCCGGGCCCGGGCTCGAGCAGCTCGCGGACCCCCATGTCACGAAGCGCGAGGACGCAATCCGTCCAGCGCACCGCGCCGCTCACCTGCTCGATCAGCCGCTCCCGGATCGCGCCGGGGTCGACGGTCGGCCGGCCGTTCACGTTGGCCACCACGGGGATCGCCGCCTTTCGGATCTCGACTTCTTCCAGCGCCTCGCGCAGCGCTTCGACGGCCGGGGCCATGAGCGGCGAGTGGAA
>DASSBK010000031.1:0-8871 GCA_035698825.1 Gemmatimonadota bacterium
CGCGGCCGCGTCGAGACGATCCAGCCAGAAGTCCGAAAGGCCCGTCAGCACGCGTCCCTTGCCGGGGATCCCCTCGCGGAAGACGATATCGAACGCCGACAGGCGATCTGTCGCCACGAGCAGCAGGTCGTCACCGAGCGCGAACATCTCGCGGACCTTCCCGCGGCTGACGTGGGGAAGGGGCAGTTCGAGGTCGGTGATCGCGCGGGTCGATCTCGTTGTCATCGGCTCCTCGCTAAAAGGGAAGTGGTCCTCAGCGGATATCCACGCGGCCCATCTGGCCGTCGCGTTCCACGAACAGGGTGCCGCGCTGCCCGGAGCGCAGGAACTCGACGAGCGTCTCGGCGTCGTCGGCGCCGTCGAGCCGCGTCGATCCGAGCGCGACGAGGACGTCGCCCTCGCGGAGCCCCAGGCGCCGGAAGCCGGATTCGGCTTCCACGGCCTCGAGGTAGAGGCCGTTCTGCGATGCGATCCCGAGATGGGAAGCCAGCGTCGGCGTCAGGAGCACCATCGTGGCGCCGAACGGCGTTTCGATACGCGGAGCGCTCCGCAGCGGATCGTCCTCCGGGGTCAGCGTGCGCTCGAATCGATCGCCGTCCCGTTCGAGCACCACCGTCAGGTCCGACCCGGTCGGCAGGTCGAGCAACCTCCCCTCCCACTCGATCGGCGATTGCAGCGGCCGCCCGCCCGCCTCGACGACGACGTCACCGGGCTGGATGCCTGCGCGCTCCCCGGGGCTGGCAGGGTCGACTCCGATGACACGCGCGCCGGCGGGCACGCGTCCGTCGTCGTTCGGGACCGGTGCCAGGTGCAGCCCCAACCAGGGCCGACGGATCGTCCCGTACTCCACGATGTCCTGCAGCACGCGCCGCGCCCTGTTGATGGGGATCGCGAAGCCGAGGCCGATCGAGCCGCCGCTCGCTCCGGAGAAGATGAATGCGTTGACGCCGATCACCTGGCCCGCCGCGTTGACGAGAGGACCACCGGAGTTTCCCGGATTGATCGCCGCGTCGGTCTGGATCATCCCCGACCAGGCCTGGGTGCGGCCCTCGCCCGGCTCGGGGCGGACGTCGCGACCGGTCGCGCTGATCACCCCGACCGTGACGGAAGGGTTGCGGTCGGCCAGCAGGTAGCCGAACGGGTTGCCGATCGCGATCGCCCATTCGCCGATCAGGATGTCGTCGGAGTTCCCGAGCGGTGCGGTGGGGAGGTCCTCCGCCTCGACCTTGAGCACTGCGAGGTCCGTCACCTCGTCCGACTGTACCGGCTCGGCGGGAAGCTGCCGACCGTCCATGAGGGTGACGACGATCTCCGTGGCTCCGGCCACCACGTGCTGGTTGGTCAGGATGTATCCGTCCGACGAGACGATGAACCCCGAGCCGAGGCTCTGGACCTGCCGCAGCCGCTCGCGCGGCGGGAACAGGCCGCGGAAGAACGGGTCCATGAACGGGTCGTCGAAGAACGATCGCTCACGCACGACCTGGGTGGCGACGACGTTTACCGACACGACCGCAGGTCCGATCTCCTCGGCCGCGGTCACGATCGCGTTCCGGCGCGAGATGTCGATCGATTCGGACGGTGTCTGCGCGATAGCGGCGGAGAGCCCGCCGTCTGCCGGCCCGGGACGGGCGGCCGCCCACCACGCCACTCCCACGCCCAGCGTCGCCGCGACCACGGCCGTGATCAGGATGTCCTTGCGGATCTTAATATTCGACCTCCCAGAGAAAGAGACCCTGGGGCGGAGCGTAGCTCGCCCGCGGCCGGGCCCCGCCGGGCGCGAGTGCGGCCCGGACCTCATCGGCGCCGATCCGCCCCAGCCCTACCGCAACGATCGATCCCACGATCGCCCGCACCATGTGCCGCAGGAAGCGATCCGCGGTGATCTCCAGCGCGCGCCCGTCGCGCGAACGGAGCCAGCGCGCCGCCCGTACCGAGCATCGACCTGGCGGCCGCTCCTCCGCGGTCCGGTGCTCGCCAGAGCCCTTCGCGAAGCGCCGGAAATCGTGCTCCCCGAGAAGGGCTTCCGTCGCGATGTTCATCGCCTCCCAGTCGAGCGGCCGCTGGATCGGCCATGCGAACCGACGAACGAAGGGAGAGGCCGCCACCCTGCCGAGCCCGAGCTGATAACGATACGTCCTGGCGACCGCGTCGTGGCGCGCGTGGAAGTCCGGACGCGCGCGCGCCAGCCGGGCGACCCAGATCGCGTCGGGCAGGTGCGCGTTCCACGCGCGCCGGAGATCCCGCACCGACAGGCGAGCGTCGTGATCGAAGTGGACGACCTGACCACGGGCATGGACGCCCGTGTCGGTACGTCCGGCCGCGACCACGGCGGTCTTCCCGACGATCCGCTCCAGCGCTTCCTCGCAGGCGGCCTGGATCGTGCTCGCGTCCGCCTGGCGCTGCCAGCCGCGATACGAGGTTCCGTCGTACTGGAGGACGGCCCGGACGCGCACACGCATGCAATCTCGCGGGGAAACGGTTCGGGGTCACGTTTGCTGGATCCCGCACCCACCGGCTACGTTGGCCGGCCGTCCGATGGAGCCCTTCGCCGTTCACGCCTTCCTCGTGTACCCCGCCGTCCCCGGGCGGTTCGCGCCTCGCGCGGCGCGATCGAGCGCCGGAGCCGGCGGCGAAGTGGTTTGCCCATGAAGGGCGATCCGACGCTCGCCGCGGGCGATCCGCTGGCGGGTCTCCAGGCCGTGTCGGCGGGCACCGACCTCAGCGCGGCGGAGTCCGAAGCTCTGTTCGCGCGGATCATGGACGGGAGCGTCCCGTCGTCCATGATCGCGGCGCTCCTCGCTGCTCTCGCGACGAAAGGCGAGACCTCCGAGGAGATCGCGGGGGCAGCGCGCGTGATGCGGGCCCGGGCAACGCGCGTCCCCACGAATCGCGAGCCGCTCGTCGACACCTGCGGGACGGGCGGCGACCTCTCCGGAAGCATCAACGTCTCGACCGGAGCCGCGCTCGTCGTGGCCGCGGCGGGCATCGCCGTGGCGAAGCACGGCAACCGCGCCGCGTCCTCCCGCTGCGGGTCGGCCGACGTCCTGGAGGCCCTCGGCGTGACGATCGACCTCGAGCCGGCGAGCGTCGGCCGCTCGATCGACGAGCTCGGGATCGGGTTCCTGTACGCGCCGCGCTTCCATCCGGCCATGCGCCATGCGGCTCAGGCCCGTCGCGAGATCGGGATCCGCACGATCTTCAACCTGCTCGGTCCGCTGACGAATCCCGCGGGCGCGCGGCGGCAGCTCGTGGGCGTGCCGCGTGCCGACGCCGTGCCACGGATCGCAGGCGTGCTTCGCGAGCTCGGCGCGGAAGCCGCCGTCGTCGTCCACGGCATGGAGGGGCTCGACGAGATCTCCGTGTGCGGGCCTACCCGGATCGCGTCGATCCGGGGAGGAGAGGTCGAGGAATCGGTGATCGAGCCCCTGGACCTGGGCCTGCCCACGTTCGAGATCCGCGAGATCGCGGGGGGCGGCGCGGCCGAGAACGCGGCGATCCTGCGGGGCGTTCTGGAGGGACGGGGCAGCCAGGCCCAGCGGGCGGTGGTGGCCGCCAACGCGGGCGCGGGGATATGGGTCGGCGGCGGGGCGGAGACCCTGCGCGCTGGCGTCGACCGCGCACGCGAGACGATCGCTTCGGGACAGGGAGCGGAGCTCCTCGATCGCCTGGTGGACCTGACCGCGCGGCTCGCGTCGGGCTAGCGGTACTTCCGCAGCACCCCGATCGCGACCCCCTGGATCCGGACCCGCGCGGCCTCGTAGTAGAGCGGCGCCAGCCGCTCGTTCGCGGGCTGGAGCCGGACGCGTCCGTCGGGCTCGCGGAAGAACGTCTTGAGGGTGGCGTTCTCTCCGTCGATCAGTGCGACCACCCGCTCGCCGCTCCGCGCCGTATCGCGGCGCTCGACGATCACGTAATCGCCGTCCTCGATGTGCTCGTCGATCATCGAGTCGCCGGCGACGCGCAGGACGAAGGTCTCGCCACGGCCCAGCATGGACTCGGGAACCGCGAGCGTCTCGTCCTCGGGGACCGCCTCGAGCGGCTGCCCGGCGGCCACGCGGCCGAGGAGCGGGAGAAGCACCGCGGCCTCGCGCGATCCACGGCCGCCCCCGTCGGTCAGCTCGATCGCGCGGCTCCTGTGCGGATCGCGGCGGACCGCTCCTTTCTCCGCGAGGTTCTCGAGATGCTCGTGGACGGTCGCCACCGAGCTCAGCCCGAAGCGTGCCGCGATCTCCTCGAGGCTCGGCGCATACCCGTTGCTTTCGATGAATTCGGCCAGGTAGTCGTAGATTTCCCGCTGTCGCCTGGTTAGCTTCATCTCTCCGCTCTCCTCGTGGACTGCTCAGCGTGCGCTGGCCGCACGCGGCGCCATCCGGTGGACACGGTCAAGATTGACCGAACAAATGCCGAAAGTCAACCCCCCCTCGGGCTTCCTCGCGGGCGCGCTGGCGCGAAAGCGCACGGAAGTCGAGCGCGCCCGCCGCCGGAGATCGGGCGCGGAGCTCGAGCGCCTCGCCACGGAAAGGCCCTCCGCGCGATCGCTTGCGGATGCCCTTCGGGGACAGGGCGTGTCGGTGATCGCCGAAGTCAAGCGGGGAAGCCCGAGCGCGGGGGCCCTCGACGCCGGAATCGACGCGCCGGCCCGGGCCCGCCTCTACGAAGAGCGAGGCGCGCAGGCGATCAGCGTCCTCACGGACGCCGAGTTCGACGGTCGGCTGGCCGATCTCGAGGCGGTGGCGCCGGCCGTCTCCGTCCCCGTCCTCCGCAAGGACTTCCTCGTCGATCCGTGGCAGGTGTGGGAGAGCCGCGCCGCGGGCGCGGACGCGGCACTCCTCATCGTGGCAGCGCTCGATCGGAGCGCACTGGACGCGCTCGTGGCCGAAAGCGCCGGCGCGGGCCTCGGGCTCCTCATCGAGATCCACGGCCGCGCGGAGGCACGCGCGGCGATCGACACCGGCGCCTCCGTCATCGGCGTAAATGCGCGCGATCTGTCGACGCTCGCGGTCGACGCGGATGCGGCGCTGTCGACGATCGAGTGGCTGCGCCGCGAAGCGTCCGACGCCGTGATCGTCGCCGAGAGCGGGATCGCGGACCCCGAGGCGGTTCGCAGGGCGCGGGACGCCGGGGCCGACGCGGTGCTGGTCGGCGAGCATCTCTCGCGCGCGACGGATCCGGGGGACGCGCTCGAGCGGCTGGTGGCAGCAGGAAGGGAAGCGGGCCGCTCAGGGTGATCGGCCCGCAGTCAACGGAAGACCCGAAACCTTGTACTTTTCTCGACGTGTCCTTCTCCTTCCGGATCAAGATCTGCGGCATCACTTCGGAAGAGGCAGCGCGGTCGGCGGTCGAGGCGGGTGTCGATCACCTGGGGTTGATCCTCTGTCCCTCGCCGCGTCGCGTCACCGAAGAGCGGGCCGCGGCGCTGACGCGCGCGGTGCCGGCCGCCTGGGTCGGCGTCTTCGCCCACATGCGTCCCCAGGAGGTGGCCCGGACGGCTCGGGCGCTCGGCCTCTCGGCGATCCAGCTCCATGGAGGGGAGTCGCCGGAGCAGTGCCGCGCCATCCGCGAGCTGGCCGGGATTCCGGTATGGAAGGCCGTCTCCGCCGATCGCGAGGGAGGGGAGACGGGCTACGAGGCCGCCGTCGACGCACTCCTCCTCGACGTTGGTAGCGGCGGCTCGGGGCGCGCGCTCGACTGGGCGCGCGTGGGGGAGCGCTTCCCGGCCTCGCGGCGGATCGTGCCGCTTTTCCTGGCGGGAGGGCTGAGCCCGGAGAACGTCGCGCGCGCGATCGAGGAGGCGCGTCCGGACGGCGTCGACGCCAGCAGCCGCCTCGAGACGAGCCCCGGCGTCAAGGACCCGCGGCTCGTGGTGGAGTTCGTGCGGCGCGCGAGGGATGCCCGCGCCGCGCAGGTCACCGACCCGGCGCCATGAGCGGGGTGGTCCCGAAGAGCGGTCGGGCGGGGTACTTCGGCGCGTTCGGAGGCCGCTACGTTCCCGAGACGCTCGTCTACGCGCTGGACGAGCTGGAGCTGGCCTGGAACGAGGCGTGGGCCGATCCGGCGTTCCACGCCGAGCTCGACGCGCTCCTCGCCGACTACGTCGGCCGGCCTTCCCCGCTGACGCATGCGCCGCGGCTCTCGGCCGAGGCGGGGGCGGACGTGTGGCTCAAGCGCGAGGACCTCAACCACACCGGCGCGCACAAGATCAACAACACGCTGGGACAGGTCCTGCTCGCCCTGCGGATGGGGAAGCGGCGGATCATCGCCGAGACGGGCGCCGGCCAGCACGGGGTCGCGACGGCGACCGCCTGCGCGCGCTTCGGCCTCGAGTGCGTGGTATTCATGGGCACGGAGGACACGCGGAGACAGGCCCTGAACGTGTACCGGATGCGGCTCCTGGGCGCGGAGGTGGTGGAGGTCGATTCCGGAACGCGCACGCTCAAGGACGCCACCAACGAGGCGATCCGCGACTGGGTGACCCGCGTCGAGACGACCCACTACGTCATCGGGTCCGTCGTCGGGCCCCACCCGTACCCGACGATCGTTCGCGAGCTGCAGTCGGTGATCGGCCGCGAGGCCCGCGCGCAATCCCTCGAGCGCTGGGGCGAGCTTCCGGGCGCGGCGGTCGCGTGCGTCGGCGGAGGCTCGAACGCGATCGGGCTGTTCCACTCCTTTCTCGACGATCCGGTCGCTCTGTACGGCGTCGAGGCCGCGGGAGAGGGGCTCGACCGCCGGCACGCGGCCACGCTCTCGCGCGGCAGGCCCGGAGTCCTGCACGGCGCGCGGAGCTACCTCCTCCAGGACGATCATGGTCAGGTGGCTGGAGCCCATTCCATCGCGGCCGGACTCGACTATCCGGGGGTCGGTCCCGAACACTCCGCGCTCCGGGACAGCGGCCGCGTCACGTATCTGGCGGTGGACGATACCGAGGCGCTGGACGCGTTCCATCGCACGAGCGAGCTCGAGGGCATCATCCCGGCGGTCGAGAGCGCGCATGCGATCGCCGCGCTGTTGCGCCGCCCGCCGATCCTGCCGGATGGTACCCGGACGATCGTCTGCCTGTCCGGGCGAGGAGACAAGGACGTGCAATCCATCGCCGCGCTGGAGAGCGCTTCGGAAGCAGGGTGAGCGTCTCCGACCCACAGACCGCCGTGGCGGCCGCGACCGAGCTCGTCCAGGAGCTCGTGCGCGTATTCAAGGTGCGCCGGCTCTATGGCCCCCGGCATCCGCAGCGGATCGAAGTCGAGTCGGTGGCCGCGCGCCGCCTGGCGTCGCTCCTCAAGGAGGAGGGCACCGTCGAGCTCGAGATCCGGGAGACGTCGCTCCTCGCCGGCGGGGAGGTCGTCTACGAGCAGGCACCCGGGGCGGAGTCGCTGGCCAACGTCCTCTTCCGCGAGGGGCTGCGGCAGATCGTCTTCCACGATGGGCTGAGCGCGGAGGAGCTCGGCGGCTTCCTGGACGAAGTCTGGATGGCGTCCCAGCAGCGGGCCGACGACGAGTTCGATCTCGTCGCGCGCCTCTGGGAGAAGCGCTTCGTTCATATCCGGTACCTGTTCGTCGAGACGCTCTCCGACGAGGAGTGGGAGCCGCCGGCGGAGAAGCGACTGAGCGACAGCGAGCGCGAAGCGCTGCAGGTGTCGCTGACCGAGGAGGACCTGACGGCGCTGGCGCGCCCGCCGACCGTCCTGCTCGCGGATCCCACGCTGTACTTCCTCGACGACGAAGACATGGCCGAGCTCCAGGGCGGGCTCGAGGACGAGAAAGGCCGCGCGCTGTTCGTCGAGGTCCTCACCTGCGTGCGCGAGCTGCTGATGGCGCCCGTCGTGGACGACATCACGCCGGCGCTGGAGATGATCGAGGAGATCCATGCCGAGTACATGCGCGACCAGATCTTTCGCCGGGTGATCGAGCTCGAGGAGATCTTTCAGCCGTATCTGGGCAGTCCCGCCGCGACGGAAGAGGCGCGCGCCGCCTTCACGCGCTTGAAGGAGAGCGCGCTCAGCGAGTCGAATCTGAATCGCCTGGGCGCGCGGCTGCTGGCGGGCGAGCTCGACGAAGGCGAGGCCGGGCGCTTCGTGCGCGCGTTCGGCGCCGGCCGGCTGCGGGCGCTCCTGGCCGGCCTTCCGGAGATCAAGCGGATCTGCCAGTTCCCGGCCATGGGCGCAGCCTTCGTCGAGATCGCCGCGACGGACCCGGCAGGACTGCGCCAGGCCCTGACGGGAGACGACCCGCACGTCGCCGGGGCGGCCGCGTTCATCGTCGGGATGACCGGCGACAGCCGGTTCCTCGATGCGCTGGGTGAGGCGTTGTCGCACGGAGATCCGGAAGTGAGGCGGGAGGCGCTCCTCGCGCTCAAGAGCTTCGGCGGAGGTCAGGCGCTGGAGTTCGTGAGCCGCGCCGTGGACGATGCCGATCCGTCCATCCGGCTCTACGCCCTGCGTCATCTGGTAAGCCACCGCTACGCCCCGGCCATGCCCAGGGTCTCGGAGCGCATGGCGCGGGTGGACGCGGAGCGCTCGTTGACGGAGCAGCGCCTGCTCTACGAGGCCTACGGCGCGCTGGGCGGCGAGCAGGTCGTGGACGACCTGGTGTCGCGATTCCGGCGACGAAGGGGCCTCCTCCGCAAGCGGGATCCGGAAGAGGCGGCGTGCGTCCTGATCGCGCTCGGTGCGACGGGAGCGACGGCCGCCCGGGAGGTCGTCGAGCAGGCGAGCGCGGACCGCCATCCGCTCGTCGCGCGAGTGGCCGCGCAGGTGCTCCAGTCTTGGGGCGCCCCGAGGGCCGAGACGTGAGCCAGGTCGCCGCGACGGTTCCCATCCAGGGGCTGGGGCGGGAGCTCGTCCAGAACCTGTTCGTCGCCCTTCGCTCGGCCCAGCT
>DASSBK010000032.1:0-15183 GCA_035698825.1 Gemmatimonadota bacterium
GGCGTGGATGTTGTTCCCGAACTTGTACCGCAGATTCTGCGAGGCGTCCTTGCGCGCGTAGACCGTGGCCGGGCGCAGGCAGTGGACCGAGCCGTGGTCGGTCGTGAGGACGATGCGCACGCCATGGCGCGCGGCCTGGCGTAGGAGCTCGTAGATCGCCGAATGCAGGAACCAGGAGCGGGTCAGCGAGCGGAAGGCCTCGGGGTCGGGCGCGATCTCGAGCAGAATCTCCGACTCCGAGCGGCCATGCGTCAGCACGTCGATGAAGTTGAAGACGAACGCCGACAGCCGACTCTGGAAGCACTGCGGCAACCGCTTGAGCGCGGCGGCGCCTTCGTCGGCGGTAAAGACCTTCTGGTACTGGACCGGGCAGGCCGCGCCGAGCCCCTTGCGCCTGAGCTGCAGCTCCAGGAGCTCCCGCTCGTTCGGATTGAGGGAGCCCTCGATGTCCGCGTCGCCCACCCACAGCTCCGGATGCCGCTCGGCGATCCGCCGCGGAAACCAGCCGCTGAAGATCGCGTTCCGCGAATACGGCGTGGCCGACGGCAGGATCGATCCCGCGAACTCCTCCTGGATCGAGAACAGCGGGGTCAGCGAGTCCTGGATCGCCATCCACTGGTCGAGGCGCAGGCAGTCGATGATGACCAGGAACACCGGGCCGTCGTCGGCCTCGAGGAGCGGCCGGACGTAACGCTCGACGACGTCCGGGGAGAGGATGGGGCGCTCGCCGTGCTCGGCCGCGACCCACCCACGGTACCGCTCCCGGACGTAGCGCACGAAATCGGCGTTGGCCGCCTTCATGACCTCGCGCTGGCTCTCGAGGAGTCCCCGCTCGCCGGCCTCGATCAGGCGCATCTCCCAGCTCAGGAGCTCCCGGTACAGCCCGACCCAGTCGTCCCAGGTCACGCGGTTCTTCCGCTCGTCCTCGAGCTCCAGGTACCGGCGGCTGAACTCCTGCGCGATCGTCTGATGGCGGATCTGGGAGCCTTCGAGCAGGCGCTTGAGGACCGACAGGACCTGGTTGGGATTGATCGGCTTGACGAGGTAGTCGTCCACCCGGCGGCCGATCGCCTGGTCCATGAGCCCCTCTTCCTCGCTCTTGGTCACCATCACGACCGGCAGGCGGGGATGCCGGTCGCGGATCTCCTCGAACACGGCCATGCCGCGCATGCCCGGCATCTGCTCGTCGAGGAGCACGCAGTCGAAGCCGTTCTCGCCGAGCAGCGCGAGGGCGTCCTGTCCGTTGGGGGCGGTCTGGACGTCGAAGCCGCGATTCTCGAGGAACAGGATGTGGGACTTGAGTCCGCCGATCTCGTCGTCGACCCACAGGATGCGCTTGGGCTCCGGCATGTTCGCAAGTCTACCCGATTGCCAACGCCCCGTTCCACGACTACTCTCGTGCGCGGCCATGCTCAAGAGCATCTTCAAAGTCCTCGGCGGGATCGTGGCGGTCGCCGCGATCGGGGCCGCCTACGCCGCACTGTACCTGGCCGGAGCCTCGGCGTTCGAGCTGGTCGTCGTGACCGCGCTGATCCTGCTCGCGATCTCGGTCGCGGCTCTGGTGCTCCACCTGCGGGCGCTCCACCGTGCGCTCTTCCAGCACGCCCAGATCGCCTACAAGGGGTTCATGCTGAACTTCTTCCTCGAGGTGCGGGCCCTGATGCGCGACCGGGCCACGGACGAGGCGCCGGCGAACGAGCTCGTATGGAACCTGCTCGAGAACTATTTCCGGAGCGAGACCGAGCTCTACAACACGGTCATCGAGGAGCTCCACGACAAGACCAGCATGATGCACATGCTGGAGCGCGGACGGATGCGCAAGGAAGGCGGTCTGGCCGACCCCGGTCCCGTCGAGCCGCTCTACGCCGAGCTCCACGAGCTGCTGGCCCGGCTCCGCGATGAGCGCGAGGCCCGTCACGAGGCCGCCCGGCGCCGGACCGCGAGCTGAAAGCGGCTCCGATCGCGGACCCACCATCGTAGGCGCGCCGTTGCCCACCTCACTTCCAGCTCCTACCTTGAATGCGAATTCCTTCCCACGGAGGTGGGCGAAATGACCGACGATAGAATCGATACGACGCTCCTGGACCGGCCCGGCGCTACCGAGGCCGAGGTCGCCGAGACGCACGACGGAGATGCCCTCCGTGAGCGCGTGGAAGCGGCGCTCGACACGATCCGTCCCGCCATCGCCATGGACGGCGGCAACGTCGAGCTTCTGGACATCGAGGAAGGGGTGGTGACGCTGCGCATGATGGGCGCCTGCGGAGGCTGCCCGATGAGCACGATGACGCTCAAGCGTGGCATCGAGCAGCGGCTGCGCGAGATGGTGCCGGGAATCGAGCGGGTCGACGCGATCTGAGCGGCTCGCAAGGCAGCGACATCGAGAGAGCCGGAGGGAAGTCCCTCCGGCTCTCTTCGTTCCGGGGCCGGTTCTGGCCGCTGGCGTACAACGGGCTGGTCGTCCCCGCCGCGCGGCTCGCGCTGGCCGGCCTGTCGCGCGTCCAGCCCAAGCTCGCTCGCGGGATCGAGGCCCGCCGCGGCCTCGAGCAACGGTGGCGGGAGGCGGCGCTCGGGACCGAGGGGCGGCACCCCCGGATCTGGCTCCACGCGGCGAGCGCCGGCGAGACCCTCCAGGCCCGTCCCCTGGGCGACGCGATCCGCGCGGAGTACCCCGACGGCGCGCTCTTCTACTCGTACTTCTCGCCCTCCGCCGAGCGCATGGTCGCGAGCTGGCAGGCTCCCGACGCGGCCGATTACCTGCCCTTCGACTGGCCCGCGGCGATGCGCGCCCAGATCGAATCGCTGGACCCGGACGCGATCATCCTCGTTGCCGGCGAGCTGTGGCCCAACCTGATCTGGACGGCGGCCGACCGCGGCATCCCGCTCGCGCAGGCCTGTTGCCGGCTTGCGGGTGGCAGCGCGCGGATGGAGTGGAAGGCCCGGGCCCTGACGGGGCGATTGTACCGGGAGTTCCGCGCGATCGGGGCGGTGACGGAAGAAGATGCCCAGTTGCTGACCCGCATGGGGATCCCGCGCGAGGCGGTGGCGGTGACCGGCGACACCCGGATCGACGTCTCCCTGGCGAGGGTCGAGGAGGCGGCGTCTCTTCCTCCCGCCTGGCAGCCTCCTCCGGGGGCCGGACCGATCGTGGTCGCCGGAAGCACCTGGCCCGCGGACGAGGCGGTGGTGCTGCCGGCCGTCGCCCGTCTAAGGGAACGGCACCCCGGGCTCGTCGCCGTCGTCGTCCCGCACGAACCGAGCGAGTCGGCGGTCGAGAGGATCGCCAGCCGCGCCGCGGGGGTCGGCCTGCGCGCGACGCGGATCGGCGCCGGCGCCACGCCGGCGGCCGCGATCGATGGGGACCGTCCGCCAGCGGTCGTCGTCGTGGACCGGATGGGACTCCTCTACCGGCTCTACCGACTCGCCGACGCGGCGTACGTCGGAGGGGGGTTCGGCGGATCGGTTCACAACACCGTCGAGCCGGCGGCGCACGGCACGCCCGTGGCGGTGGGGCCGAGCCACGGCGACCCGGCGGAGGTCGACGCGCTGAAACGGGCCGGCGGGCTCGTCACCGTGGCCACTGCCGACGCACTCGCCGCGCGCTGGGGCGAGTGGCTCGACGATCCCTCCGCGCGGGAGCGCGCCGGGGCCGCCGCGCGCGCCGCGATCGAGTCCGCGCGCGGCGCGACCGCGCGGACGCTGGCGTTCTTCCGGGAGCGCGGCCTGCCCGTCTAAGCTCGGATCGCGAACAACTACTTCGTCCAGTCCTCCCAGCGGAGATCCGAGACTCGCCCGAACTCCCGCGCGTTGCTCGTGACGAGCACGAGATCGTTGGCCAGAGCGATGGCTGCGATCAGCAGGTCGCGCTCTCCGATCGGTTGCGACCGCAGGGTATGCCGAACGCGGGCGTGATGGGCCGCGGCCTCTGCGTCGAACGCGGGGATGTCGTAGGGCTCCAGCAGTGCCTGGACGAGGTCTCGAGTCGATTCCGGCTCACGACTGCAAGCCGCTCCGTAGAGGAGCTCGGCGACCGTCACCGCCGACACGCAGAACTCCTCGGGGCTTCGCGCCTGGAGCCGGCCGCGCATCGTGTCGCGATGCTTGCCACGCAGCGCATGAACGACGGCATCCGTATCGAGGAGCCACCTCACGCGTCGTCGATCGATACCTCGAGGAAGCGCCCGCCGAGGGATTCGATCTCCGGAAGGGCGGCGGCGAGCGTGTCGATATTTTGCCAGTATTCATCGGGCCAGGCCCGTTTGGACAGAGGTTCCAGGATCAGCGCCTCGCCCTCGCGCCGAATCCCCACCTCCTCTTCGCTGAATCGGAACTCCTTGGGCAGCCGGACGGCCTGAGAGCCCCCGCTCCAGAAGACCTTCGCGCGTTTCTCGTCTCGAGTGTCCATATATATACTAGTATATACGAAACCGATGATTCTGTCCACCGAACTCGGCAAGTTCGCTTCCATTCGCAGGTTCCGTACCACGGCCGAAAGCGTGCATGCCACCGTCCGGAGGACTAGACTGTCCCGCAATCATCCTCTCTCACGATCTCGAGCCCCGTTCACGAAACGCGAGGATTCCATGGCATCGAACGACGTCAAGCCCATCGAGGAGCGCGGCTACGCCCGGCCCGAGGCCCTCGTCTCCACCGACTGGGTCGCCGCGCACCTGGACGACCCTTCCGTGCGGCTCGTCGAGTCGAACGAGGACGTGCTCCTTTACGACACCGGCCACATTCCGGGCGCGGTCAAGATCGACTGGCACGCCGACCTCAACGATCCCCTCGTTCGCGACTATCTGGACGGCGAGCGGTTCGCCGCCCGGATGCGGGAGAAGGGGATCTCCCGCGACACGACCGTCGTCTTCTACGGGGACAAGAACAACTGGTGGGCGACGTACGCTCTCTGGGTGTTCAAGCTGTTCGGTCACGAGGACTGCCGGGTCATGGACGGCGGGCGCGCGAAGTGGGAGGCCGAGGGGCGTCCGATGACGACCGACGTCCCGAAGTATCCGGCCGGAGACTACCCGGTGCCCGAGCGCGACGACGCGCCGATCCGCGCCTTCCGCGAGGAAGTCCTCGAGCACATGGAGAAGGGCGGCCAGCTGGTCGACGTGCGGAGTCCGCAGGAGTACTCGGGCGAGCTCCTGCACATGCCCGAATACCCGCAGGAAGGCGCGCTTCGGGGCGGCCACATCCCCGGCGCGAAGAGCGTGCCTTGGGCGCGAGCCGTCGATCCCGACAGCCACACGTTCAAGTCCGCCGACGACCTGCGGGCGATCTACTGCGAGGAGCAGGGCATGTCCGATGACGCGAGCACGGTGGCCTACTGCCGGATCGGCGAGCGCTCGAGCCACACCTGGTTCGCGCTCACCTACCTGCTCGGCTTCGACGATGTCCGCAACTACGACGGGTCGTGGACCGAGTGGGGCAACTCCGTGCGGGCGCCGATCGAGCGCTAGCCAGGGCGGGGGCCGCGCTGCCGCGCCGCCCCCCTGCACTCCCTAGGCGGTAGCCGCGCGGCCCGGCTTCGCCGTGAACCCGACTCCCGCCAGGATGATTCCCAGTACCGCGTGGAGCGCGATGTCCGCGCCGCCCAACGGGAGCAGCCCGAACCCCGTTGGATCGACGAACCCGAGGACGGCGAGCACGAGGTAGAGGACCCCGGCGATCTGCGCGTACGTCTTCGCGCTCCCGAAGTTCCGCGACGCGACGATCCCCCAGAGGCCGAGGATCAGGTGCGCCACGTTGTGCAGGACGTTCACCGGGAACAGGCCCAGGATCGCCGGGGCGTCCATCCCGGCATCCATGCTTCCGCCCGAGACGAAGAACCCCCAGATGGCGACGAGAACGAACACCCAGCCGAAAATTTGCGCGACGCGCTGAACGGTCATGGACCCTCCTGGAGGACGGCGTGCCGGGGCCGGTTACGCGGCTTCCCTCCCACAGGATTCAACCATGAAGCGCGTCGCACAAGGGGCGCGTGTCGGCCTGTCGGGATGCGTGCCCTTCAGGGCTCTCCCGCTGACGTTTGGGCCGCCTGCATCCGCGCCATCGCCTCGGCCATCGTCTTCGGTCCGTCGTGGTATTCGCAGCTGACGCGCGGGTTGAACTGGGCGAAGACGCCTGCCGGGTTCTCCTCATAGAGCCACATGTGAAGCTCGTAGTGCGGCTCGAAGAGATGCGCCTCGTCGGCGTACGTCGTGACCGGATTGTCGATCCGGTGGAAGTACTGGAAGCCGTGGAACTCCGGGGGCCCGTCGTTCCCCGCTCCCTTCCACGCGGCCTCCCAGACCAGGTTTTCCACCGCGCCGAGCTTGAGCGAACCGTCGGCGGTGGTGTGGTACACCAGGATCGATGGAGTCAGGAAGTCGGTATGCGTGCCGTCGCCGTTCACTCGCGGCTCGGTCCCGGTGATGCCCAGCAGGTCGGGACGGAAGAAGTGGATGCCCATTGCACCGACCTGGATTGGCAGGTCCTCGTCGTCGGCGTGGGAGCAGAGGTTCATCGGTTCCCGGATGTAACCGTCCGCGAGGGCGACCTCGGGATCCTGGTACTTCTCCGTGGCCGCGCGAATCTCCTCGAGCGCGGCCCTCGTTGCCGGATCGAGGTCGTTCATGGTCTGCGCGCGGAGCGACGCGGCCGACGCCAGTCCGAACATCGCGGCCCCGAAGGCGAGCGCGCTGGGGATGCGCATCATGCGTTCCTCCGATGAAGGTGTTCCTGTAATGAAGAAGATTACGGTGCAGCCGAGCTCAAGCGGCCAGCGCCTCGCGCGCATGCCGCTTCATGCGAGCGAGTATAGCCTGCAGCCCCCGCTCCCGGGTAGACAGCCCCACGTTCCGCATGAGCCGCGATACGAAATCGGGCGGGATCGCAAGCACGTCTTCGACGGGGTGGCCGTTCAGGCCCTTCATGAGGATCGACAGCAGCGCCCGGATAGTGGGCGCGTTCCGCGGAACGTCCGCGTAGAAGCGGATCCGGCCGTTCTCCACCTCGCTGAACAGCGCGACGGGGGTCATGCACTCGTGGACCTTGTGCTCCTCGCCCGCGGCGAGCGCGGCGAACCTCTCCGGGAGCTCGGGGAAGCCGTTCGCGTATTCGACCAGCGCCTGCATCGTCTGCTCCCGGCCGAGGCGCGAGAAGGTGTCGAGCACGCGATCGAGCTCCTCCGTCACGAGCGCCTTCCCGACCACCGCCAGTGGATCCGGCATCGGTCGCCGGTCCGGAGGTCGGTGATCGTCTCGATCTCGCTGCCGGAGAGTGTGCGGCCGCCCGAGGCGAACCGGCCGTCGACGGTCGCGCTGTCCTCCAGACCGCGCGACGCGAACACCGTCCTGTGGCCCACCTGGAAATCTCCGCTTCGGTCCAGCCAGCCGTCGTACCGGACCGGTCCGAAGCCCTGGACCTGGACGACGAACTGAAGGATGTCCCCGTTCTGGATGACCCGCATCTCGAAGGGCTCGTCGTCGGCGAAACCGCAGGTGCTGGAGATCGCGCTCGCCGTGACCCGCCAGGGCCCGTTCACCCGGTCGTCATCGAAGGGATCGGTGGGCCAGTCGACGTCACACGCGGAGAGGAGCGACACGAGCGCGCCGGTGGACACGAGCGCCGTGGCCGCGGACGGCCGGAATCGGGCGAACATCGGGGTCCCGCGGGTCAGCGCGAGAGGTTGACGATCACCGGGCCGCGCGGGACGACAGCGTCGCGATCGAGGATGATGAGGATCGAGTCGCCGGGCTCGACGGTGGAGCACCAGTCGATGCCGCCGTGGCCGACGCCCGCGCCCATCGCGGCGCCCGCGATCGCGCCGAGGAGCGCGCCGCGCTTGCCGCCGGTCGCGCCGCCGACGCCGGCCCCCACGCCCGCGCCGAGCAGCACGTTCCGCATGCGGTCGTGGTCGCCGCGCGGGTGCTGGACGACGGTGCCGACCTCGCCGCTCGTCCGCGCCTCGATCGGGATCACGCGCCCGTCGGGGGTCTCGATCCGGTCGTAGACGATCTCGATCGACGGCCGGCGGAGCGGGTACTCGCCCGGATCGACGCTCTCGATCCGGCCGCGCACGGAGGAGCCCTCGGGGATCACGACCTCGCCGTCGACGACGACCGGCTCGGCGGTGACGGCCTCGACGGGATCGCCGGCCTTGCTCTCGTCGCTCGTAACACGCGTGGAGGCGGAGACGAAGACCTGCGTGCGCCCGGCCGGGAGCGTCACGGCGGCCGTCTCCGGGCCGTCCGGACGCGGAGCCGGGAGGACCGCGCCGGCGCCGGTCAGGTCGGCATCGGAGCCGCTGGGGGCGGGTGCCTCCGGCGGATCGACGACCACGGTCTCGTGGACGACGCGGGTGCGGGATTCGGGTGACGGATCGGGAAGGATGACGATCTCGGGCGCCGCCTCGGCGCTCGGACCGAGCGCGATGCCGTCCAGGGCGCCGGCCGGAGCCGCGGGTTCGGCCCCCCGGACGACGACGCGGCGCGGGGAATCGGCCGCGGACTCCCGCTCCTCACCGCCGCAGGCGAAGGCGAGCGCGACCAGCGGTACGGAGCCGAAACGGACGAGTGGACGGATCATGGAGGACCTCCGCGAGGGGCGTTGGGCGAATCCGGGCCCGATTCTGGATACGCCGGAACGGGTCCCGGGTTCCAGGCGGGAACGCCCGTCCCGTCCGCGGCCGGAGGTCAGCCGGCGGCCACCGCCGGCTGGCAGTCGGCGCAGAGGCCCGTGAACTGAACGGTCCAGTTCTCGACGTGAAAGCCGCCGCCGGCCTCCTCGGGCGCGGGGAGAGCGTCCAGCTTCTTGTCGTAGACGTCGACGATCGTCTTGCACTGGCGGCAGATCAGATGATGATGGGGCTTCACGTCGACGTCGTAGCGGGCCTCGTTGTACAGAGGGTTGACCTTCACGACGATGCCCAGCGCCTCGAAGGTCTCGAGGTTCTTGTAGATCGTGTTGAAGGAGATCGTGGGATACCGCTCGCGCACGGAGTGGTAGATCACTTCCGCCGAGGGGTGCACGTCGCCGTTGGCCATCACGGCCTCGAAGATCGCGAGCCGCTGGTGCGTGACCGACAGGCCCGCGCGCCGGCAGCGGGCGATGAACTCGTCCTGTTGCTTCCGAGCGGTTTTCATGGCTCGATCGAGTATAGAGGCTCGCTCGCGGGCCAGCAACTCAGAAGCGGCGCACGACCGCGATGGAAAAATCGTGCTCCGTCGACTCGTATACGCCGTCGGGAGCGAGCATAGTGGACGGCAGCGCGACGCCTTCGCGATCGTCGAGCACGGTGAGCCGGTAGGCGGCTTCGACCTCGATCCCGCGCACGTCGAACCCGGCACCACCGGACAGCGCCTCGCGCTCCGCGTCGGGGAACAGGGGCGTCACGCCCGTGCGAGGTGCGGGGCTCTCCTCGCGAGCGTATCCCAGGCGCAGGGCGTATCCCTCCGGGCGCCGGAGCTCGGCGCCGATGCGCCACGCCCAGACGTCCTTCCAGTCCAGGGGGACCAGATCGGCGGGCGCCGGGCCCAGCGGGAGGAAGTCGAGCTCCTCCATGTCGCCCCAGCCGATCCGCTGCGCGTCGACCGCCACCGTGACGGAAGGGATGGGCTCCCAAGCGGCCCCGAGCGAGACGACGTAGGGAAGGGGAACGTCGAGGCGCGCGCTCTGGTCGACGTAGGTCTCTTCGAGAATCTCCCCGACGGTGCGGTCGCCGCGGACGAGCGCCTTGATCTCCTCGGGCGCGACGATCGTGAAGTCCACGATCCCCTCCATGGACACCTCGGTCGGCGCGCGGAAGGAGGCTCCCAGCGACACGCCCGGTCGAGGCGTGCCGAACGCGCCGACCACCAGGCCGATCGCGGTGCCGTCGACGTCGTAGCCCGCGCGGGCCAGCGCGATCGGACCGTCGCCGCCGATCGCGCTCAGCTCCGGGTCGTGCGCGAGCCGGTCGCGGTCGAGGCGCAGGTAGACGATGTCGGGGCCGAGCGAGACGCCCCACCGCTCCCCCGCGCGCCACGCCAGCGTGAGGGTGGCGTCGAGCGAGGTGAGCCTGGTTCCGGATGTCAGGAATCGTCCGGCGAACTCGTCGGGCCGGTCCCACTCGACGGCGATCCCCCAGGGCGACGTGATCGCGAGCCCGCCGGTCAGGTCGCGGGCGATCGCGTGGGTGGCGAAGAGCGCGGGCGCGGCCGCGAGGTCGGCGTCGCGGTCGAACTCGCCCTCGCCGAAGCCGTGGAAGGAGCCGCCGCCCGCCATGAGCCGGGCGCCGACCTCGATCTGCGTGCCGTCGAGCCAGGCGATGCCCGCCGGAGAGTGGAAGGCCGCGCCGGGGCCGGCCGCCAGCCCCGTGCCCGTTCCGCCCATCGCGGCCGCGCGGGCGCTCTGCGGCCAGTGGAGGAACCCCTGGGCCGCCGCCCTCCCGGGGAGGATCCCGATCAGGAGCGCGGCGAGCGCACAGGGGACGAAGGCTGCCACGTCGCGGAGGAGAGACGTCATCGCTCGCACGTCATCGCGCCCGCGCCGGAGCGTGCCACGCCGTCTCGACCATTTCGAGGACGCGGTCGATCTCGCCCGCGGTGTTGTAGAAGTGGGGCGAAAGCCGAATCGAGCCCTCGCGGAGCGCGCACGTGACCCCGCCGGCGAGGAGGCCGCCGTGGATCGTGCGGGTCGCCGCCTCGTCGTCGGCGCGGAAGCAGAGGATCGACGAGCGGCAGTCGGGCATCATGCACGAGACCACAGTGGCCCCCAGCGCAAAAAGCCCCTCCTCGAGGCGCGCGAGGAGCGCGCGCGAGTGGGCCGCGATCCGCGCCACCCCGAGGGTATCGATCAGGTCGAGGCTTTCCGACAGGCCGAGGAGCGCCGTGTATGGATACGTGCCCACCTCGAAGCGCCGGGCGTCCCGCTCGAAGCGCAGTTCGTAGTCGCAGAGCGACTGGTAATTGCGGGCGCCGGCGACCTGGAGCCAGCCGACCCGCACGGGGTCGACGTCCGCGCACATCCATTCCGCCACCACGAAGAACCCGCTTCCCCACGGCGCGCAGAGCCACTTCTGGCCGCCGCACGCGAGGACGTCGGCATGGAGCTCCGACCAGTCGAGCTCGACGGCGCCGAGCCCCTGCATCCCGTCGACCACGAAATAGACCCCCCGCTCCTTGCACGCGCGGCCGACGGCTTCGACGGGGTTCCGGTGGCCGTTTGAAAACTGAACCAGCGACATCGACACGGCGCGGATCGCCGGGTCGGCGTCCAGCATCTCCGCCACCTGCTCCACGTCGAGGTGCGCGCCCTCCTTCTCGAGGAACACGGTCTCCACCCCGCGACGGCCGAGGGACAGCCAGGGATACACGTTGGCCGGAAACTCGCCCCGCGCGACCAGGACGCGCTCGCCGCGCGAAAGCGGGAGGTGGAGCGACGCGACGTTGATCCCCTCCGACGTGTTGACGGCGAGGCCGACCAGCCCGGGCGTCGCGCCGACGAGGCGCGCGACCCGCTCCCGGCACGTCGTCTCCACGTCGAGCAGGATCGCATCATCGATCCGGTTGGGGTACGCGCGCTCTGCCTCGAAGCGCGCCATCGCGTCCAGCGTCCGGCGGGGAAGGATCCCCTGCGCGGCGGAGTTGAGGAAGATCCCGTCTCCGGTCCGCGGGTATTCCGCCGCGAGGAGCTCGGCGAAGGGGGCGAGGGGCTTGGTGTGGGACACCGCGGCGGGAACGTAGGCCGGGCCGCGAGGTCGGGCAACGCGGCAGGGCGCCCCCGCGTGGCGGGCGTCGTCGGACAGACGCTAGCTTCGCGAACCCATGAGCAAGCACCCCACCACGCGCCGCTTCCACGTCAAGATCCCGGTGCGGTTCCGGGACCTCGACCCCATGGGCCACGTCAACAATTCGGTCTACTTCACCTACCTCGAGGTTGCGAGGACCGCCTACTGGCAGGAACTCCACCACGATTATTCCTACGATGTGCTCGATTTCGTGGTGGCCCGGGCGGAGTGCGACTACGTGTCGGCGGCGATGCTGCGGGAGACCGTCAGGGTCGAGGTGTGGCTCTCGAAAATCGGCACGACGTCGTTCGTCCTCGACTACGAGATGTTCGACGAGCAGAGCGACCGGCTGATCGCGCGCGGGAAGACCGTCCAGGTCATGATCGATCCCAAGACCGGCCGCCCGCGGCCGATCGCGCCCGAGCTGCGCGAGCGGCTCAAGTCGTTCGCCGAGCACTGGGGCGGGCCGGTGCCGGAGTAGCGACCGAACCCACAGATTGCTACGTTGCGACAGTGATCGGATTTCGCTTCCTGGCCGCATCGCTCCTGGCTGTTTCGATTGGTCCCGGCATGGCCGCCGCGCAGGATGCCGTGGGCCGCGGCGCCAGCCCGAACGTCCTTCCACGCCACGTGGATCTCTTCGTCACCGATCAAGCGTTCCTGCGGCGCACGATCCGGCCGCGCTTCGAGGTGATCGGCGATGCGGCGGGGGATCAGTACCGGGAATCGATTCTCCTGGCGTGGACGATCGGTCGACGTCTCGGCATCGAAGCCGAGGCATCGCTCGTCCAGTTCGACGCTGAGTTCGGCGGCAGCTCGTCGGGCTTCGGCGGTATCGAGATCACGCCCAAGGTGTCGATCCTTCAGGATGCCGAGCGACGTTTCCTGGTAGCCGCGGCCTCGGGATTCGAGGTGCCCGTGGGCGATCAGGACGACTGGCTGGCGACGCACGGTTGGAAGTGGAAGCCGCGGCTCCTCTTCTGGAAGGGGTGGGGTGCGGAAGGCACGAGCGCCCTCCAGATGGAGTTCGGGTCCGACATGACGTCCGGTGTCTCGTTCGATCCCGATCCGGTCCTCGTCTTCAACGCGGGATACTCGCGTTGGACATCTTCGAACTGGATACCGGTCGTGGAGGTCACCGCTATCGAGCGTCTGGGTCCCGAAGACTCGGAGGGAGCGACGCCCGTCGATCCCAGCGGAATCGTGGGCGTCTTCCCGGGCCTCAGGACCTCGAACGGGGTCTTCCGCGACACCGAGGGAATTTTCGAGTCGGATGAGCGGCTGCTCGCGGGAACGCTGGGATTTCGTTACGCGCTGACGGACGGCCAGCAGTGGGGCGCGGGGTTCCGCTTTCCGTTCTTCGGCGACACGGAGTCGTTCGAGTGGGGGCTGATCGTCGGAGGGACGATCCGACTGCCATAGGCGGTAGCTGCGAACGCTCCGCTGCTATGGACGGCTGTCGCTCGGGACGCGCCCTCGAATGCCCGGCGCCCCGCGGCGTTCCTCGATCAGCTCCCGCAGGCGCGCGTCGAATCGGCGGTTGAAGAGCAGGTACCTGGCGCGCTGCTCGGGGGTGAGCACGCGCGAGAGCCCCTCGATCTGCTCCCGACGTAAGCGCTCCATCTCGGCGCGCGCGGCCTCGACTGCGTCGAGCGATCGCGCGAGTGCTCCCTCGTCGACGGGCTCGCTCGCGAGCGTCCGCTCGAGCGCTTGGACGGCCGCCTGCTCCCGCTCCATGGACTCCCGAAGCGCCTCGCGGTTGGCGGTGACGAGGCGGCGAAGCGCTTGCGTCTGCTCGTCCGTCAGCCCCAGCGCTCCCTGGAGCCGCTGATACCGCAGCGCCTCCAGCCGCTCGACCGCGGGGACCTGTCGCCGGGCAGGAGGAGCCTGAGGCGATGCCTCGCCGGGTGGGCCGAGCCGCTCCTGCGCGGCGAGCGACGCCGCAGCGAGCAAGATCGAGCCCAAGGCAAGGAAGATCCGCAATCTCATCGCGCCTCTCATAGATCGAAATCGGTGCCCTCGAGCTCGCGGAGGACGGCCGACTGCTCGGCCTCCGACAGGAGCGCGAACTCGTCCTCGACCGCGGCCGAGCGCTCGATCGAAGCCGGTGGATTGAGCGCCTCGATCGCCGCGAGCGCGGCGTCGAGCGCCTGCTCGTCGGTGGCGATCGCAGCGGCCTCCTCGGCCGCGGCGTCCGCTTCGGCGACGACCTCTTCCCGCGCCGGTGCCGTCTCCGGCGGATCGGCGCGGTTCACCAGCACGATCGCGGCGACCGCGGCGGCCGCGGCCAGCGGGAGGAGCCACCCGATCCGCCGGACGGTGCGGCCGCCGCCTTCCCGTGACGCTCTCTCGATGGCCTCCAGGATCCGCTCCCGCTGCGCGGCGAACTCCGCCCCGGACGGCATCGGCGGATCGAGGGCGATCGCGCCGCGAATCGCGGTCAGTCGCGCGACCCGGTCCCGGCACCCGTCGCAGGTTGCGAGGTGCGCGGAGAGATCCGGCCCGATTCCGGGATCGTCGATCCACGCCACGAGCTCGAGATCGCTCGGGTGGCCCTCCCTGGTCCGTTCGCTCGTCATTCCGACTTCGCCTCCTCCGCGTAGCGCGCACGCAGTTTCGTGATCGCATGGTGGTACGAGACCCGCGCGCTCGCTTCGGTCGTGCCCAGGATCTCGGCAATCTCCCGGTATGACAGCTCGTCGTAGGTCCTCAACACGACCACCGCGCGCTGGAGCTGCGGGAGCTCGGCGATCCGTCGCTCCAGCAGCTCGGCGTCGGCATTCCGTTCCACGCTCCGATCGGGCCTCGGTGCAGGGTCCGCGACATCGATCTCGGCGGCCCGCTCGAACCCCGCCGGCGCCAGCCGGCGCTCGCGCTCGAGGGCATCGTACGCCAGACGCACAGCGATCCGGTAGAGCCAGGTCGAGAACGCCGAGCGGCCCTCGAAGGCGCCCAGCTGCTGCCAGGCGCGGACGAACGCGTCCTGGGTGAGGTCCATGGCGAGGTCGTGATCCCCCGTGAGCTTCCGGAGCGTGGCGTACGTCCGGGCCTGGTGGCGCTCCACGAGCATCCCGTAGGCCCGGGCGTCCCCGCCCCGTGCCAGCTCGACGAGCTTCGTGTCCTCCAACCCCGCTCCATGGCTCGGGTCCCGCCCTCCGCCGATTGGACGGCGGGGCTTCCCGCACGTTAAGTCGCCCGCCCTTCCCGTTTCCGCGGAGACATGTGGTCAAACGTATTCATTCCGCGGGAATTCCGGGAAGGCGGCGTCGTGGCCCGCTTCCGACGCCGCGCAGCCGCGGGTCCATCGCGTCGCGGAGCCCGTCCCCGAACAGGTTGAACCCCAGCACGACGAGCCCGATCGCGAGGCCGGGGAAGACCGAGATCCAGGGCGCGGTCCTGAGGAAGTCGCGGCCGTCGGAGATCATCGAACCCCA
>DASSBK010000033.1:0-6650 GCA_035698825.1 Gemmatimonadota bacterium
TCGACCACACCTCGCGGCGGAGCGGGCGCACCTCGCCGGCGCGCAGCGCGGCTTCGAACTCCGTCGTCGCTCCCGCGACCACCGGGCTGTGGAACGCGCAGGCCACGTTGATGCGCGTGGCCTTGATGCCGGCCGCCTCGATCCGCGCTACCGCCTCCTCGACCGCCGCGGTCCGTCCCGAGAGAACGGTCTGGTCGGGGGCGTTGCGGTTGGCGACTACCACACCGTCGATCCCCTCGATCAGGGGCTCGATCGATTGCGGCTCCGCGTTGACGGCTGCCATCGCGCCGGGGTCGGCGCCGGCCGCGTCGAGGATCGCGCGCCCGCGCGACCGCGAGAGGCGCGGCACGTCGGCGGCATCCCACGCGCCGGCCTGCCCCAGCGCGACCAGCTCGCCGTAGCTGTGGCCGGCGAGCATGTCGGGCACGAGGCCCGCGCGCTCGAGCGCTCGGGCCATCGCGGTGTCGGCCAGGCCGAGCGCGACCTGGGCCACGTCGGTCCGCGTGAGCGCCGCCTCCTGCACGGCGCGGTCCCGCGGCGTGAACGCGCGCGGCGGGAACATGCGCGCGGCGATCTCGGGATTCGCCTCCAGTTCGCCGCGCAGATCCGGGAACGCGACGTACAGGTCGGCGAGCATGTCCACGTGCTGGCTCCCCTGACCTGCGAACAGGAACGCGACCTTTCCGGGCGCGTCCGCGGTGGGCGCGCGCGCGAAGATCGCCTGGTCGTCGGATTCGCCGGCCAGCGCGCGACGCAGCTTGTCCGCGAGGTCCTCGTGCGAGCGGGCGACGATCGCCCACCGGACGGGCTCGCCGCCGAGCGCCGCGGCGCGGGCGAGCTCGCGAAGCGCCCACGGCCATTCCGCTTCGGCCAAAGCCAGCAGCCGCTCCGCGCGGAGACGCGCCCGCGCCGGATCGGCGCCGCGGACGAGGAACAGCTCTTCGGGCCATTCGGGAAGTCCCGATCCCGGCGCCTCGCCGCCGTCATGGCCGGCGACCACGGCGTGGTAGTTCGTGCCTCCGAAGCCGAACGCGCTGATCCCCGCCACGCGGGAGCGCCCGATCCAGGGGTGCGACCGGTCGCGGAACGAGAACGGGCTGGTCTCCGGATTCCAGTATGGATTCGGCCGCTGGAGATTCAGCGTCGGCGGACGGACGCCGTGATGGAGGCAGAGCGCGACCTTGATCAGGGACGCCACGCCGGCCGCCGCCTTCGAGTGTCCGATCGAGGACTTGATCGATCCGAGCACGCAGGCGCCCGGCTCGACGCCGCGGCCGCCGAACACGCGCTCCATCGACTGGAGCTCGGTGCGGTCTCCGACCACCGTGCCGGTTCCGTGCGCCTCCATGAGGCCGACCGACTCGCGCGGGACGTCGGCCAGGTCCCACGCCCGCTCGAGGGCGCGGATCTGCCCCTCGAGACGGGGCGCTGTTAGGCCCAGGCTCCGGCCGTCGCTGGAGCCCGCGACCCCCTTGACGACGGCATAGATCCGATCCCCGTCGCGCTCGGCGTCGGCGAGCCGCTTGAGCACGACCACGCCGACACCCTCGCCGATCGAGATGCCGTCCGCGCTCTGGTCGAACGTGCGGCACTGTCCACCCGGCGAGAGCGCGTGGACGCTCGAGAACATGAGGAAGTCGCCGATCCCGCAGTGGAGGTCCGCGCCTCCGGCCAGGACCATGTCGCAGGTCCCCGACTCCAGCCAGTGGATCCCGACCGAGACGGCGGCCAGCGACGACGCGCAGGCGGCGTTGACGGTGTAGTTCTCGCCGCCGAGGTCCAGCCGGTTGGCGATCCGCCCGCTGATGACGTTGGCGAGCACGCCGGGGAAGGTGTCCTCGGTCGCCACCGGGAGGACTTCGTCGAGCTCGGGCGGGATCGCGCCCGCGTAGCGCGGATAGAGGGCGCGGAACCCGTAGGCGTGCGAGAGATCGGAGCCGCCCTCGGTCCCGAACACGACGGCGGTCCGCTCGCGATCGAACTCGCGTGTGCCATAGCCGGCGTCCTCGAGCGCGCGCCGGGCGACCTCCAGCGAGAGGAGCTGCGCGGGGTCGATCGAGGACAGCGACCGCGGCGGGATCCCGTAGCTGGTGGGCTCGAAGGGCACGGGATCGAGGAAGCCGCCCCACTTCGACGGCGTCGTCTGGCCCGCCTTTCCCTGAGGATCGTAGTACACGTCCGGGTCCCACCGCTCGGGCGAGACCTCGCGGATCGCGTTGACCCCACGCACGATGTTCGACCAGTAGGCGTCGAGATCGGATGCCCCGGGAAAGACGCACGCCATGCCGACGATCGCCATGTCCGACGCCCGCCTGACGGCGGGCTGCGGCGGCACGGCGACATCGACGGACTCGAGCCACGCCGTGGCGCCTTCGGTCACCTCGCGGTGGAGCTCCTCCATCGAGCAGGGCGCGTCGCGCAGCGCGGCGACCTGGCCGATCATGTACATGCCCTCGGACTTCTGCGCGCTCTCTTCCATGGCCACGAGCTCGTCGCCCACGCGCTTCAAGCCCTTCGACGCCATCCGCAAGCGGCCGAGGTTCATGTGCTCGAGGCGCGCCCAGAGCTCCTTGGGCTCGGCGCCCGACTTCTCGAGCCGCTCGCGCTCGGCGCGGAAGCCGCGCGTGTACGCGGACTCCGCGCAGCGCGTGGCGTGCCCCGGCGCGGTCTCGAGCAGAATCGTCCCCGCACAGTCGATCGCCGCCTGCTGGTACGCCGGGACGATCGCTCCGGTCGTCACCGCCTCGCGCGTGAAGAGATACGCGGTGCCCATGAGCACTCCGATCCGCGCTCCGCGCGCCGCGAGAGGAGCGGCCATCGCGGCGACCATCGCCGCCGATCTGGCGTCCTGGATCCCACCCGCGAAGACCACCGAGACCTCGGACAGCCGGTCGAAGGCGAGGAGACGGTCGATCTGGCTCTGCCAGAGGACGAAGCTCGAGAGCGGGCCCACGTGGCCGCCGCACTCCCGCCCCTCGAACACGAACCGGCGCGCGCCGTCCTTGAGGAACATGTCGAGGAGGCCCTTCGAGGGGACGTGCAGATAGGTGGGGATGCCCTGCTCCTCGAGCCCGCGGGCCTGCGAGGGCCTGCCTCCCGCGATGAGCGCGAACGGCGGGCGCCGGGACGCGATCGCCTGCAGCTGCTCGGCGCGGAGCTCGGCGGGAACGAACCCCAGGACGCCGACGCCCCACGGGCGGTCGCCCAGGCGCGCGGCGGTCTCGTCGAGGAGCTCGTTCAGCGCATCGCCCCGCATCAGCGAGAGCGCCAGGAACGGAAGCCCGCCCGCGGCCGCCACCGACTCGGCGAAGGCCGCGCGGTCGCTGACCCGGGTCATGGGTCCCTGCAGCACGGGGTACGCGGTGCCGTGATCGGCCGCGAGCGGCGCCCCCGGCGCGAGCGGGCGGCATTCGCGGGCGGCGGCCACGTGCGCGGCGATCCCGCGCGTCAACGCCTGGAGGATCCCCCCGGCCGTCACGTGGCGTTCCGCCAGCGACGCCGCGAAGGCGGCGTCCTGGCCGACCGGCACGAGCCGGCAGCGCAGGTCGTCGGCTCCGAGCGCGCGATCGACGGTGGCCGGATCGGCGTCCGCCAGCTCCCCGATCAGGGGGAGGTCCGGCCGGGTGAACACGCGCCGCCCCGCGAGAAGGGTCGTCTCGGTCCCGTCCATCGCGGCGATCGCGCGCCGGATGTCGTCGGGGAGAGAGCATTCCCGCGCCAGCGCGAGCTGATTGTCGATCACGACTCCCGCCGCCCCGCCCACCGCACAGGCGGCCGCCGTGTGGAGCCCGATGCCGCCGTGCGCCCAGACCGGCGCGTCGATCTTCGCCAGGAGGCGCTGGAGGAGCACGAACGTCGACTCCTCCCCGACCCGGCCCCCGCCTTCGTGTCCGGCCGCCAGCACCGCCGCCGCGCCCGCGGCCACCGCCCGTTCCGCCTCCTCCAGCGAAACGGCGCGGGCGAAGACCCGCCGCGATCCCCAGCGAGCGAGATCTCCGCACGCCTCCGCGATCACGAAATCGATCGATTCGGGAAGGTCTTCGGGTCGGGGCTCGTATCCGGGATGGACGCGTACGCCGAGCCCCGTGACCGTCGCTTCCGCGACGGAACGCAGGGCCGCTCGCGCAGCCGGGGCGTCCCTTCCGAGGTCCAGCGCGCCCAGGCAGCCGGCGCGGCATATCGCGATGGCGAGTCGCGGATCCGGACGATGGAAGGGAGTGATGCCCAGAATGGCCGGGTGCAGTGGAGTCCTCCGCATGTCGACTCGACGCTGCTCGACTTGAAGGGAATTCGTGGGCGGACTGAAACTTACGCCGACGCAGGGTGCGGTTCAAGTCGGCGCGTCACGCGCCGGTCGCCCGCGCGGCCTCCGCCGCTTCTCGGACCAGGCCTTCGATCCTGTCGATCGGGACGGTCGCGTACGTGACCCGCAGCGCGTTCAAGTCCTGACCCGACCCCCCGAACGGCACGACCCCGATCTTCGGTCCAGAAAGCAGGATTCGTGCCGCCTCCGGGGCGTCGCCCGCGGCCAGGTTGAGGAGCGCGAAGAGGCCGCCGTGGAAGGGATCCGACCGGAACGCGGCGCGCGCCTCCGCCCCGGCCAGCGCGCGCTCCATCGCCCGATGGCGCTCGACGAGGGATGCGAGGAGCGGCGCCCGGGCCTCGATCAGGGCAGGCGGGTCGGCGAGGAGCCGCCCGACGAGGGTCTGCACGGGCGTCGACGCCGACGAGATCATCCCCCGGACGACGGCCGAGAGCTTGTTCTCCCATTCGGCCTCCGCCTCGGCCCGCGCCTCGGGCGCGGCGCTCGTCGCGAAGGCGGTGGTGGCCGCGCCCAGCCGGCCGCCCCAGAACAGGAGCTCCTTCGTGATCCCGTCGCACTTGATCGCCAGGAGCCGGGGGTGACGATCGACCAGCCGATAGAAGAGCGACGTGCGAGGGCGGTCGGCGTAGACGAATCCCTCGTACGCATCGTCGCAGAGCACCACGACGTGGCCGCCCGTCTCCTCGGCGGCCGCGGCGGCCAGCTCGGCGAACGCCTCGGCCTCGTCCTCCGACGGCACGAACCCGGTCGGGTTGTGCGGGAAGTTGATCACGCACACCGCGCGCCCCTGCTCCCGCGCGGTCTCCGAGATCGCCTCCCGCCACGCGGCGAGATCCCAGGTCGCGCCGTCCAGCAGCCGAACGGGCTCCACGCGCGCGCCGTTCACGATTCCGAACGTCGTGTCGTAGCCGTCCCAGCGGCGGTCGGGGACCAGCACGGGATCGCCGGGATCGAGAACGAGGTGGCCGACGGCGCCGAGCGCGCCGCTCACGCCTGCGGTCGCGACGGGAAGCGTGAGCCGCTCCTCGAACGGGCCCGGCCGCGAAAAGTCCCCCGCCGCCTTCATCCCGATCCAGCGGCGCCACCCTTCGCGGAAGGCGCGCGTGCCGGCCACGGGCGCGTACGGGAAGACCTCGTCCGGCTTCCAGGCGGCGAACGCCTCGCGCACCTGCGGCAGCGAGGCGATCGAGTATGCCTCGCCCGCGCCGCCCAGGATCGAGGCCGGCGCGGTGATGACGCCCATGGTCGCGTCGAGCGCTCCGGCGCGAGCGGCGCGCTCGCCCCAGACGCGGATCCCCTCCGGCATCCGCGCCGCGCGCCCGCGCGCCGACAGGAAGGGCGCGAGGAGGCTCATCGCACCCTCGCCGCCGCGAGCTCCACGAACTCGCGCCCGAAGGCGTCGAAGTACACGTCGTACGTCGTCACGCCGGAGCCCTCCGGGGGCAATAGCCGGTAGTAGTCGGCGTCGGAGCGGTCCAGCATGCGCGACACGTCGAACGTCGTGGTCAGGTGCAGCGGCTCGAGCCGCATCCCCGTGAAGGTCTCCACCGGCGAGCACTCGCACTCCGCGATCTCGTCGGTCATCCCCATCAGATCGATCGAGCGATAGCTGTAGCGCGCCTCGTCGGTGATCCCGCGGTTCGATACCGCCAGCGCGACGAACCAGTCCCGCACGAGATCCTCGAACGCCATCCCGGTCACGAACTCCACGTTGTCGATCCCGCGCCGGCCGCTCGTCGAGAGCGCCTTCAGCGTCCCCGTGCCGAAGCGGTCCTCGAGATAGAGGAAGAACGCCATGTAGCGGTTGTCGAACGCCGGCACGTAGTCGAGGGGCAGCATCGACAGGCCGCCGTTCTGCCCGTTCAGGAACTCCCACATGCGGATCAGCGACTCGCGCCAGTAGCCGTGGAGCGCCTCGGCCGCGAGCGACAGGCCCTCGTTCACCCAGCGCTCGTCGCCCACGTTCCCGTCGGACTTCACGTGATGGGTGGCGTTGATCAGGTGCTGGTGCTCGTGGGTGAGCGTGGCGAGGACCCGATCCAGCGGATGATCCGCGTCCCACGTGAGGAACAGGGCCTCGGTTCCCACGCGCCGGATCGAATCGCAGTACACGCCGTCCACGTCCCGGAGCTCGGGCGTCATGACGACGAAAACGACGCCGTTCCCGTCGAGGTCCGAGGCCACGCCGAAGAGCTCTGCGTTTCGCGGATAGATGCGCTCGTCGAACGCCCGGCCGATCGAGTCGATGCGCGCCTGGTGCGCCCCCGCCGGCGCGTCGACGTAGAGGGCGATCCGCGTGCCGAGGTAGCGGAGCGGCGCCCTGCGG
>DASSBK010000034.1:0-4161 GCA_035698825.1 Gemmatimonadota bacterium
CGCGATCCAGGAACTGCTCTACGATGGCTCGAACGCCGACATGGCTGCGACCCTCGCCCGCAGAGGCCGACTCCTGGATTTCATGGGAGAGCACGAGGCCGCAGAGGCCTCGTATCGACAGGCTCTCGAGCAGTATCGATCGCTTCTCGGGCCGCGCCACGTCGAAACGCTTCGCAATCAACGCGCACTGGCGGTCCTCCTCGGAAAAGTGAACAAGCTCGAGGAGGCGGAGGCGATGCTTCGGGACGTGATGACGAAGATCCCCGAAGCCGATCGCGCGACATCGCCATTCGCGCTCGAGGCCTCGACCGAGCTCGGGTACGTGCTCTTCCTGCGGGCCCGGTTCGACGAGGCCGTGGGGGTCCTGCGACCGACGCTCGCGCAGCAGCGACGCTTGTTCGGTGATACCTACGGCCCTTCGGTGAATACGATGCGAGCGCTCGGCTCCGCGCTCCGGGACCGCGGGGATCTCGACGAAGCGGAAGCCCTCTACCGCGATGTGGTCCGGATCACCTCGACCCTGTACGGGGACGAGCGCTTGGAGATGCTCTACGCAATCACTGTGCTATCCATAGTCCTCGACCGAAAGGGAGAGCTGGAAGAAGCGGAGAGTCTCGCCCGCCGGGCGCAAGCGCTCGCAGAACGGATCTACGGGCCCGATCAGTACGAGACCGCGGGGGCGGGATTGCCGGGAATTCTCCTCAATCGCGGTGACCGAAATGAATCCGAGAGACTGCTGCGGCGCGGGCTCGCGATCACGCGTCGAAGTTTCCCGGCGGGACATCTCGACGAGGGCGATCACCTGAACCGGCTTGCGTACATCCTGGTGGCGCGCGGCGCGGCGGATGGCGACGCGTTCTACCGGGAGGCGGTAACCTTCGATCGAGCGCGACCACCCGGGTCACCGATCTTCGCCTCCGACGGACTCCACTTCCTCGCCTGGGCCCAACACCAGAAGGGGGACCTGGCGGGCGCCGAGGCGAGCTACCGCCGCGCCCTCGGGTTGTACCGGGTTCAGCTGGCCGAGGGCCATCCCGATCGCGCCGCGGCGGCGACCGGCCTCGGCGCGGTCCTCCTCGACAGGGGCCGGCCCGCCGAGGCCGCGAGCTACCTCCGCGAGGGGCTGGCTCAGTGGCAGGCTCGGACCCCCGCCGAGCCGGAGCGGGTCGCAGAGGCAGAGGCCTTGCTCGCCCGGGCCATCGAGGCCGCGGGCCCCTGATCTCCGGCCTCTTCGGCCCTTCCGCCTGCATTTCGCGCATTACCAGGGTAGAGGCATGGCCTCGACTTCCCATTCTTGCATCTGCAGGAGGAAAGACGTGGAGCGGAACCAACCCCCCGTTCACGCTGCGGTTCCCGCGCGTCTGCGCACCACCCTCAGCTCACTCGCCTGTGTCGCCGCGATCCTCGCCGCCACAGCCGCGGTCGCCCAGCCCTCCCCGACCGCGGCCGACGTCCCGGCGGCCACGATCCGGCGGATCATCGAGCAGGAAGCGGCATTCTGCCGGCAGACGGACACGGCGACGGCCGCCCAGCTCACGGGGATCGAGGCGGACATCCAGCGGGCCATGACCGCCTCGCAGCAGAAGGTGGACAAGCTCCTCGCCGATTCGACCGCCCTCGCCCAAGCGGTCACCAGAGCCAGGACCAAGTTCGACCAGCTCGAGACCCGCGTCGGCGAGCTCCAGGTCGCGCGGAACGACGCGGCGGCGAAGCTCAAACCGCTCGACGACAAGATCGCGGCCGCCGAGGGCGCCACCGGCAGCGGGCCATCACGCCACGAACAGCTCATGGCCGAGGAGGCGAACCTCCGGGCGAGAATCCAGACGCTACAGGAAGAGGTGAAGAAGGCGAACAAGGCGATGGAGGGAATGAGCGCGATCCAGGCTGCCACGGCGAACGAGGGCCCCATCGCCGACCTCAGGAAAGCCCAGCAGGACCTCGACGCGGTCATGGAAGAGCTGCGCACGATCCGCCGGCAGACGCACCCGATCCGCTACAGCGCCGAATACATCGACCTCAGGGCGAAGTGGGAGAAGGCCGACGCGGATGCGAAATCCGCCGAGGTCGACCGGGACAACGCGAAGAAGGAACTCGACGCTGCCGAGCTCGAAATGTCCAAGTTCGACGCCGCCGCCCTCGAGCTCGCCCGCGACGAGAACCTCTACGCCTACGAGCACCTGTACCGGGCGAAGATGTGCGTGGAAAAGCGTCGCAAGGACCTCGCGAAGCCCGCTGACGCGCCGGCGGCTCCTCCGCAAGCCGTGGCGGCAGGAGCGAGCGGGAAGTGGGGCGTCACGTGCAAATGGAACGACCGCACCATGTCGGACTCGCAGGACGGCGGGACGTTCTCGCTCTCGATCACGCCGACCGGGGTCGTGACCGGAACCTACGTCAGCGGCAACGCGACGTATCCGGTGACCGGGCAGGTGGCCGCGAACGGATCGGCCGGCGGGACCGGCTCAGGATCCGGGTGGTCGGTGAACTGGTCGGGAACCATCCAGCGGACTGCCGCCGGCGGGGCAACCGGCAACGGCGGTGTCACTGTCACTGTCAGCGACCTCGGAGGAGGCACATGCACGGGCGGCTGGTCCATACCCTGACGCTGCTGGCGGCGACGGCCGTCGCCGTGCTCCTTCACCCCGTGAGCCTTCCGGCTCAGGACGTCTGGGCGGACATCCGGACGGCCGCCTCGGAACGCACGTGGGTACGCAACTATCTGCGTCGCTACGACGCGCTCCTGTCGATGCAGGCTGCCCTCGGATCCACCTCGGCCGAAGCGGCGGACGCCCAACTGGCGGCGGCCGGCCGCGACCTCTACGAATCGGGATTCCAGGACGAGGACCTGGGCGCGCTCTACTTCGAGCTGGGTACCGCCGCTGGCGCGTTCCTCACCGCGGTGGAAACCGAAATCCTGACCTCGACGAGCTGGCCCACGGACCTGCCGGCCGACTCGTATCACGCCCTCGCGACGAGGGTCCTGGCCCAGGTGCGCCGATCGCTCGACGAGGCGCTGGCGACGCGAACGGATCCTGTGCCGGCCCTGCGCGCGGCGACCCGGCTTCTGTCGTACGCTCGCGGATATTCGGAGATGCCGGCCACGCTCGATCTGTTCGGCGGTACCGACGCTCGCGCAGCGGCTGCCCTCCCGCCGATCGTGCTCATATCGATCGACATGGGAACGCCGTCACAGCCGGAGGCTTTGGCAGGTCCGACACAGCCTGCGGCGGGTGGCGCTATGCCGGCGCTGGGGTTGCCTGGGGCTCAGGCTCGCGGGACGCCTGCGTTCTGTCCGGCTCCGTCGCCGGGGGGCGGCCCGACGACCGGCCCCGTGATCGTTCCGGCAAGCGGGCCCGTGGGTGGCGCCGCCAGCAGTCCCCTGCCAGCCGCGCCGATCCCGCGCGGCGTTCCGGGCACCGCGCCACCGCGTCCGCCCTCCGTGGTCCCGCCGCCCTACGGCGGTGTGCCGCAGGCCGGTGGGCCCGGAGGCCTGCCGCCGCCCGGGGGACAGCCAGCCGCGGGACAGCCGGCCACGGGACAGCCAGGCATGGGACAGCCAGCCGCGGGGCAGCCAGCCACAGGGCAGGTGCCCGCAGGGGTAAATCCCGCGGACGGAGGCACGAACGCGGCAAACCTCCGCGGACGAAACGGACAACGGTTCTCCTTCGCCTGTTCCTCGGGAGGGAGCGCGGGCCGCGTCTGGGGGACGGATGTCTACACGGACGACAGCTCGATCTGCACGGCCGCCGTCCATGCGGGCGTGATCAAGCTCGGCTCCGGCGGGACCGTGACGATCGAGATCCGTCCCGGGCAGGACGCCTATCAGGCCAGCGAGCGCAATGGAATCCCGTCGATCTCCTACGGCGCATGGCCGGGGAGCTTCGTTTTCGCAGGAGCCGGCGCGCCGTCACAGGGGGCGTTCGCGGGGACGATCCAGACCGACCGCGACACCTATGCGGAAGGCCAGGCGATCACGGTCACCTTCCGGGACTTCCCGGGCACCAACGACTGGGTGGCGATCGCCGCGACGACGGACGCCCCGGAGAAATACGGGAGCTGGTCGTGGACCGACAAACGCCCCTCGGGGACCCTCACGTTCAACGCACCGGGCCCGGGCAGCTACGAAGTTCGCGCGTTCGTCGACTGGTCGGCGGGGGGGTACGA
>DASSBK010000035.1:0-21352 GCA_035698825.1 Gemmatimonadota bacterium
CCTGGAGGCCCGTCTCTGGCCCGGGCTCGAGCGGCTGGCTGCCGGGCACCGCGGAGAGCGGATCGTCTGCGTCAGTCACGGCGGTCCGATCCGGCTCGCGCTCTCGAAGATCCTCGATCGCCCGCTGACCGACCGCGACGCCTTCGGCGTCGTCAACGGATCGTGGTTCGAGATCGCGCGGTCCCGGCAGGGATGGTCGCTGGAGTCTTCCGGCAAAGCGGTGTGAGCCCGACGCGGCGTCGGCGCGCGACCGCTCCCCGCCTCACGACTTGAGCTTGTACCCCACGCGGAAGAGGTGCACGGTCCAGGCGAACAGCGCCGCCGCCAGCGCGCTCGAGAGCGCCAGCGACCAGGCGGGGCTCGCGTCGGCCACTCCCAGCACGCCGTAGCGCAACCCGTTGATCATGTAGAAGATCGGATTGAACATCGACACGCCGCGCCAGAACGGCGGCAGCATGTGGATGGAGTAGAACACCCCGCCGAGGAACACGAGAGGCGTGATGACGAAGTTGAGGAGCAGCATCACGTGGTCCCACGACTCGGCCCACAGCGCCATGATCATCCCCGCGCACGAGAGCAGCGCCGACACGACCACGAGGAACGCCATCGCGGTCCAGGGATGGTGGATCGGCAGGTGGATGACTGCCATGCCGACGCCGAGGATCAGGATCCCCACGATCAGTCCCCGGACCATCGCGCCCAGGGTGTACGCCAGCACGACCTCCCAGTACGACAGCGGCGCGATCAAGACGTCGTTGATGTACTGCTCGTGCTTGGCGACGAACAGCGAGGACGAGGAGTTGGCGTACGCGCTCGTCAGCACGCCCATCATCGCCAGCCCCGGCAGGATGTACTCGGTGTACGGCCAGCCGTCGATCAGGCGGATCCGCGAGCCCAGCGCCTCCCCGAAGATGAGGATGTAGAGGAGCGCCGAGAGGATCGGCGGGAAGACGGTCTGTCGCCAGAGCGTGAGGAAGCGCCCCACCTCCCGGCGCGTCAGGGTCCAGAACCCGGTAGCCCACTCGCGCCTATACCTCATGCAGCTCCTCCTCCCGCTCGTCCGCGTCATCCGCCGCGATCATGCCGTCGACGGGCTCGGCGGGACCGGAGTCGATCGTGCGGCCGGTCAGCTGGACGAACACCTCCTCGAGGCTCGATTCCTTGATCCGCACCTCGGTGATCTTGAGATCCAGCGCGTACAGGCCGTTGAGGACCTCGGCCACGATCCGCCGGGGATGCGGCGCGCGGATCACGACGCGGTCGGCCTCGACGAAGTAGTCCCGCGCGGTCACGGCCTCGGGCAGCGTTTCCGGCGCGGTCGTGAGGCGGATCTCGAGGTGCCGCTCCCCGCCCGCCTGCACCAGCTCGTCGGGGGATCCCCGCGCGACGATCCGCCCCCGGTCGATGATGGCCACCTCCTCGCAGAGCTCCTCGGCTTCCTCGATGTAGTGGGTCGTCAGGAGGATCGTCTTCCCCTCGGCATTCAGCTTCCGCAGATACACCCAGAGCGCGCGCCGGAGCTCGACGTCGACTCCCGCCGTCGGCTCGTCGAGGATCAGGATGTCGGGATCGTGGATCATCGCCTTGGCGATCAGGAGCCGGCGCTTCATGCCGCCGGAAAGCTTCCAGATCTTGTCGCCGGCCTTGGACGTCAGCCCGAACCGCTCGAGCAGATCGTCCGCGCGGCGCCCCGCCTCCCGGCGCGGGATCCCGTAGTAGCCGGCCTGGAGGATCAGGATCTCCCGCACCGGGAAGAAGCGGTCGAAGTTGAACTCCTGAGGGGCGAGCCCGATCCGCCTGCGCGTGAGGCGGTATTCCCGCACGACGTCGTGGCCGAGGACCTGCACGTCCCCATCCGCGAACGTGACCAGTCCGGTGA
Source organism: Gemmatimonadota bacterium (assembly GCA_035698825.1). GTDB lineage: Bacteria > Gemmatimonadota > Gemmatimonadetes > JACCXV01 > JAHWKZ01 > JAICNR01. Next base: position 1,880 of record DASSBK010000035.1, read on the forward strand.
GGATGTGGATCGTGGTCGACTTGCCGGCCCCGTTCGGACCGAGCAGTCCGAAGAACTGCCCGCGGCGGATGTCGAGATCGATCCCGCACAGCGCCGGAACGTCGCCGTACGACTTGGCCAGGCCTCGGATTCGAATCGCCGGGTGATCGACTGCAGGGGAAGGGGGCATGCGCGGGCGAACCTAGGAGCAGCCATCCGTCGCGGCAACAGAAGCGCCCCGTTCGGTTGACCGCAGGGGCTTGCGGCGTATCCTACGGGCCGATGAATCCCCGCCTGAGTGCTCACCCGTGACCGCGACCGCTCCGCTGCGGATCGCGATCGGCGGCCGGATGCAGGTCGGCAAGACGACCGCGGCCGATCGGCTGGTGGAACGACATGGATTCGTCAAGTACGCGCTCGCGGCGCCGATCAAGGAGATCGCGCAGAGCGCGTTCGGCTGGGACGGGCGAAAAGACGCGCGCGGCCGTCGGCTCCTGCAGGAGGTCGGAACGGTGGGTCGGAACTACCGCGGCGACATCTGGCTCGACCGCCTCGCGACGCGGCTCGCCGCCGACGAGCCGCACCGTGCAGTCGTCGACGACCTGCGGCTCGAGCGCGAGGAGCGCTACCTGCGGAAGCTGGGCTTCGCCTGCGTCCTCGTCACGCGACCGGCGGAGCTGACACCCGCGGCCGAGGGGTCCGAGGAGGCGCGCGGCCACGAGACCGAGACGGAGATCGGACGCCTCGACGTGGACGCGGTGATCGACAACGCGGGCTCCTTCGACGAGCTGTACGAGCGCCTCGATCGGCTCGTTGCGGAGCTGGAGGCCGTGCGGACGTGAGAGGTCTCGCCCTCGCGCTGCCGCTCGCGGGGGCCGTCCTCGCGGGCACCCTGGGATCGGGCGAGCTCCACGCCCAGGAAGGAGCGCATCCGCCGGTCTCGGTGGACGCGACCCGGATCGAGGAGGCGCCGGAGGTCGACGGTCGGCTCGACGAGGAGGTCTGGGCCCGTGCCGCCATCGCCTCCGGGCTCCGGCAGCGCGAGCCCGACGAGGGCGAGCCCGCGTCCGAGGATACCGAGGTCCGGGTCGTGTTCACGGATGCCGCGCTGTACGTCGGCGTCGAGCTCCACGACCGCGATCCGGGAGGGATCGTCGCCCGCACGTACGACCGGGACGCGCTGGCGAACTTCGGCTTCGGCGGGGGGATGGAAGGGGCTCCGGACGACGTCTTCGCGTTCATCCTCGACACCTACCACGATCACCGCAATGCGTATCTCTTCATGACCAACCCGCTCGGCAACCAGACCGATGCGCTGATCGAGAACGAGGGCGCCGGCATCAACGTGGACTGGGACGGCGTCTGGGACGTGGCCGCGCGGAGGACCGACAGCGGCTGGACGGCGGAGTTCGAGATCCCGTTCTGGACGCTCAAGTTTCCGGACGACCCGCGTACGTGGGGGTTCAACTTCTCGCGGGTGATCAAGCGCCGCACCGAGGATGCGCTCTGGGCCTCCTGGGGCCGCGACAACGGCGGGCTGTTCAAGATCGCGCGCGCGGGAGAGCTCGGCGGGCTGGTGGGGCTCGACCGGCCCGTCGACTTCCAATTCAAACCCTATGCACTGGCCGAGGGGCGGCGCGCCGATCCCGACGAGGAGGGCCTGGACGAAGGGCTGGACGGCAAGCTGGGTGGCGACGCCAAGTGGGGGCTGGACGAGAACTGGACCCTCGACCTCACGTTGAACACGGATTTCGCGCAGGTCGAGGCCGACGTCGAGCAGATCAACCTCACCCGCTTCAGCCTGTTCTTTCCGGAGAAGCGGGACTTCTTCCTGGAGAACGCCGGAATCTTCGAGTTCGGGAGCCGCGGCTTCGGTGGTCCGCCCGCGCTCCTGCTCTTCTTCAGCCGCCGGATCGGGATATCCGACGTCGGCGAGGAGGTCCAGCTGCTCGGGGGTGGGCGGCTGACGGGCCGTGCCGGTCCCTGGTCGGTGGGCGTGCTCGACGTGGTGACCGCGGAGGACGGCGGAGAGCCGCGAACGAACTGGAGCGTGGCGCGCGTCCGGCGGAACGTCGGCCGGCGGGCGCAGTGGGGAGCGATCGTGACCGCCATGACGCCGGCGGGCGGCGAGACGGCGGGGTCGGCCGGGGCGGACTTCTCGTGGCGGCCGACCAACGAGCTCGAGATCTCCGGCTACGCGGCCGGGAACGAGGGCCCCGAGCCCGCCGCCGAGCAGTACGCGAGCCGCCTCGCGTTCGACTACACGGGGGACTTCTGGGGCTGGCTCGTGGAGGGAGAGGGCATCGGCAGGGGAATGCTCCCGCCGACGGGGTTCGTCCGCCGTCCCGGGACGGTGCGCACGTTCGGGACGCTGCGGGAGCGGCCTCGTCCCGGCGGTCCGTTCCGCACGATCACGTTCCGGGAGAACGCCGAGCTCGTGACCGACACGGACGGCGAGGTGCTGGACCGGGCGGTGTCGTTCGAGCTCTCGCCGGCGTTCGAGAGCGGCGACGAAGCGAGGTTCTCGATCGAGCGGCGCTCGGAGAGGCTGACCGAGCCGTTCGCGCTGCGGGAGGAGATCGTGTTTCCGGCCGGCGAGTACTGGACGACCGGCTGGTCGATCCGCGCGGAGACGTCGGAGAAGCGTCCGATCCGCGGCGAGGTGAACTTCCAGAAGGGCGGGTTCTTCGACGGCGACCGCCGCGGCTTCGGCGCGGAGATCGGCTGGGTACCCGATCCGCACCTCGGACTCGAGCTGGGATGGGAGCGCAACGAGATCGAGTCGCCGCAAGGGGATCTCGACACCGATCTGGGGCTGCTCAGGGTCGGCTACGCATTCAGCACGCGCCTGGGCATCAACGCGCTCGTGCAATACAACGGCGAGGAGGACGAGCTGTCCACGAACGTGCGGTTGAACTGGATCTGGGCGCCGGGCAGCGACCTGTTCGTGGTGCTCGACACGCGACGCAGCGAGTTCGGCGAGCCCGACGGGCCATCGCACGAGGTGCTGGCGATCAAGCTCACGCGCCTGTTGCGCTTCTGATGTCGTGCCAAAGGCAGTTCCGGCGTCGGACGAATGCGGTCCCGGCATCGGGCGAGCGCGGTTTCGGCATCGGGCGAACGCGGTTCCGGTGTCGGCGAAGGGATTCGCGGAAGGACGTGGTCCGGAAACCGAAAGGCCCCGCTTTTGGCGGGGCCTTCGGTGATTAGGCCAGGAGGAAACGCGGGCCTAACTCACCCGACAGCTCCGTAGTCGACCGGGACCGGTAGCCGTCGGACTCTTGCAGTTTATCGTGTGGGAGCGGAAAGTCAAGGGCGGTGGACACCACTGATGTGGTCATCTCGGAAATCTCATTCCTACGGTGCCAACATACTCAAAACTGCCGAGACAAGTGCGACTGTGTATCGTTTTGATACATCCCTCGTCCGAGGCCTTCGGACGACGTGTCCGGGAGCTCCGAAGGCCCGTTTTCGTGCCCGTTCAGGCCTCTCTCATCGAAGGACGGAGGCTTCTGTCATTCACGGGACGGCGAGGCGCGGAAGCACCGGTATCTTGCGGGCCAACGGATGACCTTCCGAGGATCCCGACTCCTGACTGTGGCCCTGCTGGCGGGGCTCGGTGCTGCCTGCGGGCCACGCCGGCCGCCGGAGACGGGCCTGCCCGACACGGCCCGCCAGCCCGTCAACTACTTCGTGCGGGTGCAGATGTCGGGGGGGATGCGATACGACATCTCCCTGACTACCGACCGCGTCGGCCGGGACTCCGTGGACTTCGCGCTCCCGACCTGGTTGCCCGGGCAATACGGGCCCCTGTCGAGCCAGGTGCAGGCGGAGAGCTTCTCCGTGCAGGACGGCCACGGCGATCCCGTTTCGACGCGGCGCATCAGCGCCACGCGGTGGCGGCTCTACCCCGAGGGCGAGCAGTACCTGAGCGTGGGGTACCAGATCGTTCCCGACCCCCCGTCCGAGCCGCTCCCCTTCCGCACGCGGCTCGACCTCCATTCCGGCTATGCGCTGGGATCGGGCCTGTTCGGGTATCTGGAGGGGTTCGAGGCGCGTCCGGTCAGGATATCGTTCGACCTGCCGAACGGCTGGCGCGCGGCGGCGCCGCTGCAGGGGGAGGGGCCCAATCGCTTCTCGGCCCCCGACTACGAGGAGGTGCCTGGCACGCCGTTCGTCATCGGCGATCGCTTCCTCGACTACAAGCTGTTCCAGCGCGGGCGTCCGCATCAGGTGACGGTGCAGGGCGCGCCGGCGGAGTTCTCGCCCGACTCGCTGCTCGCCCTCGTCGACGAGACGATCGGACTGGGGAGCGATTTCTTCGGCGAGCCCATATACGAGCGGTACATGATCGCGATCCACTTCGTCCCCCCCGACGTGTCGGGGATCGGCGGCACGGGGCATGGCTCCGGCGCGGCGATCTTCCTCCCCGAGATGGACAGCCGCAAGGTGCGGGAGAGCGGCATGCAGACGATGCTGCTCCACCAGTACCTCCATGCGTGGCTTCCCGGGGGGTTCGGCCCGCGTGAGCTGGTGCGGCCCGACTGGTCGCGCGCACCGGCCGTGGACGATCTGTGGCTGGTCGAGGGCGCGGCGGAGTACTATGCGCGACTCCTCCCCGTCCGCCGAAGCGGCGGCGCCGCGCGTGAGCGATTCTACGAGCAGATCGGCGCGCTGATCACGCTGTGGCGGGAGCTCGGGGGCGGCGACGAGATCGCGCCCGGCGAGCTCGTGGGGCCGGTCCTCCGCGGCGGGGACGATCGCGCGATGGCGCGCCTCGTGGCCGGGGGCGCGCTGGCGTCGTTCCTCCTGGACATCGCCATCCGCGACGAGACCCGGGGCCTCAGGGGCCTCGATCAGCTGCTCTACTACCTGCAGAAATCGACGCCGTTGGATGGCTACGCGGCGAGTCCGGAACTGTGGGCGACGGCGGCTGCAGCGCTGGCGGTCGATCCGGGCACGCTGGCGGCCCTGGGAGGCGGCACGGTGGGGCTGGACGCGGGGCTGGAGCGGGCGGGGCTGCGACTGGTGGAGCGCGCCGAGCGGAGGCGGACGCTCGGCGCCCGGCTCGAGGCCGACCCGGACCGCGCATTCGTCGTCGCGTCCGTGGACGCCGGCGGAACCGCGGCATCGGCGGGTCTCCGCGTCGGCGACCGGATCCTCGGGATCAACGGAACGCCGATCGCGCCCGAGGAGGTCGTGGCGACCCGCTACGCGCTCGACACCTACATCGCGGCGGCTCGCACGGGGGCGCCGATCGCCTTCGCGATCGCGCGCGACGGCGTGGAGCGGGAGGCGCGCGGCGAGGTGCGGGAGATCCGCCTGCCGCACGTCGAGGTCCGCGAGGTCAGCTCGCCCTCGTCCCAGGCCCAACTAGTCCGCGCGTCGCTCTTTCAGCCTACGCAACCCGCTCCATAGCGAGGCGGCAGCCGCGTCGCTACTTCAGTACTGCCAGTTGAGGCCGCCTTCGAGGCGGAACAGCGACTCGTCCGCGATCTGGAACCGGACCTCGCCGAACCAGCCCCACCATCGCTGAACAGGGACGTCGACGCCGCCGGCGAGCAGGAGGGCGATCTCGGTCGAGTCGTCGTCGGCTCCGTCGCGATCGAAGTTGACGTGGCTGAGCCCCAGCCCCGCTCCCGCGTAGGGCTCGACCCGGGAGCGCGCGGGGTCGACGGGGAACAGATAGTGCAGCTCGCCCGCGAGCATGAACGACAGCGCGTCGTCGCCCAGTCCGAGGGTGACGAAAGGCTGAAGTCTGACGTTGTCCGCCAGCCTCCCCGCGTCCACCTGCCCGCCGATCAGCAGCTGGGTCAGGTCGTCGTCCAGAGTCGCTCCGGCGCGCACACCGTAGGCCATGATCTGGAGATCCTGCGAACGGGAATCGGATGGGAGGATGGAGATGAGGGTGCCGGCAATCAGCAGGATCGGAAGCGCTCGAACCATGGGACCTCCGCACGAGGGGTTCTGGGCCGTCGAATCGATGCCGGATGGGAAGCATGATACACGGCCTCACGCGACTTGTGCCCGGGTCGATGCCGCCTTACCCTTCAGCCCGATGGATCCAACCCCGGAAGCATCCGCCACCAGGGTCAAGGAGGAGCCTTGAACGAGCAGAACGTACCGAAGCCCCCACCGCCTCCAGGACAGCGGCCGCCAACGGCGAGCCAGAGCTCCACCGGGCTCGACCCGAAGCTGGCGGGTCTGCTGTGCTACATCCTGGGGATCGTCACGGGGCTCATCTTCTTCCTCATCGAGAAGAGCAACGACGTGGTGCGGTTTCACGCCGCGCAGTCGATCCTCTTCAGCGGCTCGATGATCGTCCTGTGGATCGTCCTCACGATCCTGTCGTTCGTGATCGCCCAGATCTCCCTCTCGCTGGCGACCATTTTCTCCCTCCTGACGATGCTGCTCGGGCTGGCGGTGTTCGTCCTGTGGGTGGTGTTGTTGATCAAGGGCTACTCCGGCCAGAAGTGGAAGCTCCCGGTCATCGGCGACATGGCCGAACGGATGGCGGGCGGGCAGCGGGTGGGGTGAGCTGAACCCAGTCTCGATCATCCGCAGGAAGCGCGACGGCGGCTCACTCTCACACGACGAGTGGGCCGCCTTTTTTTCGGGCTACCTGGCGGGCGAGGTGGCCGACTACCAAGTCTCCGCGCTCCTCATGGCTGTCTACTTCCAGGGCATGGACGCGGGGGAGACCAGCGCCCTCACACGGGTCATGGTCGACTCGGGGGAGACCTGGTCCTGGGAGGACGTCGACGGGCCGGTGGTCGACAAGCACTCGACCGGCGGCGTGGGGGACAAGGCGTCCATTCCACTCGCTCCCATCGCGGCCGCCTGCGGCCTCAAGGTTCCCATGGTCTCGGGGCGCGGCCTCGGCCATACCGGAGGCACGCTCGACAAGCTCGAGTCGATCCCCGGCTACCAGGTCCACCTGACGCGGGAGGATTTCTCCCGGCTGCTTCGAGAGGTGGGCTACGGGATGGGTGGGCAGACGGGCACGTTCGCGCCGCTGGATCGCGAGGTCTACGCGCTCCGGGACGTGACCGCCACGGTGGAGTCGATCCCGCTGATCACCGCCAGCATCATGTCGAAGAAGATCGCCGAAGGGGTGTCGGCGCTGGTGTCCGACGTGAAGTGGGGCGACGGCGCGTTCATGGTCCCCTACGAGGACGCCGAGGGCCTGGCGCGTAGCATGATCCGGATCGGGGCCGAGTTCGACGTGCGCGTCGAGGCGCTCATGACGCGGATGGACATTCCGCTCGGCCGCACGATCGGGCATGCCCTGGAGATTCGGGAGTCGATCGCCTTGCTCCGTGGGGAGGCGGTCGACCAGCGGCTGCTGGACCTCGTGACCGCGCTCGCCGAGCGGATGCTCGTCCTGGGGGGCCTGGCGGAGCCGGCCGACGCCCCCGGCCGGGTCGCGCAGGCGCTCGCGAGCGGGCGCGCGCTGGAGCTCTTCCGCGCCAACGTCGAGGCGCAAGGAGGCGACCCCAGGGTTGCCGATGAGCTGTCGCTGCTGCCGTCCGCGCCTTGCCGAACCGAGGTGCGCGCGCCCGCCGCGGGCTGGCTGGCGAAACTTCCGGCTCGGCAGGTCGGCTACGCGCTGATCGATCTGGGAGGCGGCCGGAGGACGAAGGGGGCGGAGATCGATCCCGCGGTGGGATTCGAGCTCCTGCGCCGGCCTGGCGAGGAGGTCGCGGCCGGCGAGGCGTGGTGCGTGGTGCACGCGCGTACGGACGACGAGGCCGCGTCCGCGGCCGAGCACCTATCTGGTCTCGCCGTGTGGTCCGAATCGCCGGTCGAGCTCAAGCCGATCGTCACGCGCACAATTTCCGAGGAATCGTAACACCACCAGAATCGTTCAATTCCCATCAACTGTTCCGATGCGATGCCTCACAAGCAGGTATAACGCACGTTCGAGTTTGCATCCAGGTCGATCTTTTCCTATGGTAGCCCCATCAGTTCATCCGTATTTGCCCCATCGAATAACTCTCACGCGGGAAAAACCTACGTGAAATCATTCGTCAGCCGCGCGCTGCGCGCGGCCATAGTCGTCATTGTGTGCGCGGCGATCGCCGCGGCCTGCAATTCCTCCTCACCCGTTGCCACCGAATCCACCTTCGAAGCCGGAGTCAAGGCTTCCTGGCTCGAAGCCTCGCCGCTGCAGATCAATCTCGGAACCACCGCTACCACGGCGTCGATCACTCTCAAGACGACCTACTCCCGATCGATCTCATGGAAGGCGAGCGAGAGCGCGGCCTGGTTGACGCTGGGAACGAATTCCGGAACGCTGACCAGCGGTTCTCCCAAGAAGATCCCACTCACCATCAAGCGCGACGGACTGGCGGCGGGCGATTACACAGCGACCGTGGCGATCTCGTCCGACAGGGGAGGCACGGAGGCCGTCAAAGTGACGATGAGCGTGGCTGCGTCGGGGACGACGACGTTCTCGGTCTCGCCGCTCCAGATCGATTTCGGCACCACGGCGACGAGTCTGTCGGTGACGCTGAAGAACACCAGTAGCCAATCGCTGACTTGGAGCGCGACCGAGGGGGTCGGCTGGCTCGGGCTGAACACGATGTCCGGGACGATATCCGCGAACTCGCAGAAGACGGTCGCGATTTCCGTAAGCCGATCAGGCAAGACCGCAGGAACGTATTCCACAAGCGTAAGGTTCGCCGCCGGCACCGCGGGTTCAGGCACCGTGACGGCGACCATGATCGTGCCCTCATCCTCCGGAACCGTGCTCCTCGCGGGTCAACTGATCAACCAGTTCAGCGGCAGCGCCCTGTCGGGCATCACGGTGCAGTACGCAGGCAAGTCGGCGACGACCAACTCCGCCGGCTTATTCACGATTTCGGGCTCGCCCACGAGCACTCTGCAACAGCTGACGCTATCGGGCTCCGGCGTTCACAGGCGAGTCACATATGCTCGCACCGGTGACAACAAGTGGCGGATCGTTCCCTCGAGCTTCGACATGGCGGCCTTCAACGACGTGGCGCGAGACGAGTACGGATCGGGCACCGTCCGGTGGACTACGCGACCGACTGTCTACGTCGACACTCGACCGGAAGGGTTCACCAGCGCAGAGCTCAGCATCTGGATCTCTCAAGTGAAGATTCAGGCCGCGGAGTTCATATCGAAATGGACAGGCGCAACGATCGCACCGGCCGCGGTGATCGCGACTTCGAGCCCGCCCAGCGACCTCGCCCCGGGTACTATCGTGATCCACTTCAGCGAAAACGATTCCAGGTATGGAGGGAACTCGAGCTTCATCGGCTATGCCCGCATGTCGTTTACGTCCGGTGGCACTATTTCGTCTTCCGCAGTCTGGCTGCGATATCTGCGCTATTCCGGCACAACGGGAGCCAGCAAGCGCAAGGGCATATTGGGTCACGAGCTCGGTCACGCCCTGGGGTACGGACACATGAACGGCGAAACGGTGAGTTTCATGCAACCGTCCCTGGGCACGAAGACAGACCTCAGCTCGTTCGATGGCCTCGCAGCTTCACTTCTGTATTCGCGCTCTCCTCATAACACGACGCCGGATAGCGACGACCTGGACACCTATCGCGGGATCTCGGCCTCTTCCGCACTTACGATGCACGAATGGGTCTGCGGCGCCGAGTAGTTATGACGCCGAAATAGGAGGGGTGATTCGGGCGTTGGGGCAGGCCAGCACCAGGCCTGCCCCTTCATCCGCGGAAGCGGCGTACAGCTTCCGCCGACTTAGAACAGGAAGTCGTCGTCCACTTGCGGGGGCTGGTCCTCGCCGTCACGGCCGGGAGAGCGCTCCCCGTTCAGCGGCCCTTCGAGGAGCGGCACGCCCGTGTTCTCGCTGGGCGCGTTGCAGTAGTGCTCGGGCTCGGTACCGGGGATCATGATCTCGGTGTAAGCCGCCATTCCACAGAATCCCGCCGCCAGCATGCCCGTGCGGGTGGTCACGCTCACGTGCTCGAGGCCGGGCGGTTCCGGGAACCCGTCCTCGGGGATTTCGAGCCCCTCGTGGGCGACCTTCATGAAATCGGTCCACACGGGGGCCGCTAGCACACCTCCCGTTCCGTTGTACCGGATCCGCTGCTTGCGATCGAATCCGACCCAGGTCAGCGTGATGTACTCCGGCGTGAAGCCCACGAACCAGGCGTCGGTCGACTCGTTCGTCGTCCCCGTCTTTCCGGCCGCCGGCCACTCGAAGCCCTGTCCCCGAACGCCGTAGCGGGCCGTGCCCTTGTCGACCACGTCCTCCAGGATCGTCGTGATGATGTACGCTTCCTGCTCGGTCAGGATGCGCGTGCGCGCGGGCGAGTAGGTGCGGATCACGTTTCCGTTCCGGTCCTCGATCCGCGTAACGGCGATCGGCGTGACCCGCATGCCGTACGTCGGATAGACGGTGTAGGCCCGCAGCACCTCCATGGGGTTGAGATCGGCGGCGCCGAGGGCCAGCGATCCGTAGGGAGGCAGCTCCGAGGTGATCCCGGCGTCTCGCGCGTAGTCGATCACGGCCTGGATCCCCACGTCGAACATGAGGCGCACGGTAGGCACGTTGATCGAATTGGTGAGCGCGTGCCGCAAGGTGACCGGACCCCGGAAACGGCGGTCGTAGTTCTCCGGCGTCCATGTCTCGCCGTTGCCCATGGGCATGGACAGCGGCCGGTCGTCGACCACGTAGGACACGGGGAAGCCGTTGCGGACGGCCGCCGTGTACACGAACGGCTTGAACACCGAGCCGGGCTGGCGCAGCGACTGGGTGGCGCGGTTGAACTTCGACTCCTCGAACGATCGCCCGCCGACCATCGCCACGATCCCGCCGGTCTCGAGGTCGACCGAAACCAGGATGCCCTGCAGATACGGGGTCACGGGCCCGCCGTCGGGCTCGAGGAACGACGAGCTGTCGCCGGCCGCGAACGCGGCTTCGCGGGCGGCCAACCAGTCCGCGTGCCGGGTCTTGTCCCCCGCCAGCGTCTTCTCGATCGCGTCGAGGTGCTTCGCCACGGCCTCCTCGGCCGTCTGCTGCAGCTTGGGATCCAGGGTGGTGAAGACCCGGTAGCCGCCCTGCCACACCGCGTCGGTTCCGAGCTGCTGCTCCAGCTGGCGCCGCACGTATTCCGTGAAGTAGCTGTCCGCGCCCTCCACTCCCCGACGGGGAGCGAGATCGATGGCGGTGGAGGCCGCCTGTCGCGCCGCGTCCTCCTCGATCGCGTTCACTTCGACGAGGTTCTGGAGCACGGTCGCGCGCCGGTCGAGAGCGGCCTGCATGCTGACGCGAGGGCTCTGGCGCGACGGGGCCTGCACGATACCCGCGAGGAGCGCCGCCTCGGGCAGGGTCAGATCCGTCGCCGGCTTGCCGAAGTACATCTGTGCCGCCGACTCGATCCCGTACGCGCCGCTCCCGAAGTACACCTGGTTGACGTACATCTCCAGGATCTTGTCCTTCGGGTACACCTTCTCGATCTCGTGCGCCAGGATCATCTCCTTGAACTTTCGAACGAATCGCTTCTCGGGAGTCAGGAACAGGTTCCGCGAGAGCTGCATCGTGATCGTGGAGCCACCCTGTCCGCGGCTGCCGGTCACGAGGTTGTGCCAGGCCGCGCTCGCGAGCCGGCGGAAATTGATTCCGTCGTGCTTGAAGAACGCTCGATCCTCGGTCGCGAGGACGGCGCGGATGAACTGGGGAGGAACGCGCTCCAGCGGAATGATCTCACGGCGTTCGCTGGCGAACTCCGCGATCAGCGATCCGTCGGCGGCGAACACCTTCGTCACGAGGCTCGGCTGCCATTCCTCGAGCCGGGCGATCGAGGGCAGGTCCGCGCGGTACCTCTCGTAGATGCCGAGGAACGCGCCGACCCCCAGGCAGACGATGAAGATCCCGATCAGCGCCAGGATGTTGGAGCCGCGCCAGAAGCGGAAATGACTCGGAGGGTTTCCCATTAGGACTTCAATATACCCGCTCGGCATGGAGGGTGGCGATTCGCAAAAGATCCTCGTCGGTGCGGAAGGAGGAATGGAAGTTGCCTGACGCGGACGTGGAACCCGACTTCCGTTTTTCCGCGTTTTTTGCCCTCGCGACGCCGTTTCTTTAAACGGCATGTTCTATGCGGTCACCGCCGCAGCCTGACGCGGAGCCGCAGCTTCCCCCCTTCGACTCCTACCACAAACACAGCCCCACGGGAGACTGCCGTGTCATCCATTTCGATATGGGTCCGTTTCGCGACCTTCGCTGCCCTCTGCCTGGTAGTTTCCACCGCTTGCAACTCATCGTCGCCGGTCGAGGTCTCCTCGGAGGCGGGAAAACCCACTAAGCTTTACGTCTCTCCGGTCTCGGTCGACTTCGGAAGTAGTGGAACGAGCGCGTCGGTGGTCCTGACGAACACGAGCGGCAGGGCGCTGTCCTGGTCGGCTAGCGAGAGCGCCGGCTGGCTCTCTCTGGGAACGTCATCCGGCACCGTCTGGGGCAATGCCGCCTCCACACTGTCTCTCTCCGCCCAACGAGGATCTCTGGCACCGGGGAAGTACACGACCAGCATAAAGGTCTCCGGAGACAAGGGGGCCGGATCGGCGACCGTGTCGGTATCGCTGACGGTTCCTTCCACCGGCGGCACGACCGAAGGCCAGCTGGCGGTCTCGCCGCTGTCGGTCGACTTCGGGACCGAACAGACGACCAAGTCGATCACGTTGACGAATACGGGCGACGCCTCGCTTTCGTGGACGGCGAACGAGAGCGCGGGCTGGCTCTCGCTCGGTGCGACATCCGGGTCGGTGCCAGCCAATTCGAGTCGCACCCTGACCCTCGCGGTGGACCGCACCTCCATGCCGACGGGAACGCACACGACGAGCCTGGGGATCTCCGCGGGAACCGCGGGTTCGGTCACCGGATCGGTGTCGATGACCGTCGGATCCTGGTCACCACCTCCCTCCTCTGTGGCGCTGGCCGGCAAGGTGGTGGATCAGTTCGGGGGGCAACCCCTTCCGGGGCTCAAGGTCACGTACGCCGGCGTGACGGCGACTACGGATGCCACAGGTTCATTCTCGATTCCGGGTAGCCCGACGACTTCGCTGAGCGCGCTGACGGTGACGGGGACGGGATATTACCGGCGGGAGACCTATGCAAAAACGGGGGACAGCGTGTGGCAGGTCGTTCCAACCACCTTCAACATGAGCGCCTTCGACGATGTGGCCCGTGACGAGCATGCGTCCTACACCCTTCGCTGGCTCGCGGCCCCCACGATCTACGTCGATACGACTCCCGAAGGATTCGAAGCGGGTCCCGAACTGGACAAGTGGATCTCCCAGGTCCAGGTGCAGGCCGCCGCCTTCGTCACGGACTGGAGCGGGCAGACGATCCGCGCGACCGACGTCATCGTCACTTCCAGGCCGCCCCAGGACAACAGTTCCGGCACGATCGTGATCCACTTCAGCGAGAACGCATCGGACTACGGCAACGGCGATTACATCGGCATGACACGCATGTCCTGGTCGACGAGCGGCACCATGTCGGCCGCCACGATCTGGCTGCGGTACAAGCGATATTCCGGGGACGGCTATGCCGCGAAGCGTCAGGGGATCCTCGGGCACGAGCTCGGCCACGCGATGGGCTACGGCCACATGACGTCCGGAACCGCGAGCTTCATGGAGCCTTCGCTCGGAAGCAAGACCGGCCTCAGCGCGTTCGACCGGCAGGCGGCGCTGCTCGTCTACACCCGGGCTCCGCGAAACACGTCGCACGACATCGACAGCTCGACCGGCTACAGGGCCCTGGCCCCCTCGGGCATGCCCCGGATCACGGAATGGGTGTGCGGGGAGGATGAAGGGACGGCCAGGGACTGACCCTCTTTCTGGTGGCATTCGGCGAGGCTTGAAGCAATGAGCCTCGCCGGGGCCACATTAGTATCGTACTGGACACGGTCCACAGAGCTCCACGGATCGGTCCCCACCCGGGTTCGAGGCCTCGGTTTTCACCCCAATAGGCGTAGGAAACGGAAGGCCGCCGCCCCGTGTAAAGAATTGCAGTTCCACCTTTTCCCCACCTTTACTCCGGTCGGGAAATGTGCTAGGATCTCGCTACGGATTTTGCAATTCAGGCTTGTGACCCAGGAGGTGTACATGAAGAAAGCTTGGAGTACCCCCGAGCTGAGCCGCTTCGGCAGCGTCGCGCAGTTGACGCTGACCTCCGAGCAGCCGAACTCGGGCAAGTGCCCCGGCGAGGGAGATGATGCTGAGTGCGCGCCCCCTGGGCAAGTGGGTGGCTGTACTCCCATGGGATGCCCGCAGGACGGAGTTCTGTCCTAGGCACCTAGCGGATCCCCGCTAAGGCACGAGCAGTACAGGTTTCGCGCGGCACGACCCAGCGCTATGCTGGTGTCGTGCCGCGCCTTTTTCATCCCCCCTCTTCCTTGGCCGCATCCCCCGGAGAACAGCGTTGAGCGCAATTTTCGGGCTCCTGTACCGAGATGGGCGCGTCGTGGAGCCGGGGGACCTCGGTCGCATGTCCGACCGCTTCCTGCATCGGGGCCCCGACGGCTCCGGGGTCTGGCGCGATCGGTCGATCGGCCTGGGCCACCGCCTCCTTCATACCACCCCCGAATCGCTGGCCGAAGCCTGGCCGATGCAAACCTCGGGCGGAAATCTGGTTCTGGTGGCGGACGCCAGGATCGACAACCGGGACGAGCTCCTCTCGGTGCTGGGCTTCGACCGCGCGGGCAAGATCACCGACGGGGCCCTCCTCCTCGCGGCCTACGAGAAATGGGGAAGGTCCGCGCCCGAGAAGCTGATCGGTGACTTCGCCTTCGCCGTCTGGGACGCAACGCGGCAGGCGATCTTCTGCGCCCGCGATCCGATGGGCGTCAAACCCTTCTTCTATTACGTCTCGGATCGAATCTTCGTCTTCGCGTCGGAGCTCAAGGGCCTGTTCTGCATGCCGGAGGTGCCCCGCGACCTGGACGAGGTGCAGATCGCATACTTCCTCGACTGGTTCCGCTCCGATCAGGAGCGGACGATGTACCGCGACGTCCGGCGTCTGCCTGCCTCGCACTGGCTGGAGGTCGATGCGAGCCACGTTCGGACCGGCGTGGGCTGGGCGGCGGACCCGGAGCGCGAGATCCGCTACTCCACGAGCGAAGAGTACGTGGAAGCGTTCCGGGAGCACTTCGCGGAAGCGGTGCGCTGCCGTCTGCGGAGCGCGTTCCCGGTCGGATCCGCGCTCAGCGGTGGCCTGGACTCCTCGTCGATCGTCGGGATGGCCCGCAAGCTCATGGACGGGGACGAGCCTCTGCACGTCATCGCGGCCCACTTTCCGGGCCTCCCCGAACCCTACCGGCAATGGAACGACGAGTCCCGTTACATCGACGCGGTGGCCGCGATGGAAGGCATCGCGCTCCACCGGGTTCGCGCGGACGAGCGCAGCGTGTTCGAATATCTGGACCGGATGTACTGGTACCATGACGCGCCTCCCTTCGGCTTCATGTACTGGATGCGATGGGCCGTGTACGAGGAAGCCGCCCGGAATGGCGTGCGGGTGTTCTTCAGCGGGGACGATGGCGACAGCGTCGTCAGCCATGGCTACGAACGGTTCAACGATTTGGCCCTGGAGGGGCGGTGGGCGACCGCGCTGGCGGAAGTCGAGGCGATGGGCCGGCGCCTCGAGAGTCCCGCCATCTATTTTTCCAAGGCGTACCTGCATCCTCGGCTGGTCGCGCTGGCGCGGTCGGGACGTTGGGGACGCTGGAGGGAGGGTTCGAGGGAGGTCGCCAGGGGCTTCGATCTGTCGCCGCTGCGCCTCATGTCCGAGTCGGTGTTCGATGCATTCCTGCGGGAAAGGCTGAGGAGCGTGTATCGGCGGGTCCGTGGGAGGAAGTCCAGTCCCTCCCTCGTGCGCGCGGAATTCGCCAGGCGAGTCGGCCTGGAAGAACGAAAGCGGCACTTCCAGACCGTCCACCCGGACCCGATCCCGACCGCACGCGAGAGCCACGCGCTCGTGCTTCCCTCTCCGATGCTTCAACACATCATGGAAGTGACGGATTCCATGTCCAGCGCCTTTGCCATCGAGACGCGATGCCCGTTCCTGGATCGCAGGCTGATCGAGTTCAGCCTGGCGATTCCGAGCGAGCAGAAGCTGGCGGACGGTTGGACCCGCTTGATTCTGCGCAGGGCGATGGAGGGGATCCTGCCGCCCGAGGTTCAATGGCGAATACACAAGGCCGACCTCTCGTACAACTTCGTCCGCCGGTTGCAGAACGACGATCGTCGGATTCTGGACTCCCTGTTCGACCAGCCCGAGGTCCTGTCCGAGTACGTCGACATGAACGAGCTGAGAGACCTCCATGCGCGTTTCTACTCGAACGGGTTGAAGGGCGCCCGGCACAAGAGCGCCCACCTCTACATCGCGGCGGTCCTCGCGAGATGGCTGCGCGCGCGGCAGGTGGATGGGGCGCTCGAGCCGACCGGTCCGCCCGTCTGACGAAATCCCGGTGATGAACGACTACTTCGCCTTCGGGGGATGCCTGCGCTCCGAGCTGGACTTCCCCGACCTGTCTCGCCGTCCACCATCCGGCAGGCCCGACTGGGAGCTTCGGATCTCCCCTTCGGCGCATACGGCCGAACCGGGCGATCTACGGGGGGAGCGCGAGGTGGGACCGGGGTGGGTGCTGCGACTGTTCCGGCTGCAGGAGGGCTGGCGGCTCGACTACGGCGCCACGGGGAGCTACCTGGTCCTCGACGGAGGCCGGCGAATCGTCTGGCACCAGGGATCGGACCGCAGGGAGGAGGTGGTCCGCGCCGTCATCCTGGGCCCGATCATGGCGCTGGCCCTCCACGAAGCCGGCATCCTGTGCCTGCACGGCAGCGCGGTCGCGCTGAAGCAGGGGGGAGTCGGGTTTCTCGCCTCCAAGGGATACGGAAAGTCGAGTTTGGCGGTGGCGATCACGGCCGCCGGAGGTCGACTGATGAGCGACGACCTGCTGGCCGTGACACCCACCGCGGCTCCTGAGATCCTCCCGGGAGTCCACAGCGTTCGGATGCACGACGACGTCACCGAGCTCATCGCCGACGCTTTCCCCGAGTCGCTGCTCCGCGCGGGCTGGAAGAAGACGCTGACGAACTTCCCCGCGCATCGACTGGGTTGGGAGCGGGAGCCGCTCTGCGCTCTCTACGTCCTTTCTCCGGTCCACGAGCCGCGCCTCGACCGCGTGAGCCGGAGCCGGGTGGAGTCGATGGAGGCGGCTCTCTCCCTCGCCACGCACAACAAGATCACGGATCTGCTCGGGAACATCGAGGCGGGGAGAATGCTGCCCTGGATCGGCGCCATCGTTTCGAAGGTGCCGGTCTACAGGCTGGAGGTGCCGCGGGACCTGAAGCGGCTGCCGGAAGTGGCCTCGGACATCCTGTCCTGGCACGACGGGGCGCGCGAGGCCCGGAGCTGAGGCGTCCGGCAGCAGCGGGAGGATCGAGGCCGATTTCAGTCCATGTCGCCGGAGCCGATGGTGGACGCGGTGCCGGGGCGGACGTCGTGTCCCAGATAGGCGGCGGCCTGCAGGCTGAAGAGCTCCGCGTAGTGCCCGTCCCGCGCCATCAGAGCATCGTGGGTGCCCTGCTCGGTGATGCGGCCGTCTTCCAGCACATAGATCCTGTCGGCGGTGCGGACGCTCGAGAATCGGTGCGAGATGAGCAGCACCGTGCGCTCACGCTCGAGCTCCCGGATGTGGGCGAACAGCTCGTGCTCCGCACGCGGATCTAGCGAGGCCGTGGGCTCGTCGAGGACCAGGAGGCTCCCGCCGCGAAAGACCGCGCGCGCCAGCGCCAGCCGCTGCCACTGGCCGACCGAAAGCTCGTGCCCTCCCAGAAACTCACGCCCGAGGCGGGTGTCGTATCCCTCGGGCAGACGGCTGACGAATCGGTGGACGCCGGCCCGCGTGGCCGCCGCTTCGATCGCGGACGGATCGGACGGCTTCTCCGCCCGCCCGAGAGCGATGTTGTCGTGAATCGGCAGATGGTACTTGATGAAATCCTGGAAGATCACGGTCAGCTCGGATCGGAGAGCTTCCTGGTCCATTTCCCGGGTATCGACGCCGTTCCACGCGACGCGGCCGGCGTCGGGCTCGTAGAGCTGCAGGATCAGTTTGACCAGCGTGGTTTTCCCGGACCCGTTTTCGCCGACGAGGGCCACGACCTCCCCGGCGTTGATCTCGAGCGATACGTCATCCAGGACCAGCCTCTCCGTGCCGGGATACCGGAACGAGACGTTCTCCACGGTCAGCTGCCGGAACGGCGGCGCTTCGAGGATGGACGGCGGGGAGTCGGAAGACTCGGACTGAGCTCCGTACGACAGAAACGTCTGGTAATCCTTGAAGAACATGCCCGATTCCACGAGCCGGCCGATCCCTCGCGCCAGGTTCGCGAGGCGGCCGACGAGGAGCTGCATCGCGGCCGCGGCCGCGACAGCGGTGGGGAAGTCGATGCGGTTGCTGAGGACCAGCCATGCAAGCGCGGCGATGGCGAGCGCCGCGCCGAAGGAGCTCCCCAGTTTTCCCGCGATCGAGACGCTCAGCCTCTTTCGCAGGTACTCGCGAAAATGGCGCAGCCGATCCCGGGTCAAGGCGTCGTAGCGTTCCTTCAGGAGGCGATGCGCCGAAAACACTCGGATCTCCTTGGCAGGTGCGGGCACGGTGAGAAGCTCCCCGAGGTATCCACGCTCGCGGCTCTGAGGCGTCAGGAGGTACTCGAACGCGTAGGCCTGGCGGCTGTTGACGAGGGTCGCGACGAGAATGGGGATTCCGCCCAGCACGATTAGCGGGAGCAAGAGCGCATGCATGGAAAACAGCGTGGCGCCGATCGCGACGCTCGATAGGAGGGCGGCGCCCAGAGCGTTGACGCTGTTGACGATCTCGAGCGTGCGGAAGGTGCCCGTCGTCCGGGCCCGCATCAGGCTGTCCAGGAACTCGGGCTCCTCGAAGAGCGACAGCCGCACGCTCGTGGCGACCCCGATGATGCGGTCAAAGGTATGGATCGCCACCTGTTCGGCGAGGGAAGACTGCCAGTTGGCGACGACCGAGCCGACCACGCCTAGGAATACCGTGATCGCCACTAGCAGGACGAGCTCCGGAACGACGCCGCCGAGCCCGCCTCCGGTCCGGCTCGAGGCCAGGAGCTCGCGGAGGACGTCGCGACCGATCAGGAGCTGGAGGGCGATCCCGGCCCCCGAGAGGATCTGGAAGGCCGTCAACAGGAGGGCCAGCCTGGAGTCGACCCGCCACACGAGACGCAGCGCCTCCCACAGCAAGGCCGGGATGCGCCTGGCCCCACCGAGACGATCCGGCGTCCCCCAGATGTCGTCTGCCTTTCTGCGCCGGGGTTCGGGCGCCTGCGTGCTGGGCTCGGGGCTCAAGGGTGGTCCTTCGGGTACGCACAGGGTCATCGGTTGGGTGCGGCGCGTCCGGCGGAGTCATCCGCAAGGTAACGTTCTGGGAACGTATGTGTCGACGTACAGCCGACTTGGCT
>DASSBK010000036.1:0-2025 GCA_035698825.1 Gemmatimonadota bacterium
GAGGTTCGGGTCATAATAGACGGGATCGACGGACCCACGCTAGCCGCGACCTCTCCACTCCGTTCGGTTGAACGCGGCGCGTCGCTTGCGGTAGGACACGACATGCACTCCAAGCATATCTCGATCGCGCTGATTGCCGTGGCCCTCGCCTGCGCGCCCGAAACCGTCCAGCGCGAGGCCCCACTGCCCGGCCGCTGGACGACCGCCGCCGAGCTCCCGGAGTCGCGGCGCGGGGTAGGGGTCGCCGAGCTCGACGGCGAGGTGTGGGTCGTGGGCGGGATCGGCGCGGATCGCCGCGCCCTGTCTCGCGTCGACTTCTACGACCCGGACCTCGACCAGTGGCTCGCCGGCCCTCCGCTTCCCGAGCCGCTCCATCACGTCGCGCTGGCGGCTGCCGACGACCGGCTGTTCGCGATCGGAGGCCTCCAGGGAGAGCCCGCGCTTCCCGTCGCCACCGTCTACGCGCTCGATCCCGACCTCGGTCGCTGGGAGGTCGTCGAACCGCTCCCCCGCGCGCGAGGCGCGCTCGCGGTCGCCGTCGTCGACGACGTGATCTACGCCCTCGGCGGGCAGGCCGCCGACGAGAGCGCGATCCGCGACGTCTGGCGCTTCGACCCCGACGAGGACCGCTGGGACCCGCTGCCTCCGCTCCCGGCACCGCGCGAAGCGCTCGCGGCGGCCGCGATCGGGCCCGTGATCTATGCCGTGGGAGGCGAGCTCGGCAGCGCGAGCACGGCGCAGGCCACGCTCGACGCCTTCGACACGCGGACGCTGCGCTGGGAGCGGCTGCCCGCGATGCCGACGCCGCGAGGGGAGCTCGCCGCAGCCGCGTTCGACGGCCGGATCCACGTCGTCGGTGGCGTGACGCCGGCGGGGCCGCTCGACGCGCACGAGGCCTACGATCCCCGCGAACGGCGCTGGCTCCCGCTCCATCCGATGCCCACCGCCCGCTACGGCCTGGGGGTCGCGGTGGCCGAGGGACGGCTCTACGCCGTTGCCGGCGGGTCGGGCGCCGCGGGGGTGACGAGCGGAGCCAACGAATTCCTCTCGCCTCTCCTTCCGTCGAGAAGCGCGGCCCCTCAGACGCTCGAAAATTGACAAAGTCGGGGGTCGGATCTTAACGTCGAACCCCTGCCGGGTCGTCGAAGGAAAATCTCTCTCGAAAGGAGCTCTCGGACATGGGGGCCAGATCCCTGCTCGTCCGGATGGTCGGCGTCGCCACGCTCGCGACGATCGTCATGCCTGCCTGCCGCGGCGAGAAGCAAGCCGGGGCGCCCGTCGAAGGATTTCGCACCGAGGCGGTCGCTACCACGCTGCCGGCCGGTGCGAGCGTGGTGGTTTCCGGCTACGACCTGGAGGCCTTCTGGACACGGCTCAAGGGCACGCGTCTCTACACCGAGCTGGCCGCGATCCCCGACGTGCGGGAGGCGTTCGCTCCCATCGCCGAATCGCAGCAGGAATTCCAGGCCGAGACCGGGCTCGCGCTCGACGAGGCGACCCTCATGACGATATTCGGCCGCAAGTTCGATCTCGGCTTCTACGGTCAACTCCCCGAGGACCGGGCCGACATCGTCCTCGTCGCCGCGCTCGATGACGAGGAGCAGGCGCGGACGCTGCTGAAGACCCTGGAGACCAAGATCACCGAAGAGAAGGAAGCCACGTTCGCGGACGTCGACCTGTCCGGCACGCAGGTGCGCGTGGCGTCCGACAGCGAGGGCGACGAGGTCCTGCTGTATTCGATCGGCGACGAGCGGCTCGTCATCGCCACGACGCGCAACCGGATGCAGGGGGCGCTGTCGCTCGGCGGCTCCGATCAGTCGATGGCTTCGAGCGGCGACTATGAGGCCGTGATCCAGAAGCTCCCCGAAGCGACGATCTCGATCTACATCGACCAGCGGGCGCTGCGGGAGGCCGCGGAGCGGGCCGCCGCTGCGGACACCGCGGCCGGGGCGGGCCTCCAGGAGGAGCGTCTGCGGGCGGCGACGAGCGCGCTCGAGGAATACCGCGTGGCGAGCGCGATGGGCA
>DASSBK010000037.1:0-2002 GCA_035698825.1 Gemmatimonadota bacterium
GACCGGGACGGCTGTTCTGCTCCTGGAGCACGACCCGTCGCCCCGCGAGCGCGGCGGCCAGGACCGGCGGCGCCGAAGCGTAGCCGCCGGTCCCGACGACGACGTGCGGGTCGAGCTCCGCGACCAGCCGGCGCGCGGCGAGAACGGCGGACGCGAGGCGCGCGGGCAGGGCCGCGTTCCGCCACCACCGCGCGCGCTCGAGGCGCGGGGCCGAGAGGATCCGGTACGGGAGACCCGAGTCGCCGTACACCTCACGGTCGGGACCGCGATCTCCACCGATCAGGGTCACGCGCGCGGGGCGCGGACGCGAGACGAGCTCGCGCGCCAGGGCCAGCGCGGGCGTCAGGTGCCCCCCCGTGCCGCCGCCGGCGATCACCACCCGCACCTCGCCGGGATCCCTCGCTTCGCGGCCTTGCGCGCCGTCATGCGGCATCACCCCACGCCCTCCTCCCGAAGAGCCCGCGCGCGAACCCCTCGCGGCGGCGGGGCACCGAGACCGCGTCCCGCGAGACGCTCATCAGCATGCCCATCGCCGCCAGCTGTACGATGAGCGCGGTGCCGCCGTACGATATGAAGGGCAGCGGGAGCCCCGTCGTGGGAAGCGAAGCGGTCGCGACACCCATGTTGAGGAGCGCCGACAGGAGGACCATCGTCGTGATCCCCGAGGCGAGGAGGAACCCGAAGCCATCGGGCGCGCGGCGGGCGACGCGGTATCCCAGGGCGCCCAGGTAGAGGAAGGCCGCCAGCAGGAGCAGGGTGCCCAGGAGCCCCAGCTCCTCTCCGACGATCGACACGATGAAGTCCGTGTGCGCCATCGGCAGGAACTGGAACTTCTGCTTGCTCGATCCGAGGCCGACACCGAACCAGCCGCCCGAGCCCAGGCTGATCAGCGACTGGTTGATCTGGTACGAGATCCCCTGCATGTCCTCGCCGCGGTCGAAGAACGCGCGGATCCGCTCCATCCGGTAGGGCTCGATCACCATGACGAGGATCCCGACCGGCACCACCGCGGCGACCATCCGCAGCAGGTACTTCATGCGGACGCCTCCCAGCCAGAGCATGGCGAAGGTCAGGAGCAGCAGCGTGCTGGCCCCCTTGAAGTCCGGCTGGAGAACGGTCAGTCCCGCCATGAAGAGGGGCGGCACGAGGAGCGGCGCGACGCCGTCCCACGGCTCGTCGATCCGCGTGTCCTTCTTCACGATCGTCGCCGCCAGCCAGACGATGAGCGCCAGCTTGGCCACTTCGATCGGCTGGAACGTGAAGCCGGGCACTGCGAGCCAGCGGCTCGCGCCGTTGATTTGGGGCGTGAACCGGTCGGGCAGAGGGGCGATGAGCCCCACGAGGAGCGCCGCGGACGCCCAGAGCATCGGCTTGGCGAGCCGGGCCCAGATCCGGTAGTCGATGCGGGCCAGGACGAACATGAGGACGAGTCCCACGACGGCCTTGGAGAGCTGGCTCACGAAGTACACCGTGCTCGACCCGTCGAAGTGCTCCTGCGAGAGCGCCGAGCTCGCGCTGTACACCATGACGAGCCCGAAGAGGACGAGGAGGAGCACGACCGCGCGAAGGCGGTTGTCGACGGGTCCTCTGCGGGGCGCGGTCGCGGCGCGCGGGTCGCGGCGCGGATTCCGGGCCGCCTTGCGGCGCCTCCGCGTCCTCATCGGGCGACCCCGGCGCGCGAGCCGAGCTCCGCGACGAGCTCCCGGAACCGCCTTCCCCGCTCCTCGAAGTTCGCGAACTGGTCGTACGAAGAGCACGCGGGCGAGAGCAGCACGACGTCACCCGGCGCGGCGATCTCGGCCGCGCGCCGGACCGCCACGTCCAGCGTGCCGGCCTTCTCCACCTCCACGGCGTGACGCAGCTCCTCGGCGATCCTGTCGGCCGCCTCGCCGATCGCCAGCACCCGCCGGCCGTGGCGCTCGAGCGCCGGGGCCAGTGGGGCGTAGGGAGCCTGCTTGTGACGGCCGCCGAGGATCACCACCAGCGGCGCGTCGAACGCCTC
>DASSBK010000038.1:0-8726 GCA_035698825.1 Gemmatimonadota bacterium
CGAAACGCCGCAGATGGGCCATTTCAACGCCCCAAGCAACACGAAGGGGCGCCGGAGCGCCCCTTCTCGCCAGCCGACGCAAGAGGGTCGTCGGACCGGCGTGAGATTCGTCCGAGCCTACGGCGAGATCCCCACGGGCACGAGGAGAGCGATGATCGACCGGTTGCCCTCGGTCAGCGGATAGGCGAGGACCAGGGACTCGTCGAAGCGGGAGACGACCTCCTTGACGAACGCTTCGCGTCCGCCGTCGACCTCGACGCGCAGGAACATGGCGTCGCGCCGCGGCTCCTTGTACACGCCCGTCACGCGGACGGTGACGTTGCCGATCTTGAGCGCCGGCGTGTCCCTGCCCGGGATGATCGTCACGCCCTCGAGCTGCTCGACCGAGCTGGCCTCGAGGATCTGGCGGATGCGGTCGGCACCGGCCCCCTCGCCCACCACCTCGTTCAGGCGCTGGAACGAGACGTCGGTCGGCGCGGCGCCCTCGGCCAGGTAGAGGATCACCCTGTAGGTCGTGTCGGGCGCAGGGGTCTGCGCGCCTGCGGGCGTCGCCCAGAGCGTCGTTGCGATCGCCACGGCGGTCAGAGCCACCGCGGCGGCGAACCGGGATCGTCGCATGGAAATACCTCCTGCATGGTATACCGGTCGCGCGCCCGCGTGTTCCCCGAATGCGAGAGCCCGGCGGAGTCGGCGGCTTCCGCCGTCCCCACCGGGCCCTCGCGACGTCCGCGCTTGCCTTCGCTTCAGCGGTAAGCGCCCTCCAGCGGTCCTTCCGCGGGCGGCGCGGCCGGGGCATCGGACGGCGGCGCCGGCGGCATGGCCGGGGTGCCGGGTCCGGGAGCCTCCCCCCAGCCGTAGCGGGTGCCGAAGCGGGTCAGGAGCAGCGCTCCGAGCCCGACCGTCCAGGCGGCGTACTGGAGCACGAAGCCCAGGATGCCGAGGATCACGGCGAACACTCCCAGCGGTCCGCCGGGGATGCCGAGCACGCTCGCGAAGAACGACACGAGCATGATGAGCCCCACCCCGATCAGCACGGCGACGAACGGGTTGTCGTGCTGCCAGCCGAAGCGGTTCTCCGCCGAGCTGCCGAGGACCCGCGCCACCGCGGTGAAGCCGATCAGCATCCCGATGGCGAGAGCCACCAGCGCGAACGGCACCGCGAGCAGGAGCGGGATCCCGATGATCGAGATCGCGAGGAGCACGATGCTGAGGACGAGGACCGGGAAGAACAGGATCTGGGCCACGAGGCCGACCAGCGCCGCCTTCCAGGGCGACTCCGAGATCCGGTACGCCATCCGCTCCACGGGCCGACGCGCGAGCAGGTACATGAGCGCGGCCAGAGCGCCGAGCACGGTGATCCAGATGATCGTCATGATCAGGCCGCCGACGCCCTCCAGGAACGGCGCGTGAAACTCCGGCCCGCCGAAGTGCACGTTCGGGCCCCAGGCGACCTCCTCGACTCCGCCCTCGATCACGGCGCCGGGCTCGCGGTTCAGCGTCCCGCCGACCACGACCACTTCACCGTCCACGATCGCGTCCTCGCCGAGGTTGACCGACCCCATGACGGATACCACGTCGCCCGTCACCCGCCCGTCCACGCTCACGGAGCCGAGGACGGCCACCACGTCGCCGTCGACCACCTCGTCCTCCCCCACGTGCACGCTGGCTCCTACGCGGACCCGATCGTCCGACGAATCGTCCGTCACCATGCCGCCCGTCGTGTCCTGCTCCGCGCCGACGGCGGTCGTATCGCTGGCCGCAAGCGCGGTCGTGTCGGCGGGCATGGGAGCTCCCCCGATCCCGAACAGGATCCGGCGATCGTCGGCGTCGAGATACGTCAGGCGCACGATCGCGTCCGCGTCCTCGGCGACCATCGCGCGCAGCTCGGGGCCCGTCACGGGCTGTCCGTTGACCGCGATCCCGTCGTCGGTGATGGTGACGTTCTGGACCTGGACGTTGCCGTACTTGGGGAGCAGCAGGATCCCGCCCGGGACTTCCTGCACCTGGTACCGGTTCTCGATCTGGGTCCGCAGAGCGGCCAGCGAGGCGGTTTGCGCCTGCGCCAGCGTGTCGGTTTGCGCGAGCGCGCGAGCCGGGCCGCCGGGCGCCATCAAGGCCAGCCCCGCGGCCACGGCAAGGGCGCGTCCAAGCGCACGCAGTGACCCGTTCATTCTCAGACTCTCCTCTCGTAGACGAGCAGGTGATGCAGCGTATAGAGGGCGAGGGCGCTGATCAGCGCGCTGCCCATCATCGCGGTGGCGATCTCCGGCGTGACCGCGGCCTTGCCGATCGCGTCACCCACCTGTGCGAGCGTGCCCCAGATGTCCAGGGCAGCCCGCAGCCAGCCCCCGAGCCACGCGATCCCGCGGGCGGCGGCAGTCGCCACGTCGCCCAGGCTGGGGATCCGGATCGGAAGGAGGCGTACCAGCGGCAGGAGCCCGACGGCGATTCCACCCAGGGCGAGGGCGGCGGCCAGCGCCGCCTTCCCGACCCACGTGGCCCGGCCCGTCTCGGGCTCGCGGTGAGATTCGCGGAGGGTCATGACCACCCGCTCGGTGAAGCCCGCGCGCGGAGCCAGACGCGGCAGCGCTTCGAACAGCGTGCCGAACGCCTCCTCTGCGGCGACATCATCGCCGGCGGCCTCCGCGGCCAGCCAGCGCTCGAGTTCCGTATGCGGGTTGCGGTTCATGCTCTACCTCCTGGGCCGTACTACGAGAGCGGCCGCGCCCGGGTTTCGCCCGCCGCGGCCCCCGCCGGACCCCAGCCGGCGTGCGAGAGGAGCTCGGCCAGGTCCTTGCGTGCACGATGGATGTACGTCTTCACGGTTCCCAGCGGAAGCCCCGCGATCTCGGCGATCTCCTCGTACGCCAGGCCCTCCTGATGGCGCAGGACGATCACCTCGCGATACTCGGGCCGGAGTCGCTCCACGGCCGCGGCCAGCGCCTCGCCGAGATCCCCGCGCAGGGCATGGTCGAGGGGGGAAGAGGCGTCGGGGTTGGAGAGGACCGCGTGGAGATCGGCGCCTTCCGGGTCGCCGGAATCCAGCGGCACGAGGTCCAGCTCGGAGCGCCGCAGGTGGTCGATGGCGGTGTTGTGCGCGATCTTGAAGAGCCAGTTCGAGAACTTGCCTTGCGCGGGCTGGTAGCTGGCGAGATGGCCGAACGCCTTCACGAAGGCGTCCTGGGTCAGGTCCTCGGCCAGCGTCCGGTCGCGCACCATGCGGGCGACGAGGTTGAATACCGGACGCTCGAAGCGGTGGACCAGCTCCCGGTAGGCGCGCTGGGAACCGCCCAGCGCCTCCTGGACGAGCTGTTCGTCGGCCGCCTTCACTGGTCCTCCCAACGACGATGCCATCCGACGGGTTTCACGACAGGGCGACCGGCCAGTCCGAGAAGGCCGTGCGCGTGCGCGAGATGTTCGACGCGATCGCGCCCCGCTACGACCTGTTCAACGACGTGCTCTCGGCAGGCATCCACCGCCGCTGGCGCGCGGATGCGGTCGACCTGCTGGATCCCGCCCCCGGCGGGGCCTCTCTCGACCTCTGCGCCGGCACGCTCGACCTGGCGCGCCTGGTCGCGGCCCGCGCTCCGGGCGCGCGCGTCGTGGGCGCCGACTTCTCGCTCCCGATGCTGGCCGCGGGACGCGCCAAGCTCGACGCGCCCAAGATACCCGTCCTTCCCGTGGCCGCCGACGCGCTCCGCCTGCCCTTCCCCGACGAGGAGTTCCGGGGGGTGATCATCGGGTTCGGGCTCCGCAACCTCGCGGATTTCGACGCGGGCCTCCGCGAGATGGCGCGCGTCCTCGAGCCCGGAGGCCGGCTCGTGGTGCTGGAGTTCACGGTCCCTCCCGGTCGGGTGTTCCGCGGACTCTATCACGCGTACTTTCACCATGTTCTGCCGCGCGTGGGCGCGTGGATCTCCGGTCAGGCCCCGGCGGCCCGTTACCTGCCCGACTCGGTCTCTCGCTTCCCGCGCTCCGGCGAGCTCGCCGAGCTCATGGCCGCGGCCGGCTTCGAGCGCGTCCGGTATCGCTACCTGACGCGCGGGATCGCCGCGCTGCACGTCGGCTACAAGGATTAGCGCGCGAGGACCGATGCCGCGACCCTATCCCGAGACGATCCACCTGATCGGCGTCCCGCTCGATCTGGGTGCGGGCCGCCGCGGCGTCGACATGGGCCCTTCGGCCATCCGCATCGCGGGGGTGCGGGAGCGTCTCGAGCGCCTCGGCTACAAGGTCATCGACACGGGCGACGTGCCCGTGCCGATCCCGGAGACCGCCGATCCCGGCGATCCGAAGGCTCACTACCTCCCGCAGATCGCCGAGGTGGCCACCGACCTCGCCGATCGCGTGACCGGCGCGATGCGTGCCGGCGCCGTCCCGCTCGTGCTCGGCGGCGACCACTCCCTCTCGATCGGATCGATCGCGGGCGCCGCGCGCTGGGCGGCGGAAAACGACCTCGAGCTGGGACTCCTCTGGTTCGACGCGCATGCCGACATGAACACCCCCGACACGACGCCCAGCGGGAACATCCACGGCATGCCGCTGGCCACCTCGCTCGGATACGGCCCGCCCGAGCTCACCGGGATCGCCGGCTTCTCGCCCAAGGTGCGCTGGGACAAGACGGTCCTGATCGGCGCCCGCGACGTCGACCGCGGCGAGCGGGCGCTCATCCACGAGGCGGGGATCCGCACGTTCACGATGCGGGAGATCGACGAGGACGGGATCGTGCCCGTGCTCGAGGAGGCGCTGGCGATCGTAAACGAGGGAACGGCCGGGTTTCTCGTCTCGTGGGACATGGACTTCGTCGACCCCAACTTCGCGCCCGGCGTCGGCACCGCGGTCAAGGGCGGCGTCGACTATCGCGAGGGCCACCTCGCGCTCGAGATCGTGAGCGACACCGACGGCATGATCGCCATGGACCTGGTCGAGACCAACCCGATCCTGGACGAGCACAACCGCACGGGGCGGCTGGGGATGGAGCTGATCCTCTCCGCCTTCGGCAAGACGATCCTGTAGGCCGCCTGCTCCTGGCCGAGGCCGCCCAGCGCGTCTCCGCCGACGCCAGGCCGCTCCGACCCATTGCCCACCTCGACGATAGTGTCTATACTCCATAGTGATTACAGTGCATGTCACGTCGAGGTGAGATGGCGAGAAGTCCCGGATTCGAGGAGGTGCTGGAAGCGGCAGCCCGACTCCAGGAGATCGTTCCCGAGGCCGTGCTGGTCGGCGGATCCGCCGCGGCGCACCATGCCGGACACCGGGTCTCGCTGGACGACGATCACGCGCTGGGCGATTTGAAGCGCCGGTTCGACGAAGTCCTGGACGCCTTGGAGCGCACGGAGGGCTGGGTCACGTCGCGGATCCGTCGGCCGGTCCTGATCCTGGGGAATCTGGACGGTGTCGAGACCGGCATTCGCCAGCTCATCCGGCGCCGGCCGCTCGAGGTCGAGCGGGTCACGGTAGGGAACCGGCCGCTGACGGTGCCGACGCTGGAGGAGATCCTCCGGATCAAGGCCTGGCTCGTCCTGCGCCGCAACGCCACTCGCGACTACCTGGACGTCGTCGCGCTCGCCGAGCGAATGGGACCGCGCGACGCGGCGCGGGTGATCCTGGGGATGGACGACTATTACGAGGACCAGCTCGGCCCCGGCGGGCGTCGCGTCGCGACGCAGCTCGCCAAGCAGCTGGCCGATCCGGTGCCGTATGACCTCTCCGAGGTCGACCTGGCGCATTACCGCGAGCTCGAGACCCGCTGGCGGGACTGGGAGAGCGTTACCGCCGCGTCTCGCCGCCTCGCCTCGGAGGTCCTGAACCTCCTCGCAGAATGAGATTCCTGATGGGGTTCCGACACCTCGACTATCCGGTGAACGCCGAGGTGACCCGTCTCGGCCCGGCGGCCATCGACGCCTTGCTGGAAAGAGGCGACCTCGATTCCTGGGTGCCGCTCCTGCGGGTCGTCGCGGGCGATCCCTTCGGGCCGCTCGCCGATACGATCCTCCGGATCTCTGACGCGCATCCGATGTACGGTACGTCCACCCTCTGGCGGGACTGGATCGCACGCCGGCGCGGACGGCCCGCGCCGGAGACGACCACGCTGGCGGAGGCGCGGACGCGGGCGGGGCTCACGCAGACGCAGGTCGCCGAGCGGATGGGAATCGGCCAGTCGGACGTCTCGAAGCTCGAGCGGCGATCCGACGTCCGACTGTCGACTCTGCGAGCCTATGCGGCGGCTATCGGAGCGCGACTGCAGGTAACGATCCGGGGAGCGAGTGATGGAGCACCACGGGAGCTCGCCTTCCCGGATTGAGAAAGACGAGAAACGACCTCGTGATCACGCATCACCTTCGATGATCGATCTCGTCGTCCTCAAGCGCTTCGAGGAGCCCGACGAGGTGCGGGAGATGTCGAAGGGCCGCTTCGAGATCGTGCACATCGGCGGGATGACGATCGGCAGAGCAACCTACGAGCCCGGATGGAAGTGGTCGGTCGACGTCGGGGCCTCGGTCGGCGCGGAGCGCTGTGAGGTCGAGCACGTCGGCCTGGTGCTCCAGGGCACCGCGACGGCCGCGTTCGAGGGCGGCCGCGTCATCGAGCTGCGCGCCGGTTCGCTCTTTTACATCCCGCCGATTCCGCATGACAGCTGGGTCGTGGGCGACCAGCCGTACGTCTCTCTCCACTTCCTCGGGGCCGAGAAGTACGCGAAATGAATGCGGCGGGAACGCTGCGGATCGGAATCGTCAGCGACACGCACGACGTCGTGCTCGCCGCGCTCTATGACGCTCTGGCGGGAGTCGTCGAGATCCTGCACGCGGGCGACATCGCGAGCGCCGAGGCCCTGGTGCTAGCGCTGGCAGGTGGGGCAGTAGTAGGTCGAGCGCTGGCCCTGGACGATCCGCCGGATCGGGGTGCCGCAGCGTCGGCAGGGCTCGCCCTCCCGGTCGTAGACCGCCAGGAACTCCGCGAACCCGCCGGGAACGCCGTCGCTGTCGACGTAGTCCTGCGACGTCTCGCCGAGCGTGGTCCCCGCCTTCCGGATCGCATCCTGCAGGACCCCCACGATCGCCGCGTGGAGCGCCATCGCGCGAACCGGGCCCACGTTCCGCGCACGGCGCCGCGGGCTGATCCGCGCGCGCCAGAGCGCCTCGGACGCGTAGATGTTCCCGATCCCCGCGATCTTCGACTGGTCGAGGAGGAACTCCTTGACCTGCCGGCCGCTCCGGTCGAGTAGGTCGTCGAGGCGCTCGGGCGTGAACGCGGGCGAGAGGGGCTCGACGCCCATCGCGGCCTCCCTCCGCGCCCAGCCGCGCGCGGTCAGGACCTCCATCTCGCCCAGCGTCCGCACATCGACGAACGTGAGCCGCGAGCCGTCGTCGAGATCGAAGACCGCGCGCGCGTAGGGGTCGGCCGGCGCGTCCCTCGCGGCGAGCGCGCGGCCGGCTCGGCGCGCGGCGCCGCGGCGCGGCCGCTCGACCCTCCACTGCCCCGTCATTCGGAGGTGGCTCCACCAGACGCGCCCGTCCTCGAGGCGGAAGACCAGGAACTTCCCGCGCCGCGACACCGACGCGATCGTCGCACCCTCGAGCGCGCGCTCGAGCTTCCGCGGCGATCCGCGCACGACGTTGGGCCGGCGGACGTCCGCCCGGATGACCGTGCGGCCCGGGAGCCGCCGCGCGAGCCGGCGCACGATCGTCTCGACCTCGGGGAGCTCGGGCACGTCAGGCTTCGCGGGAGCGCGCGGCACGGCCGCGCGTAGGTCGGGAGCCGCCGCGCGGCGGACGCCAGTCCTCTCGCAGGAGCGCCCACCGCTCGTGATCGCGCCATCTGCCGCCGTGCTTCAGGTACCTCCGCGAGAACCCCTCGCGCGTGAAGCCGGCGCGCCGGACGAGCGCGATCGAGGCCTCGTTCCCGGGCTCGATGTTCGCCTCGACGCGATGGAGCTTGAGAGCGCGGAACGCGTGCCGGAGCGCGAGCTGAAGCGCCTCGGTCATGTAGCCTCGCCGGCGCTCCGCGGCTGCGATCCTGTACCCGAGGTAGGCGCTCTGGAAGTTGCCGCGCGCGATGCGGCTGATCTCCACCGAGCCGACGACGGCGCCGTCGGTTGTCCGGCGGATCTCGAATCCCCGGAAGTCCTCGCGCACATCGTCCTTGCGCGTCAGGAACACGGAGCGCCCGCGCTCGACGGACTCCGCGACCGCGCCGGAGGAGCCCCGCTTCACGCCGTGCTTTTCTCGCGCGCGAGGTCGCGCCAGCCGATGTCCGTCCGCCAGCGGAGCCCCTTTCCGCCGATGCGGCCGAGCGCGCCGTACGCTCGGTCGCGGGCGGCAGGCAGGTCGTCCCCCACCGCCGTGACGCCGAGGACCCGCCCGCCCGCGGTGACGACCCGCCCGTCTTCGCGCCGGGTGCCGGCATGGAAGACCACCACCCCGGTCGCGCCGAACGCGCTCTCCGCCGCCAGCTCGTCCGGGACCTCGATCGGAATGCCTGTGGCGTACGAGCCGGGATATCCCTCCGACGCCGCGACGACCGTGACGCACGAGCCGGTACGCCAGACCGCCCGCGTCCCGGTCAATCCGCCGCCCCCGGGCGAGGCCGCCAGGAGCAGTTCGAGCAGATCGCTCTCGAGGAGGGGGAGGAGCGCCTGACATTCCGGATCGCCGAAGCGAACGTTCCACTCCAGGACCCTGGGTCCGTCGGCGGTCAGCATGAGGCCCGCATAGAGGACTCCC
>DASSBK010000039.1:0-18559 GCA_035698825.1 Gemmatimonadota bacterium
CCGCCTCGCGCGACAGCTCGACGACCTCCGCCAGATAGCGCTCGTCGAGCGGGCCCTCGAAGGTGTGGAGCTCGGCCTCGTAGCCGTCGATGTGATCGATGGTCTCCTGCCCCATCTCGATGGCGTGGCGGAGTCCGACGGCCTCCGGGACGTGGCCCCCGAAGCGCATGCCGGTCTCCGCGGCGGCGCGGGCCATCGCGTCGTACTCCTCGACCGTCAGCCCGGGATGGACCTTGAGGAGGTCCCATCCCTGGGCGGCCTGCTCCCGCACGCGCGCGTCGGCCTGCTCGGGCGAACCGATCGACTGCCCGCTGAAGGACGGGCCGGCGAGGTACAGGTTGGGCGCCACGATCTCTCCGCGCGCCGCGCGCTCCTTGAGCTCCAGCTGGCCCGGATATCCCAGCATGCCGCGCACGGTCGTCACTCCGTTCGCGACGTACAGGAAGAGGACCGACTCCACGTGGAAGGCGGGTGCGTCGGGCGGCGGGATGTGGCCGTGCATCTCGGCCAGGCCGGGGATCAGGAACTTCCCCCGGCCGTCGATCTCGATCGCGTCTTCCGGCAGCGTGGTCGCCGCCATGGGCCCGATCGATACGATCCGGCCGTCCTCCACGACGACGATCTGGTCCTCGATCACCCTCTCGCTGTCCATCGGGATCACGTCGACGCCGACGAACGCTCGCACCGTGTCCGGCACAGCTGGCTGACGGGGATCGGGCGCGGCGTCCACGCAGGCGGGAAGGGCGTGGAAGAGCGGAAGCAACAGGGCGGCGAGGCTCGCGCGCACGTTAGGCGCTCCTTTCGGCGGGAACGGGGACGCCGGGCGCGCCCGGCCGGACAGGGAGGATACGATTCCGGCGGCGCGATCGTTCAAGGAGCGGACGGTTGTCCCGGCCGCGAGGGTCCGATAGCATGCGACCCCGGTGACCACGCCGTTCCCCACGATCCAGCGGCTCGCCGTCCCGGGAATCCTCGCGTTCGGCGCATTGCTCCGCACGATCCAGTATGCGGCGCGGGGCTCGATGTGGCTCGACGAGCTCGCCATCGCGATCAACGTATCGGAGCGCGGAATGTGGCAGCTTCTGTTCCGGCCCCTGGAGCTCCGGCAGATCGCACCGCCCGGTTTCCTGTTCCTGGAGAAGCTGGGCACGGAGCTGCTGGGCGCCGGCGAGGCCGGCCTGCGGCTCTTCCCATGGCTCGCCTCCCTGGCGTCGCTGTTCCTGTTCTGGCGCGTGGCCGTCAGGTTCGCGAGCGGGCCGGCGGTCGCAGCGGGACTGCTCGCGTTCGCGGCCAGTCCCTCGCTCGTCTGGTACGCCGGGACCGCCAAGCAGTACTCGGGCGACGTGGCGGTTACGCTCCTGCTCGTGCTCCTCGCGATCCGCTTCGAGGAAGAGCGCTGGAGCATCGGACGGGCGATCCCGTGGGGGCTCGCGGGTGGGATCGCGATCCTCGCTTCCCAACCCGGCGTTCTGGTCGCCGCGGCGCTCGGCGCGGTCCTCCTCGCCCGGCGACTCCGCGACCGCGCGAATGTCGCGTCCCTGATCGCGCTCGTCGCGGGGTGGGCGCTCGGGGCGGCGGCCGTGACCGCGCATTCCCTCCGTGTGGTCCCGCCGACGGTGCGCAGCTACATGGCCGGCGAGTGGAACAAGTCGTTCCTGCCGGCCCCGTGGGAAGGGCCTGTCCAGCTCCTCTGGATCCCCAACCGGCTCCTCATGAGCTTCTCGCACCTCCTGATCCGCGTCCTTCCCAAGTCGATTCCGGAGATCCTGTTCGTCGCTGCGTTCGGCGGGCTGGCGGTGGCGGGCGCGCACCGCCTGGTGCGGCTCCGACGCGGAGCGGCCGTCTTCCCCGCCGTGCCTCCGATCGTCGGCTTTCTCGCCGCGGGGCTGCGCATGATGCCGCTCTACAACCGGCTGGCGATGTTCTTCACGCCCTCGCTGCTGCTGGCGGCCATGATGGGCGCCGCCGAGGTGCGGGAGCGATTCCACGGCCGCCCGCGCGTCGTGGCGACCGCACTGACCCTCGGACCGTTCGCCCTCCCCGCGCTCGCGGTCATCGCTCTGGCACCACCTCCCTACCGGGCCGAGGAGACCCGCCCCGTGCTTGGGGAGCTCCGTGCGCGACTCGAGCCCGGCGACGCGATCTACGTCTACTACTCCGCCGAGCTGGCGATGCGATTCTACGCGCCCGATCTGCAAATCGTCTCCGGCGGCAATCACCGGGCGGACGGCCGCGGCTACTTCCGCGAGATCGACGCTCTGCGCGGACGTCGCCGGGTCTGGTTCTTCCACACGCACGGCTATCCCTGCGAACCCGAGGCGATCCGCTCGTATCTGGACGCGATCGGCACGGGGCTGGACCGGATCGAGGACCCTTACGGGCTGCGCGGACAGCGCGAGACGGCCGCCTACCTCTACGACCTCAGCGATCCTGCACGTCTGGCGAGCGCGGACGCGGAGACCCACTCCTATCCGGTCGCGCGTGGCGCCGGGTGGCGCTTGCAGGGTTGCGGCTACAATCGGGAGCCCTGGAAGCTGCCGTCGTAGACGCGATGGATCCGTCGACGACCGTTCCGCGACCGTCCGCTATCGATCAGCGCGTCGGCGCTTCCAGGATCTCCGCGCGGCGGATCCAGTCGAGGTCGGGGAACTCGCGAGCCAGGTACTCGTTGCCTTCCTTATGGATCCGGCCCTGGTCGGGTCCGCGGCCCCGCGGGGCGCCTTCGCCGTAGTCCGCATGGAGCGCGTCGACCACCTCCATGCCCTCGACAACTTCGCCGATCGGCGAGAATCCCATCTCGTCCAGGCGCGAGTTGTCGGCGTAGTTGATGAACAGCTGCGTGGTACGCGTTCCCGGGCCCGCCGTCGCGAAGGAGACACGCCCCCGCGTGTTGCTCGC
Organism: Gemmatimonadota bacterium; assembly: GCA_035698825.1. Taxonomy (GTDB): domain Bacteria; phylum Gemmatimonadota; class Gemmatimonadetes; order JACCXV01; family JAHWKZ01; genus JAICNR01. Next base: position 2,899 of record DASSBK010000039.1, read on the forward strand.
CGCGACGGGATCGTCGGGGATCCGGGCGATCTGCCATCCGGCGGCTACCTCGGGCCGGCCGGAGATCCCGAACTGCGCCATGAATCCCTCGATGACGCGGAAGAAGCGCACGTCATCGAAGAATCCTTCCCGCACGAGGTTGTAGAAGCGATCCACGCCGAGCGGCGCCCACTCGCGGCGCGCCTCGACGACGAAGTTGCCGCGGGTGGTCTCGAACGACGCACGGAAGACGTCGGGCGCCTTTTCGTTCATGGCTGGGCTCTCCGGTGAGAGAAGCGGTGAAGGATCGACGTTCGACTCGGATGTGGTGGCGCAGGCCGCCAGGATCGCGAGAGTGAGGATCGCACACAGCGGGCTGGGCGTCGACCACCGCTCTACCCGGGGCCGATTCACGGCGCGGGCGATACGATCAGCGTGGCCACGTACGCCGCGCTGTCGATCATGGCATCCGCGTGTGGCCGCGGCCCCAGCGCGACCAGCCTGAGCTCACCGCCCATCGCCGACGCGCTCCGGGGCTGGCGGCCGGTATGGAGCGTGAGCGTGGCGCTCCCCGCGTCGCTCTCGACGGCAAAGGCCGCGGCCGCGTTCCCCTCCTGGACGCAGGTCGCGCCTTCGGGACAGCGGGAGTCCTCGACGACGCGCTCGAAGGTGACGCGGAACTCGCCGGCCGCCACGGCGCGCTCGCCGATCCCCAGCTCGAACGGCTCGCCGTACGGAGCCTCAACGACGGCACCTCCGACCTCCGCCGTTCCGTCCACCGAACCGTCCCCCGATCCCCCGCCGCAGGCGAGCGCCGCCAGGACGATCGCCGCCGCCGACCTCACTCTCGTGACGCGGCCTCTTCGCGCGTGAACTTCACGACCTGGTGTCGCACCGGTGTCACCGTACGTAGATAGTCGTAGACGGCGCTCAGGTCCTCGTCGGTCATCCCGGCGAAGGCGATCCACGGCATGGGCGAGAGGCGCGCGTTCTCGGACAGCGGGCTCCCGGCCGCGGCAGCACGCTGGCGGACGGTCGAGACGAACCGCTCGCGACTCCACGACCCGATGCCCGTCGCACTGTCGGGAGTAATGTTCGCCGTGTGGGCGATCCACCCGTCCCCGGTCGGGAAGGCATTCCCGCCGGAGAGCTCCTGTCCGGGCAGCGGAGCTCCCCGGTCGTCCATGGGCGAATGGCAGTCGCCGCAGCTGGCGGCCGTGACCAGGTACTCGCCGTAGGCGACCGGATCGGAAGGATCGGGCGCCGCCGGGTACGGGCCTGCAGGCCCGGGCATCATGCGGACGATCAGGTTCATGGGAAACGCGAGTTTCCGCTCGGGCACCTCGCTCTCCCTCGGCGGAAGCGTCCGCGCGTACGCGACGATGGCGGTCAGGTCGAACTCGCTGAGCCGGCGGAAGTTGAAGTATGGCATGAGCGGAAAGAGCGCCGAGCCATCCCGCGAGACGCCGTCCCTGAGCGCGCGGACGATCTCCCCGTCCGTCCACTCCCCGAGCGCCGCAGGCGTGATGTTCTTGGCATAGAGCGTCCCCGCGGATCCGATCGGGAACTCCGGCCCGCCCGCGCCTTCCGATCCTGGTGTGATCCGCGCCCCCGCGACCGTCGGCTCGTGCGGAGAGTGACAGATCACGCAGCCGGTGACGTGCTCGAAGAGGTACTTGCCCCGCGCCAGGAGCTCGGGCGTCGCGGCGATCTCGACCGCCGGCGGGTCCTCGGCCTTCGGGTATGCAAGCCCGAGGTACACGAGAGCTCCGAGGACGAGGACGAGAACGACGGTCGCGATCCAGCCGAGTGCGCGCAGCGCCTTGCGCATCGTTCACCTCCGGGATGGTTTGGGTCTCGGGGAAGCGCGCAATCTCGGAAGGCCCACCAGCGGACGCAACCATCCCGGTTGGGCTTTTCTAGCGTGGCCGTTCGCCGCGGCCGATCAATCGCGCCACGCTGCGGCGATAGCGCTCATAGCTCTCGCCGTAGCGCTCGGCCAGCCAGCGCTCCTCCGCGACGGGAGCGAGGAGGAGACACGCGACGCCGCCGGCGGCGATCGCGGCCACCCGCCAGGAGTCCGAGACCAGCACGATCCCGATCGCCATCAGGATGTCGCCCAGATACTGGGGGTTCCGGGTCCAGCGGTAGGGCCCCCGCGCGGAGAACTCTCCGGGAAGACCCATCGACGTGCTGCGGCCGAGCGTCCGGATCGACCAGTCGGTCAGGCCCGCGCCGAGGGCGACCGCCAGACTGCCCGCCAGGATCCACGCGGGATCGTCGAGCACCCAGCTGCCGTAGTCGACGACCGCGAGAACAAGGCCCGCGCCGCAGGCGAGGACAGTCCAGTCCCACATCCACGCGAGCGCCGCGCGCGAGCCGGGCGGCGGTGGCCAGAGCCGGATCCGCGAGGAGAGAATCGTCGCCGCCAGCGAGGCGAGTAGCACCGCTTCGGCAATCAGCCCGGCGGCGAGAACCCAGTCGATCGCGCGCACGGGACCAAGCTAAGCGGTCAGTCGCGCTCGATCCTGAAGGTGGCCACGTAGTCGGCCGGATCGATCGGATCGCCCGCGGGATGCGGGGCGAGCCCGGCGAGCGCGATGCGGAGGCCCGCATGGTCGATCCGCCTGGGCTCGCGGGAGGTGTTGAGGGTCGCCTCCCGTGTCGCCCCGTACCCGTTAGCCAGCGTCAGCGCCACCTGGCCGTTCCCCTCCCAGACGCAGACGGCGTTCAGCGGGCAGCGCGACTCTTCGGTGACGGCCCGGAACGTGATCGTCACGCCGGTCGCGCCGAGGGCGGCCGTTTCCCCGATCGCCACCGACACGCTGCCATCCGAGGGCGAGGGGCTCCCGGAATCGGTCGGGCCGTAGCCGCCGGAGGAACAGGCCGCCAGGAAGGCGGCGAAGCAGAGCTTCGCATATCTGGTCATACCCTGTCGATTGTATCTCGGGAAAAGGTGTCCGGTCAATGGATCCCTAGAAGTGGATCGCGTGGCCGTAGACGGCGTGGGCGGCCTCGTGGACGGACTCCGCGAGTGTCGGATGTGCATGGATCGTCTGGATCAGCTCCTCCACCGTTCCCTCGAGGCGGAGCACCGCCCCCGCCTCCGCGATCAGCTCAGTGGCCTTGTACCCCACGATGTGGACGCCGAGGACCGCGTCGTAGCGGGCGTCCGCCACGATCTTGACGAATCCGCCCGTGTGTCCGGCGATCTTGGCGCGACCGCTCGCCAGGAACGGGAACTTCCCGACCCGGACGTCGTGCCCGGCCTCGCGGGCTCGCTTCTCCGTGAGGCCGACGCTCGCCACCTCGGGGTCGCAGTACGTGCAGTTGGGCGTCTCGTCGTAGGGCACCGGCCGCACGTCCCGGCCCGCGATCCGCTCGACCACCATCACGCCCTCCATCGACGCCACGTGGGCAAGCCAGGGCGTCGGGATCACGTCGCCGATCGCGTGGACGCCGGGCTTGGACGTCTCGCACCACTCGTCGACTTCGATGTAGCCCCGATCCATCCGGACGTTCACGCTCTCGAGGCCGATCCCCTCGCTGACCGGCGCCCGTCCGATCGCCACGAGCAGGACGTCGACCTCGATCTCGGGCGCGCCGTCTCCCTCGAGCCGGACCCGGACGCCCGCCTCGGTCCGCTCGGCTCCCGCGAGCTTCGTGTTCGTCCGCACGGCGACTCCGCGCTTGGCGAACGCCCTGGCGAGCTCGGCCGACACCTCTTCGTCCTCGATCGGCAGCAGCTGCGGCAGTGCCTCGACGAGCGTGACCTCGGTCCCGAAGTCGCGATAGATCGAGGCGAACTCGACCCCCACCGCCCCGGCACCGATCACGGCCATCGAACGCGGGATCGAAGCCAGCTCGAGCACGTGGTCGGAGGAGAGGACCCGCTCCCCGTCGAAAGGAGCGGCGGGGATTCCGCGGGGAACGGAGCCCGTGGCGATCACGATATTTCGTGCCTCGAGGGTACGGACGTCCTCTCCGCCGGGACCGCCGGCATGGACCCGGACCCTCCGCGCGCCGTCCAGCCTGCCCCAGCCGGTGACGAGCTCGACCTTCTGCTTCCGCAGGAGGCCCTTGACTCCGCCCGCGAGCTGCTGGACGACCCCGCGCTTGCGCTCCTGGACGCGTACCCAGTCGACCTGCACCTCGCCCGCCACGCTCAGGCCGAACTCCCCGGCATGCAGGAGGTCCTGGTAGCGCGCCGCGTTCTCGAGGAGCGCCTTGGTGGGGATGCATCCGCGATGAAGGCACGTTCCGCCGAGGAACGGATCGCGCTCGACCAGCGCGGTCTTCAGCCCGAGCTGTCCGGCGCGGATCGCGGCCACGTATCCGCCCGGACCGCTGCCGACGATGACGACGTCGAACACGCCGTCGCTCATTCGCCGCGTTCCCGCTCGTCGAACTCGAGCGCCGCCGAATTGATGCAGAACCGGGCGCCCTCGGGGCCGGGCCCGTCGTCGAACACGTGCCCCAGATGGGCGTCACAGGCGGCACAGAGCACTTCCGTGCGCCGCATCCCGTGGGAGTCGTCGGCTGCGCTTTCGACGTGCGCCTCGTCGATCGGCCGCGTGAAGCTCGGCCAGCCGGAGCCTGAATCGTACTTGTCGCCGGAGTCGAAGAGCGGCGTGCCGCAGCACGCGCAGCGGTATACGCCGTCGCCATGATGGTTGGCGTATTTCCCGGTGAACGCGGGCTCCGTCCCCTTCTCGCGCGTGACGTGGTACTGCTCCGGCGTAAGCTGTGCCCGCCACTCGCGATCGGACCTGGTGACCTTGCGCGTCATGGATCCTCCATGGATTGGGGGGGTTCGATAGGGGAATATGTGCGCTGGAGATCGGTGCGGCATGGACGATGACGGGAGGAGGGCGTGATGCGCGTGTTCGTGACGGGAGCCAGCGGGTACATCGGCTCGGCGGTCGCCCGCGAGCTGGTGCGGGCGGGCCACGAAGTGACGGGGATGCACCATTCCGAGGAGAGCGCGGAGATCGTGCGGGCCGCCGGAGCGACGCCGATCCGGGGCGACATGGCCGACCCGGCCACCTACGCGGAGGCGGCCGCCGGACACGACGTGCTGATCCATCTGGCAGCGGACCAGGAGGACCCGGTGTCGGCCGACGCGGCCGCCGTCGATACCCTGATCGAGGCGGCGCGCTCCCACATGATCCGGGACGCCCACCTGATCTACACCTCCGGCTGTTGGGTTCTGGGAGATACCGGCGGCACGCTCGCCGACGAGGACTATCCCGCCGACCATCCCGCGGAGCTGGTCGCGTGGCGCCCCGCGCACGAGGAGCGGGTGCTCGGCATCCCCGGTGAGGGAAGCGACCTGACCGCGACCGTGATCCGGCCGGGCATGGTGTACGGCGGAGGCTCCGGCCTCGTGACGCCCATGTTCGCTGCCGTGGCGGAAGAGGCCGCCGTGAGATTCGTGGGGGACGGCGAGAACCGCTGGTCCATGGTCCACCGGAACGACCTCGCCACCCTCTACCTGCGCGTCGTCGAGGAGAGAGCTTCCGGAATCTTCCACGGCGTGGACGGCACCCCCACGCGCGTCGTCGACGTGGCGAGAGCGGCGAGCGAAGCCGCCGGCGGGGGCGTCGAGACCCGAGGCGTGCCGGTGGAGGAGGCCCGCGAGAGCCTCGGGGCGGTCGCGGACGCCCTCGTCCTCGACCAGACGCTCCGAACCAACCGCGCCGAGGAGGTGGGATGGAAGCCGGCGCATCGGTCCTTCGTCGAAGGCGCCGGCGCGGCATGGCGGGAGTACCGCTTGGGGGAGCGCGAAGCCGCCCGCCATTGAGAGGCCGCGATCGACGGCCCATGCGTGGAAACGCAGAGAGCGCCGTCTCGCGCGGACGAGCCTGTCAGAAGCGCATGATCGCGCGGGTCCACACCGACGTCATGATCCCCTCGTCGGCGGGCGGCGAGTAGCGGAGCTGCCGGGCCGCTTTCACCGCGGCCGAGTCGAGCGCCGAGATCTGGCTCCCCGCCTCGACCTGGAGGTCGCCGACCGTTCCGTCGGGCAGCACCTCGAGGAGGAGACGCACCGTGCGTCCCCGCGCACGCCGCTCGTCGACGTCGCGCGGGATCCGCGGCACGACGAGATGGAGCGGCCGCACCGCGCCCTGCCCGCCGCTGCCGCCCCCGAACCCGCCCGTCGTTCCGCCGCCCGCGCCTCCGCCCGATCCGCCTCCTCCGCCGGCGAGGAGCCCCGGCGCGCCGATCGCCCCGCCCTCCGCGCTGTCGCCCGCGACGACGGCGTCCGTCGGCATCGGAACGGAGTCGGAGAGCGCGATCACCGGCGTCTCGTCCGGCTCCTCCAGCGGGATCTCCTCCTCGACCGCCTCTTCCGGAACCGGCGGCTCGTCGGGCGCACCCTCGCGCGGCGCCACCGCGCCCGGTGCGGCGAGCTCGTTCACGCCGCCGCCGGGGCCGGGCGGGCCCATGAGGAGCCAGGCGGTCGTCTGCTCGACGAGCTCTTCGGAAACCGTCCCGGCCACGCGGACGAGGAGCACGACCAGCATCGCGTGGAGGAGCACGGCGATTCCCAGGGAGCGCCACCACGCGGCGCGCTCGCCGGGGTTCCAGGAGCGCTGGGTGAAGGAAGTCTGGAACATCGTCAGCTTATCGCGCGCGGTCTCGCCGCTTCGCGCCCAGGCGTCGGGGAGACGCCGTCGTCGATCGGCACGAGCTTCTCGACCTCGTAGGCGATCTCTTCGTCGGCCGCCGCGAGGCGATAGTCCACCCGCACCGTCGTCGGGAGGCCGAAGCCCGGATCGAAGGCGACCTCGATCTCCTCGGCACCGCGATCGACGGCGTCCTCGAGGAAATCGAACAGGCCGTCCACGGTCGGGAACACGGGCTGCCACTCCGGCGCGACCGGGTCTCCGGAGAGGAAGTAGAGCCACTCGACCGGCTCGCCCTCCAGCACGTTCAGGACGACGAGGCCTGCGCCCTCGGGGGGACAGAAGCAGGCCCGGCTGAACGTCAACTGGTAATCCTCGATCCTGCGCGCCGCCCACTTCTCCCGCTGGGCCGCGATCTCGGCGCGTAGGCCCGCGTTCCGCCCGACGGTCAGGTCGTCGATCACGTAGCCGAACTCGTCGTCGACCGCGTCGGGAACCGGGTCGACGGAGATGGAACGCGGGAAGCCGATCTCGTCGTCGTAGTCGACGTCGACGTCCGCTCCCGCGAGGACCATGTCCTCGATCAGGTCGAAGAGGCCCTCGACGTCCGGATAGGTTCGGGGCAGGGCCGTCACCGGCTCGCCGTTGGAAGCGAGGCTGACGGTCCTGTCCCCTCCCGACACGGTGACGACGACGGCGAGAGCATCCAGGGGAAGGCATTCCCCGCACGTCCGGCGCATGGCGAGCTCGTAGTCCGAGATGCCGCTCGCCTGCCACGCCTGGACGGCGTCCGCGAGGCGGGCGAGGCCGTCCTCTTCGTCGTCGGGCCCGGATACCGAGCAGCCGAGTGCGAGCAGGGAAACCGCGGTCAGGCTGGCGATCTTCATCGAAGGGAAAACTCGTTCCGCCGTGCGCAGGTTGCCATACGCCGGGGTTTGGAAGCTGCGTGGACCTATCCCTGCTCCAGCGGCAGTCCCGAGTGGAACCACTCGCCGATGCCGCCCGCCATCGACGACACGTTCGTGTAGCCCATGCGCTGGAGGGCGTCGGCGGCGAGCGCGGACCGGTGACCCCCTCCGCAGTAGAGGACGATCTCTTCGCCGGCATCCGGGATCGCGCGCTCGATGTCCCGCTCGATGACGCCCTTCCCCATCCAGGCGGCCCCCGGGATCCGGGCGCGCGACCATTCGCTCTCTTCGCGCACGTCGATGAGGTAGAACCGCTCGCCGGCCTCCATCCGCCGCCGGATCTCGCTGACGCTCGTCTCGCGGATCCGCGCGCGGGCTTCTTCCACCAGTCGCTGGAAGCGGCTCATTCGACGTCGAAGAGTGTGGGCTCGCCCCGGTCCGGGCCGCCACCGACGCGCGCTGGCGGCTCGAGGATCGCCTGGCGCACGGCCCGCCGGAAGAGCGACCGGCCGAGCGACCGCACGTACGGGCCCTGCCCCTCGTCGATCCCCTCGAGATGCGTCCGCGCGGTGGCGACCTTCGAGTCGAGATTGTCGACGAAGTGGAGGACCAGCGCCTCGACCGTCCGCGGCTGCACCGGGCTCCCCCACTCGAGCTCCCCCTGATGGCTGAGGACGAGGTGGCCGATGTCGACCCCGATCGCGCGCGGGAAACCGGCGATCCCGTCGATCCTCTCCCGCACCATCGCGTATCCCAGCGGGATATGGCCCAGCAGCATGCCCTCCTCGGTGTAGGGGAAGCCCGGCTCCACGGCGATCTCGACCGTCTTGCCGACGTCGTGCAGGAACGCGCCGGCGATCAGCAGGTCGCGGTCGAGGTCCCCGTAGTGATCGGCCGTCTCCGCGCAGAGGCGCATGACCGACAGCGTGTGCTCCGCCAGCCCGCCGACGTAGGCGTGGTGGTTGACCTTGGCTGCCGGGGCCGACGCGAACGCGGCGGCGAACTCGCGGTCCCCCAGGAAGGCGCGCAAGAGGCGCGCGATCCAGGGGTCGGTGACGGTCCCCGCCAGCTCGCGGATGCCGGACATCGACACCTCGCCGGGAATCGGACCCCGCCGCAGGAAGTCCCCCGGGTCGACCGCCTCCCCCCAGGGCTCCGCGCCGGCGACCTTGAGCTGGAGGTCTCCGCGGAAATCCTCTACCGCGCCGCGGACGCGAGCGTAGCCGCCCTCCTGGAGCGCCTCCAGGATCTTCTCCACCTCGTCCCACACCATCGCGGTCACGGCGCCCGTGCGATCAACGAGGCGGAGGCGCAGGTAGGGCCGCTCGTCGCGCGCCGTCCGCCGCTCCACGCGCTCCACGCAGAAGAGCTCCTCGACGACGTCGCCCACGGCGAGGTCGGCGCAGAACACCTGCTTGCGATAGACGTCCGCGCTCATCGGAGGTAGCCCGCGCGTGACGCCAGTCCGTCGTACGCCACGCGGCCGCCCGCGATCGTGTATACGGGTCGGCCGCGGAGCCGCCAGCCCGCGAACGGCGTGTTCCTGCCGCGCGAGCGAAACCGGTCGGGCTCCACGATCCATTCCGATTCCGTGTCGAATGCCGCGAGGTCGGCCGGCGCTCCGGAACGAATGCGGGGCTCCTCGATCCGCATGACGCGCGCGGGGTCGGCGCTCAACCGCCGGACGAGCGTGCCGAGCGGCAGCTCTCCGCCGAGGACGAGATCGGTGTAGAGAAGGGGGAACGCGGTCTCGAGCCCGACGATCCCGAACGGGGCGTCCTCGAGACCCCGGCGCTTCTCGGCATCGGTGTGGGGTGCGTGATCGGTGGCCACGCAGTCGATCGTGCCGTCGGCTAGGGCCGCGCGCACCGACTCGCGGTCGGCGGCCGATGCGAGCGGCGGGTTCATCTTGGCGTCGGCGCCGCTCGCCGCGACCGCTTCGACGGTGAGGATCAGGTGATGCGGCGTCGCTTCCGCGGTGACGGGCAGCCCGTCTGCCTTGGCTCGACGGATCCGCTCGACCGAGCGCGCCGTCGACACGTGGCAGACGTGGAGCCGTCCCCCGGTCCGTGCGAGCGCTTCGAGATCGCGAGCCACCGCATCGCTCTCCGCTTCGGGCGGGATCCCCGCCACACCGAGGCGCCGGGCGAGCTCGCCCGCGTAGATCGAGCCACCCGCCGATCGCTCGAGGACCTCGCAGTGGTCCGCCACCGGAACCCCGGCTTCGTTCGCGCGCCGGAGGACTTCGGCGAGGACCTCGTCGGCGATCGGCCGTCCGTCGTCCGAGACCGCCACCGCACCGGCGGCGACCAGCCCCTCGACGTCGGTCGGTGTCTCGCCGCGGGAGCCGACCGTCGCCGCCGCGATCGGGTGGACGCGGACCGGGCCCGCCTGGGCCGCCCGCTCGATGACAAGCCGCACGAGATCGGGGCTGTCCACGACAGGCGTCGTGTTGGGCATCGCGCAGACCGCGACGAAGCCCCCCGCCGCCGCCGCGGCAGTACCGCTCGCGATCGTCTCCTTCTGTTCCTGTCCGGGCTCCCGCAGGTGGACGTGGGGATCGACGAGGCCGGGTGTCAGGAGCATCCCCCCCAGATCGACGACCTCGACGCCCTGGGTTTCGGGGAGTGACGGACCCACCCGCTCGATCCTGCCGTCCCGCACGAGCACGTCCGCCGGACCGTCCAGTCCTTCCGCCGGATCCACGACGCGTGCGCCGCGCAGAAGGAGCGCCGGGTAGCTCACGGCTCCTTCCGCGCGGGACAGCCCGTCTCCGCGAGGGCGGATAGGACCGCCATCCGGACCGCCACGCCCGCCCGCACCTGGGTCCACACTTCGGTGCGGCCGGAGTCGATCACATCGCCGTCGATCTCGACGTCGCGGTTGAAGGGCCCGGGATGGAGGATGAGCGTGTCGTCGTCGAGGCGCCCCACCCGCTCCTGCGTGAGGCCGAACCGCTGCCGGTACGCGGCCCTGTCCGGCAGCGCCTCGCCGGCGGCGAACCGCTCGCGCTGGATCCGGAGCGCCATGACGGCGTCGGCGCCTTCGAGCGCGCCGTCGAGATCCTCGACGACGGTCGCGCCCGGCCAGCCCGCCGCCTCGGGGAGGAGATGCCGCGGACCGCAGAGGGTCGCGCTCCCGCCGCAGGCATGGAGTCCGTGCACCGCCGAGCGCGCCACCCGGCTGTGCAGCACGTCGCCCACGATGACGATCCGGCGGCCATCGAGGGCACCCCAGCGGCGGCGCATGACGAGGAGGTCGAGAAGGCCCTGGGTGGGATGCTCCCCGGTCCCGTCGCCCGCGTTCACCACGTGCGCTCCGGGAAGCTCGTCGGCGAGCCGGGCGGGTGCGCCGACCTCGGGATGGCGCACGACGAAGACGTTGACTCCCATCGCCTGGAGGGTACGACCGGTGTCGGACAGCGTCTCGCCCTTGATCAGGCTGAGGCCGTCGCTGCCCACCGAGAGGTGCTCGGCTCCCAGCCTCTCCTCGGCGATCTCGAACGAGCATCGGGTCCGGGTCGAGGGCTCGAGGATCAGATTGACGACGCTGAGCCGCGCGATCGCGGGCGTCCTCTCCGCGCGCCAGCCGGCCGTCCCCGCCGCTTCCCAGCTCGCTTCCGCCCGGTCCAGAAGATCGCCGATCTCCCCCGCGTCGAGCCCCGCCAGGCCGAGCAGATGAGGTCGGCGGAAGCTCATCCCTTCGCCGCACCTCTGTCGGTGAGCTCGACCTCCCAGGTTCCGTCCAGCTCCTCCACCTTGACCTTGACCTGCTGGGTCTGCGACGTGGGGACGTTCTTGCCCACGAAGTCCGCCCGGATCGGGATCTCGCGATGTCCGCGATCGACGAGCACCGCCAGCAGGATGCGGCGCGGCCGGCCGAAGTCCATGATCTCGTTGAGCGCCGCGCGCACGGTGCGGCCCGTATAGAGGACGTCGTCGACGAGGACGATGACCTTCCCCTCGACGTCGAAGGGAATGTCGGTCTTCTGGACGATCGCCTGATCGGCGATCGTCTCGAGGTCGTCCCGATACAGCGTGATGTCGATCACGCCGATGTCGGGGCGCGTCCCCTCGCTGCGCTCGATCTCGTCCGCGATCCGATCGGCAAGTTGCGCGCCGCGTCGTTGAATCCCAAGGATCGCGAGGTTCTCCACACCGTGGTTGACCTCGACGATCTCGTGCGCGATGCGGGTCAGCGCCCGCTCGATCGCCCGGGCGTCCATCGTGATCGTTCCCACGCCCTCCTCCTTCAGATGTGGCAAGAAAAAGCCCTTCCGGCCCGGGCCGGAAGGGACGCTTGGATCCGGTGCGGCGATTTCACCTCTATGCCTCGCGGGGCCGATGTGGCGGGTCGGTCGGAACGTACCTTGCGCTCTCGCGGAGTGTCAAGAAATCGACACGCGTCGACAAACCGACGCTTTCGTTCACTGGCGAACGCTTCCCGCCATCAGCCGGGAACCGGGACAGCATCGGGTGGCGGCTCGCCTTCGAGCATCGCGCGCAGGTTCCGCGCTACCACTTCGGCCATCCGCTCCCGCGTGGCCACAGTCGCCGATCCGACGTGCGGCAGGAGCACCGTCCTCGGCGAGGTCGCGAGCCGCGGATGCACCTCGGGCTCGCGCTCGTGGACGTCGAGGCCTGCCCCGAGGAGCCGCCCGCCCTCGAGCGCGTCGGCCAGCGCCTCCTCGTCGACGATCGGCCCGCGCGCGGTGTTGACGAGAATCGCGTCGGGGCGCATGTGCGCGAACCGCTCGGCGTCGAGGAGATGGCGGGTCTCGAGGGTAAGCGGCAGGTGGATGGAGACGACGTCCGCCGCCGCCAGGGCCTCGGCCAGGTTCAGGCGACGTGCGCCGAGCTCGCGCTCGATCTCCGGGCGCGAGCTGCGGCTCCAGTAGACGATGCCCATGCCGAACGCGCGTCCCCGGCGCGCCACCGCCTCGCCGATCCGTCCCATGCCGAGGATCGCGAGCGTGCCGCCGGTCAGCTCCTTGCCGAGGAGCTGTCGCGGGTGCCAGCCGTCCCACTCCCCCGAACGCGCCAGGCGGTCCGCTTCGACCAGCCTGCGCGCGACGGCGAGGATCAACGCCCACGTCAGGTCGGCGGTTGCGTCGGTCAGGACGTCCGGCGTGTGGGTGACCGCCACGCCGCGGCGCGCCGCGGCACGGAGATCGACGTTGTCGTAACCGACCGCGTAGTCGGCGACGATCTCGAGCGCGGGAAGCCTCGCCAGGAGCGGTTCGTCCACCTCGGTCGTCAGCTGCACTCCGAGACCTCGGATCCGCGGACCCTGTTCGACGATCAGCCGCTCGAGCTCGTCCGCGTCGGCGAAGCGCGCGACTTCGGCCACGCCGTCGAGCGCCGCCACGGGACCGTCCGGTATCGCCGCGTCGATCAGGACGAGCGGGAGGTCGCTCGGAGCACGGTCTTCCATCGGCCAGAACGTAGCGCGCACCGCATGGCCCGGCTCCGGCCCCCCGTCAGGAGATCTGCAGCGTTGGCTCGCCCACTCGAGCGGCGTATATATTCCGGTCTCCCACCGGAATGCGCCCTTAGCTCAATTGGATAGAGCGTCAGACTACGGATCTGAAGGTTGGGGGTTCGACTCCCTCAGGGCGCACCATCGCGGCCGGCGGCGGGAAGGTCTAACTTCCGCTCGATGGTCCGCTCCGCTACTCCCACGAGCCTGGAGCCCGTCCGCGGAGAGATCTTCGGGGCGGAGCGCCTCGCCCAGCACGCTCAATCGCTGGCCGGCGCGCACCGCGTCTACCCCCGACCGACCCGCAAGGGCGCGCCGCTCCTCGAACGCTTCGAGGACAATGCCCGTGCGCTCCTCCAGGCTTACAGCGCGCTCTCCGACGAAGTACAGAAAGAACGCGCGATCTCCCCCGCCGCCGAATGGTTGATCGACAACTTCCACATCGTCGACGAGCAGCTGATCGAGATCCGCGAGGCGCTGCCCTCGGGATACTACCGGGTCCTGCCCAAGCTCGTCGGCGGACCGCTCGCCGATCATCCGCGCGCGTATGGGATCGCCTGGGCGTTCGTGGCGCACACGGACAGCCGGTTCGACTCCGCACTACTGGAACTCTTCCTCAAGTCGTATCAGGAGATCACCCCGCTGACGATCGGCGAGCTGTGGGCGATGTCCGGGCTGCTGCGCCTCGTGATGGTCGAGAACCTGCGCCGGCTGGCGCAGGGAATCGTGGACTCGCGCCACGCGCGCACCCGCGCGGGAGAGCTGGCGGATCGCATCCTGACCGCCGGGATGCGTTCGACCGAAGTCCTCCGCTACCTCGAGCCGTACGAATCCAAGCCGCTGGACCGGACGTTCGTGGTCGAGATCGTCCAGCGGCTCCGCGACAGCGATCCGGCGGTGAGCCCGGTCGTGGGATGGCTCGAGCGGCGTCTGGCGGAGGACGGCACGAGCGCCGACCAGCTCGTCCGCGAGGAGCACGCTTGGCAGCTCGCCGCGCACGCGACCGTGGTCAACATCATCACCAGCATGCGCCAGATGACGAGCTTCGACTGGCCCACGCTGTTCGAGAGCGTGAGCCTCGTCGAGGCCACTCTCCGCCGGGACCCCACGGGCTTCTACCCGCGGCTCGACTTCGCGACGCGCGACAGCTATCGCCACTCGATCGAGGAGCTCTCCCGCGGCTCGGGCAAGTCCGAGATCGAGATCTCGGAGGCGCTCCTCGAGCGCGTCGCCGAGATCCAGCCGGAGGACGCCGGCTCCAAGCGCGAATCGCATCTCGGCTTCTGGCTGATCGACCGGGGCCGCCGGCCGTTCGAGCGGACAGTCGAGTTCCGGCCGCCCCTGCGGGGCTGGTTACGCCGGGCCTTCGTCGCCTTCGCCACTCCGGGATACCTGGGGACGATCGCGCTCCTGACCGTACTCCTGCTCGGGCTCCTGCTCGCTTACGTCGCGAAGCTGGACGAGAACACGTTGACGCTCGTCGCGCTAGCCCTCCTCGCGCTCGTTCCCGCCACCGACCTCGCGATCGCTGTAGTCCACCGGGACGTGACGGAGCTCCTGAGTCCTCGCCGCCTCGCCAAGCTCGACCTGCGCGATGGGGTGCCGGCGGAATTCCGCACGATCGTCGTCGTTCCCACGATGCTCACCAACCCGCGGGGCGTCGGCGAGCAGGTCGAACAGATCGAACGGCACTACCTCGCCAATTCCGAGGGGGATCTCGCGTTCGCGATCCTCTCCGACTGGCGGGACGCGGCTAGCGAGACCCTCCCCGACGACGAGGAGCTGCTGGCGCTGGCGGCCGACGGCGTCGCCAGGCTCAACCGCGTGTACGGCCCGGCCCCGTGGGGCGGCACGCGCTTCCTGCTGCTCCACAGGCAGCGGAAGTGGAATCCGCGCGAGCAGACGTGGATCGGCTGGGAGCGCAAGCGCGGCAAGCTCCACGAGTTGAACCGCCTGTTGCGCGGCGCGAACGACACCTCGTTCATCCTGCGCGACGACGGCCTGACCGACGTCCCGCCCGACGTCCGGTACGTCATCACGCTCGATGCCGACACCCGGCTCGGCCCGGGCGCCGCGAACCGACTCGTCGGCGCGATCGCCCATCCGCTGAACCGCGCGCGACTCGACGCCGAGCTGGGTCGAGTGACAGAGGGCTACGGCATCGTCCAGCCCCGCATCACCCCCATGCTTCCCCAATCCGGCGAGCTCACGCTCTACCACCGGATCTTCGCCGGCCCGACCGGGATCGATCCCTACAGCGCCGCGGTCTCCGACGTGTACCAGGACCTCTTCGGCGAAGGGATCTACGTCGGCAAGGGGATCTACGACATAGACGCCTTCGAAGGGGCGCTCGAAGACCGGGTCCCCGAGAACACCCTCCTGTCCCACGACCTCTTCGAGGGCACGTGGGCGCGCTGCGGCCTCGCGACCGACATCGAGCTGTTCGACGAATTCCCTTCCAACTACGAGACCAGCGCCCGACGGATCCACCGCTGGGCGCGTGGCGACTGGCAGCTCCTTCCGTGGATCCTGGACGTCCCACCCGTTGTCGACGACCGACGACGACCGAATTCGATGCCGATCATCAGCCGCTGGAAGATGGTGGACAACCTGCGGCGGACGCTGTCGGCGCCATCCACGTTCGCGCTCCTCGTCGCGGGGTGGGTC
>DASSBK010000040.1:0-4755 GCA_035698825.1 Gemmatimonadota bacterium
ACGACCGGCGTCAGGTCGCCGCTCTCCGGGTCGCAGAGCTGGAACTCCTCCTCCACTCCCAGGGGGAGCGAATGGGTCGTCAGCGTCTCAGGCATGGGCGGCGCGCAGATACGCCCGTTCGGCGTCCGTCATTCCGTACAGGTCGTAGAGATGGCTCTCGGCCTCGGCCTGCAGCTCCTCGATCTTCGCCTGCGCGCGCTCGATCTCGGCCTCGATCCGCGCCCGGTGCTGCAGGACCACCACGACATGAGCGGTCGTGACCGGCAGCTTGATGAACATCTCGAGCTCCTCCTTCGACATGCCGCGCAGCTCGTTGAATCGGCCTTTGAGCCAGAGCTCCAGGTAGGTCGCCGCCTCCTCCGTCGTGGTCACGATCGTCGATCCGCGACGGAAGATCACGACCGGACCGCGGCGCTTGACGTCCGCGACTTCGGTCAGGGGACGCGGGACGTTGATCTCCCGGATGATCCCCTCCGTCTGCGCGATCGGGACGAGCGGCACCTTGGCCTCCTGCGCGATCCGGTGGACCTCGTCCATCGCCGCCAGCCGCTCGCTGTTCTCGTCGGCCAGCTCCAGCAGCCGGTCGCGCACGTCGCGGAACGCCTTGCCGGCCTTGGAAGCCAGCATGGGGACCTCGAAGCCCGCCAGTCGCTCCTCCGCTGGAACCGCGGGTGCCCCCGACCGCTTCGGGAAGTAGTGCTGCCAGTAGAAGTGGAACAGGCTGGAGTTGAGGATCACGGCCAGGTCTTCGATGGGGGTCGACTTGAGGCGCGGAGCCAGAGACACGAGCGGCGCCACCGCGAGCACTCCCTTGGGAGCCAGCGCGGCCATCGGCACGTCCTTGTAGCGGAACGGAATCTTGGGGACCTTGATCGCCTTCAGGTGGTGCTTGTCGAACGGCTCGTCCTTCACGCCGCGCAGGTACGTGGCCGGCGGGCGGAGCATGTGCCGCCCCAGCAGATAGCTCCGCCTGACGAATCCGAGGGCGCGGTTCCTGCGCCGCGTATCGAGCGCCGCCCATTCGGAGCCGGAGATCAGCTCCTCACGAGAGGCGGCCTCCAGCGGGTCCGGAGCGCCGGGCAGGATGTCGCAGAGGCGATCCACGCGCTCGGTCCGCAGGCCGACCTTCTCGTAGCGCGTCGCCAGCGTCCTGGCGGAGACCTTCTTTCGCGACTTCTGGACCAATTCGGGCCTCGCCACGCGAAGGGGGTTAACCGGATGTGAGGATGCGCGCGGGGTCCATTCGCGCCGCCCGGTGGGCGGGAGGGACCGCGGCGAGGATACTGACCAGGAGCCCCAAGCTAAGTCCCAGTGCAAGGATCGGCCAAGACAGCGAGAAGAAGCTCTCGGGGAGCAGAAGGAGGTCCGGCAGCACGCGATCGAGGGCCAGGTCCGCCCCCCAGGCGGCCGCCGCCGCCAGGCCGAGCCCGGCCAGCGCGCCCCCCACCCCGATCAGCGCCGCCTCGCAGAGGAACAGGAGGCGGATGTCCCCGCGACTCGCCCCCACCGAGCGGAAGATCCCGATCTCGTGGCGGCGCTCCATGACCGACAGGAGGAGCGCGTTTCCGATCCCCACGCCGGCCACCGCCAGGACGACGAGGCCGATCAGCCCGAACGCGGCCTGGAGCACCCGCGTCAGCGTCCGGATCCGCTGGGCGATCTCCCGACCCGACGTGACGTCGTAGCCCATGGCCTCGATCCGCGCCGCAACGTCCTCGACGTCCTGCGCCCGGCCGGCCACCACCGTGAGCTGGAAGTACTCCGGCGTCGTCTCCCCCGCCATCTCCCGATTCCACCGCTCCACGATGTCCCGCGGAAGGCTGACACCGACCAGCGGAACCCGGTCGCTCACTCCGATCAGGCTGATGGACGCGGTCCGCACGCGCTCCTCCGCGCCCGGCCGGAAGGAGGACGTCCCCAGGAAGAGCGTCGCCTCCTGTCCCCCGAGGATCTCCGGCGTCAGTTGCGGCAGATCGTTGGTCTTGGCGAAGCCCGTGTTGTACATGTCGATCAGCTCCTCGGAGATGACCGCTGGGATCGTGCCCGTCCCCCCCGATGCGCCGAACCCGGACTCGGCGGGGATCTGGTCGGCGACCAGCTCGGGCTCGATGCCGAAGACGCCGGTATCGGTGATGAATCCCTGGCCGAAGAACCGCGCGCGAAGCTGAGCCGGCAGCTTCAATGCCGCCATCGGCATGACGCGCTCGACCCCCGGCAGCGCCTCGATTCGCTCCACGGCGTCGGGATCGAGGCTCGAGAACGGGCTGTCGAACTTGATCACGGAAAGAGAGAAGGAACGCGGCACTACGGTCAGGTGCGTGATCGGCAGCGAGCTCACGACGCGATCGAGGAGCGCCCGCCTCGTACCCGCCACGAAGGCCAGCAGGAACACCAGCATCGCGACGCCGATCGCGACCCCGCCCGCGAGCAGGAACGCGCGCGCGCGATGACGTCCCAGGTTGTGGATCGACCGGCGGATCGCGCGGACGGGTCCCATCACGGCGTCACCGACCCGTTGCCCCGTCGGCGGTTCCGACCTCCGCGCCGTCGACGATGAGGCCGTCGGCGATCCGGAGAACGCGGTCGGCGACCTGGCTCACCGCCGGATCGTGCGTCACGATCACCACGCCCAGACCCTGGCGCGCGAGCCCGTTCAGGAGCGCCACGATGTCCGCTCCGGTGCGCTCGTCGAGGTTCCCCGTGGGCTCGTCGGCCAGCACGAACTCGGGCTCGTTCACGATCGCCCTGGCGATCGCCACCCGCTGCTTCTGCCCCGCGGAGAGCGTCCCGGCCGGCTGGGCGACCTGATCCCCGAGACCGACGCGAGCGAGCGCGCTCCGGCCGCGGTCGGCCGCATCGCGCGGCGGCCGCCGCGCGAACAGGAACGGAACCAGGACGTTCTCTAGCGCGGTCTCGTCGTGGGAAAGATGAAACGACTGGAAGACGAAGCCGATCCGCTCGTTGCGGTACCGGCTGAGGGCCCTGTCGCCGCTCGCGTAGAGATCCTTGTCGTCGACCAGCACGTCGCCACCGGTCGGACGGTCGAGCCCGCCGATCGCATTGAGGAGCGTCGTCTTGCCCGATCCGGAACGGCCCATGACGACGACCAGCTCACCCGACCGCATCTCGCACGAGACGCCGGCGAGCGCCCGGATCGTGCGCCCGTCGAGCGCGTACAGCTTCTCGACGTTGCGGCAAGTGATCTTCATGGGGTGCCGCCCCTGGCCACCCGGGCCGCCCTCGGCTCCCGCGGGCTAGCGACCGAGCTCCTGCACCCAGGCCGCGACGGCAGCGATCTCGGCGTCGGTCAGCGTGCCCTTCCAGCCGATCATCGCCGTTCCGGGACTGCCGTGCTCGACCGTGTTGGTGATCGCCTGGAGCGACCCGTCGCCCGTCGTCCACGTGCCGTCCGTCAGATCGGCCGGCGGCGGCTCGAGGCCGGTGGCGGCGGGCCCGTCCCCCCGGCCCCCGTCGCCGTGACAGGTGGCGCAGTTGGCGGCGAAGACCGCCTGGCCGCTCACTCCCCCGGAATCGCGGGGCGGCGCGTCGGAGGGCTCGGTCCCGGCCATGGTGTCGGACCCCGCCGGCACGTCCTCCCCCGCCGGCTGCGGCCCCTCCTGCCCGCCTCCGCAGTAGGCTGCCGTCAGCACGATCGAAAAGAGGATCAGCGCTTGCAGAACTGCACGCATGCGGTCGCTCCTTGCGTGGGTTGTTTCGCGGCGCATCCGGTCGCCGCTCAGCGGATGGTGACCCCGTGGCCGAGCGTGAAGGCGGCGCCGAACACGCCGAGGCCGCCGCTCACGTTGTCGATTCCGCGGAACTTCTGGGCCGCCGTCTCGGCTTCGGAGAGGGTGCTGATCGCCGCGCCGAGCGGCTCGTAGAACGTGTTGTAGGCGGTGATCTCGACGTCCACGAGCTCGCCCGCGGGGCGTCCGGCGAACGCCGAAGCCGGGATCGTGAACGCTCCCAGCGAGGCGGCCATGTGCTCGGAGAACACGCCGCCGTCGACCGCCACGTTGACGCGCTCGGCGCCGGACACGCTCCATGTCACGGGGAGCCCTTCGCCCGCCGCCACCTCCTCCGGGATCTGGATCTCGAAATCGGTGGGGACCGCCATGGTGTCGGACGTCACCTGGATCGTGCTGCCGTCCGAGGCGGTCACCGCCGCATCCAGCACGAACCGCCGCCCGGGGTCCACGTTGATTCCCTCGGAGTACCCGACGCCGGGAACGAGGCCGGGAGTGATCTCGGTGTGGAGCTCGCGCGAGAACACCGAGCCGTCGGGGTTGACGCGGTCCACCACCGCCACCGCGTCGAGGAGGACCTCGCGGTCGCGGTCGAAGAAGAACGCCAGGTATCCCTCGATCGTGTCCTCGGAAGGAAGCGAGCGGTCGCTGCGCGCGATCGCGATGACCAGGATCTCCCGGGGATTCTGCGGATCGGTGGGGCCGGCGCCGTCCCCGCTGCATCCGGGGGCCATCAGTGCCGCGGTCAGCAGGAGGGCGCGAAGTCTCATCGGGACGCCAATATATCCGGCGGCCTGTCCGATTCCCACCGGGCGAGGACGATCCCCATCATGCGGCCCAGATCCTCGCGCGTGAGGCGGCTTTCCGGATCGAGCCCGATCGCCGACGCGTCGACGACGGTCACGCCGGCCGCGTCGGCTGCCGGACCGCGGACCGCGCAGACGACCGCCGCCGGAACGCCGGCAGCGCGTGCGAGAGCCAGGACGTGCCCGGTGGCCTTGCCGCGGAG
>DASSBK010000041.1:0-6093 GCA_035698825.1 Gemmatimonadota bacterium
AAGTCCGGGCGGGACATCGATCTGGTCGCGGTGAACGACCTCACCGACGGCCCGACGCTCGCCCACCTGCTGAAGTACGATTCCGTGCACGGCCGGCTGGACGCGGACGTGAAGGTCGAGGAGGGCGCGCTGATCGTGGAAGGGGACGAGCTGCGCGTCCTCTCGGAGAGGGATCCCACGAAGCTCCCGTGGGGTGATCTGGGCGTCGACGTGGTGATCGAGTCGACGGGACGGTTCAAGGATCGCGACCAGGCCGCGCAGCACCTCGCTGCCGGCGCGAAGAAGGTCATCGTGTCCGCTCCCGCGAAGGGCGCCGACCTGACGGTCGTCATGGGGGTCAACGACGACAAGCTCGAGGCCGGGCACGACGTCGTCTCCAACGCCTCCTGCACGACCAACTGCCTGGCGCCCGTCGCGAAAGTCGTTCTCGCGACCGCCGGATGGGTGCACGGCCTCATGACCACGACCCACGCATACACGGCGAGCCAGCACGTCGTGGACTCCCCGGACAAGGACCTCCGCCGGGCGCGGGCGGCGGCCCTTTCGCTGATCCCGACGACCACGGGCGCGGCGCGCGCGACCGCGCTCGTCCTGCCCGAGCTGGCCGGCAAGATCGACGGCGTCTCGATCCGCGTGCCGACCCCGAACGTGTCGCTGGTTGACCTGACGGTGGAGGTCGAGCGGGCGACGAGCGCCGAGGAGATCAACGACGCGTTCCGGAAGGCGGCCGCGGGAGAGCTCGAGGGGATCCTCCAGGTCTGCGAGGAGCCGCTCGTCTCCATCGACTTCAACGGCTCTCCCTACTCGTCCTCCGTCGACGCGCTCTCCACCGCCGTGCTCGACGGGACGCTCGTCAAGGTGTTCTCCTGGTACGACAACGAGATGGGCTTCTCGAGCCGGCTCATCGACCTCGCCGAGCGACTGCGGCCCTTCGTGGGAAGATGACCCCGGGCGGCGCGCCGTCCGCCCTGGAGCGCCTGTCGCTGGACGACCTCGACCCGGTCGAGCTGTCGGGCCGGCGCGTTCTCGTCCGGGTCGACTTCAACGTCCCGCTCGAGGGGGCGGGCGGGAAGCGGCGGGTGTCGAGCGACGCGCGGATCCGAGCCGCGCTGCCGACGATCGAGACACTCCTCGAGCGCGGTTCGGCCGTGGTGCTGGCGAGCCACCTGGGCCGCCCGAAGGGTCCGGACCCCGAGCTGACGATGGAGCCGGTCGCGAAACGGCTGGAGGAGCTGCTCGGCAGAGCGGTCGCGTACTCCCCGGATTCGCTCGAGGGGGGCCTGGTGCCCGGCCGGGGCGACCGGGGCGACAGGGGCGTGGTGCTCCTCGAGAACCTGCGGTTCGACGCCGGCGAGAAGGCGAACGATCCCGCGTTCGCGAAGCGCCTCGCATCGCTCGCCGACCTCTTCGTCCAGGACGCGTTCGGGACGTGCCACCGCGCGCACGCATCGACGGTCGGCGTCACCGAGCATCTCGACCCGTGTGTCGCGGGGAAGCTCGTCCAGCGCGAGCTGGCCGCGTTCCGCCGCCTCCTGGAGAGCCCCGGCCGGCCGTTCGTCGCGATCCTCGGGGGCGCCAAGATCGCCGGGAAGCTGGAGACCCTGCGCGGACTCCTCGAGCGGTGCGACCGGGTCTGCCTGGGAGGCGGGATGGCGAACACGTTCCTGCTCGCCGCCGGAAACGAGGTCGGGGACTCGCTCGTCGAGCCCGATCTCGTGGAGGAGGCGCGATCGCTGCTCGAGCGCCACGGCCGATCGCTCGAGCTCCCCGTCGACGTCGTCGTGGCGCGGGAGCTGGCTGCGGGAGCGGAATCCCGCACGGTGGCGGCGGAGGCGGTGGAGCCGGGATGGAAGATCCTGGATGCCGGGCCCCGCACGGTCGAGGCGTTCGGCGCCCGGGTCCGGTCCGCGGGCACGGTGTTCTGGAACGGGCCGCTGGGGGTCTTCGAGACCCCGCCCTTCGACGCCGGAACGCGGGCCTTCGCCGAGCGCATGGCCGCCGCCACCCAAGCCGGGGCGTACACCGTCGTGGGGGGCGGCGACTCGATCGCCGCGATCGAGGAGGCCGGACGGCTCTCGGACGTCCGCCACGCGTCGACGGGCGGCGGCGCGGCGCTCGAGCTGGTCAGCGGAGTCACGCTGCCCGGCATCGCGGCGCTGGACCCGCCGCGTGGCGGGCGGCGGTCCCCGGAGGAGCCTTGAGCCGGGCGCTGCTGGTCGCGGCCAACTGGAAGATGCACAAGACGGCCGCCGAGGTGGGCGGCTACTTCGAAGCGTTCGGCAGGGCGGCTCCCGCTCCGCGCGGGGGCGTGGAGGTGGCGTTCTTCCCGCCCTTTCCGATCCTCGAGGCGGTCGTCCGTGCCGCGCGCGGTCGGGCGGACGCGTCGGTGGGCGGCCAGAACTGTCACTGGGAGGCCCGGGGCGCGTTCACCGGGGAGGTGTCGGCCGGAATGATCGCCGCCACGGGCGCGCGTCGGGTCCTCGTCGGTCACAGCGAGCGGCGGCAGCTCTTCGGGGAGACCGACGAGACGTGCGGGCTCAAGCTCCGCGCAGCGCTCGCCGCGGGACTCGAGCCGATGCTCTGCGTCGGCGAGACCCTGGAGGAGCGCGAGCGGGGAAGCGCGCGCGCGGTCGTCCTCCGGCAGCTGACGCGCGCGGCCGATGGCCTGACGCGGGAAGAGAGCGCGCGCCTGTCGATCGCCTACGAGCCCGTCTGGGCGATCGGGACCGGCCGCACCGCCGAGCCCGGCGACGCGCAGGAGATGCACGCCGCGATCCGCGAGATCCTGGCGACGCTCTCCTCGCCCGCGACCGCGGAGGCGACGCGGATCCTGTACGGGGGGAGCGTCAAGCCGGACAACGCCGGAGAGCTCCTGGGCCAGCCGGACGTCGACGGCGCGCTCGTCGGCGGGGCGAGCCTCGATCCGGAGGGGTTCGCGGCGATCGTTGCCGCCGGCGGTTGACCCGAGCGGACGGCCCGCGCGGTTGACGCTTCGGGCCCGGGCGGTAAATTTCTAGGCTGCGATGTATACGATCCTTCTCATCCTGCTCCTGATCGACTGCTTCGGGCTCGTCCTCACCGTCCTGCTCCAGGCCGGGAAGGGCGGCGGCCTGGCCGCGGGCTTCGGTGGAGCCGGGACCGGAATGGAGATGATGGGGAGCCGGCAGACCGCGACGTTCCTCCACACGGCCACGAAATGGCTCGGCGGCGCGTTCCTCGTGATCTGCTTCACGCTCTCGCTCCTCACCGTTCGGGGCACGGCGCCCCGGAGCCTCATCGAGTCCGAGATGCAGAGCCAGGAGCCCGCCGCTCCGGCGAACTCCCCGACCGAGGCGGGGGAGCCCGGCGACCTGCAGTCGATCATGGGCGGGGAGCAGCAGGGAGCCGGCGCAGGCGCGACAGCCAACCCCGCACCCGCCGAGCCGGCCCAGCCCTAGCCCGGCGAACGATCCAACGGGGCGTTCAAAATGGTCCATCCGCAAGGCGGGCGACGAGTGGATTCCGAGCGTGGTGATTCCCACGCCGCAGGAAGACACGAGGAGCCCAACGCAGCGGATGGGCCGTTTTCAACGCCCCTGGCCCAAGTGGTGGAATTGGTAGACACGCTGTCTTGAGGGGGCAGTGACCGAAAGGTCGTGGGAGTTCGAATCTCCCCTTGGGCACCAGAAGACCGTCGGGAAACGAAACGGGTCGCCGCGAGGCGACCCGTTTTCCATTTCGTCTCGGCTCTACCGCTGTCGCGGGAGCACCCGGTGGATCACAGCAGCTGAATGATGACGAGGATCAGGATGATGACCAGCAGCAAGTGAATGAACCCGCCCACCGGCCTCACGAATCCTCCCAGCAGCCAGAGGATCAACAGGATCACGATGATCGTCCAGAGCATGGTCTTTCCCCCTCCTCCTCCGAGTCAATGTACGGCGGCCGCATCGGCGCCCGGTTCGACCCACTATGTATCCCTTCCGGTACGCCGTCGATAGTAGGAATCTGACAAGACGCGCGCCGTCTGTTGACGCGGCCGCGCGATCGCGCCCATCTTGGCCTCGAGCCGCGAAACCTCCACGACGAGGTACGATGATCGGTAAGATCAAGGCTTTCGGCGCCGGCTTCCTGCTCGGGATCTTCGTCGCGCCGCGCTCCGGCGCCGCCTCCAGACGCCTCCTCATGGACCGGCTGGCTGAGTTCTTCGAGAGCGGGCAGCGCCGGTTCGAGGAGCTGGAGGACGATCTCGCCGAACGGCGGCGCTCCGGGGCACCGCTGCGGGAGACGGACTGGCCCGAGGTCGACGAGTCGATGATCGGGGAACCGGACGCCGGCTCGGGCGCGTGAGCGATTCGAGGCTGACCCTGCTCCTGGCGTGCGGCGAGCGCGGGGTCTGCCACCTGATCGAGCCCGAGGCGCTGGCCGGCGAGCTGCCCCGACTGGTCGAGCTGTACTTCGCTCCCGGAAGCGTCATGGCGGGACCGCTTCGCGCGCGGGTCGCGGGCGCCGAGATCGAACTCGACCCGAGTCTTCCGATCGGCGACCAGGTGGCCCCCGACGCGGAGATCCACTTCCCGGCCGTCTGACCGGCGCCCGCTGCCGGAACCGCATCCCTCCAGCCTGAGGATCGGCATCGACGCCGGCGGAACGTTCACCGACGGCGTCGCCGAGCTTCCGGACGGCTCGCTCTCCATTCACAAGCTCCCGTCCACGCCGCGCGATCCCGGCGCCGCCGTGGCGGCGTGCGAGCGCGCGCTGGCGGACGGCCGACCCGTGGGATCCGTGCTCCACGGGTCGACCGTGGCGACCAACGCGTTTCTCGAGGGCCGGCTCGGGCGCGTGGGCCTGATCGTCAATCGCGGTTTCGAGGACGTGCTCGCTATCGGGCGACAGCGCCGGCGCGGCCTGTACTCGCTCGCCCCCGAAGGTCAGCGCCGGATCGTGCCGGAGTCGCTCGTCCGTGGCATCTCGGCCCGCGCGTCGGCCGACGGGGACGCGGTCGCGCCGCTCGACCTGGGGGAGCTCGACCGGGCGGCCGGCGAGCTCCTCGACGCCGGCGCGCGCTCGATCGTCGTGGCGCTCCTCCACTCCGCGCGCCATCCCGGCATGGAGCGGGGTGCCTTGAGCCGGCTGCGAGCGCGCGGGATCCCCGCCGTCGGCAGCCACGAGGTGACGTCCGAGCCGCGCGAGTACGAGCGCTGGGCGACGGCGGTGGTGGACGCCGGACTCGCACCCGTGGTCGCGGCCTACCTCGCGGGCCTCGCCGAGCGGCTCGCGGCGGCCGAGCTGAGGATCATGCTCTCGAGCGGGGGGAGCGCGCGAGCGTCGGAAGCGGCGGGTCGGGCGGTGTCCACGATCCTGTCGGGGCCGGCCGCGGGCGTGATGGGCGCGCGCCTGGCGGCCCGGGCCGCGGGGATCGAAGGCCTCGTCACCTTCGACATGGGCGGCACCTCCTGCGACGTCGCCCTGGTGCCGGGCGAGCCCCTGCGAACGACCGAAACCGAGCTCGACGGCATTCCGCTTCGGATCCCGCTGATCGACATCCAGACGGTGGGCGCGGGCGGCGGGTCGATCGCGTGGGTCGACCGTGCCGGCGCGCTCCGAGTGGGACCCCGGAGCGCCGGAGCGGTGCCGGGACCCGCGTGCTACGGCGCCGGCGGGGAAGAGCCGACCCTGACCGACGCGCACCTCGCTCTCGGCCACCTCGATCCGTCCCGGTTCCTGGGCGGGGAGAAGCGTCTCGTCCCGGACCTCGCGCGGCGCGCGATCGGGGGCGTCGCGGAGAGGCTCGGCGCGGACCTTCGCGAGACGGCCGAGGGGATCGTCGCGGTCGCGCGCGGTCACCTCGAGCGCGCGATCCGCCGGGTCACGCTCGAGCGGGGGCGCGATCCCGCCGATCTCACCCTCGTGGCGTTCGGGGGAGCCGGCGGGCTCCACGCGGCCGCGCTGGCCGGTCGCCTCGGGTGCGCTCGCGTCCTGGTCCCGCGCTCGGCGGGAGTCCTCTCAGCCCTCGGCTGCCTGGCTGCGGACGTCCGCCGCGACGTGGCGCGCGCCGTTCTCGCGCCGGCGGACGCGACCGGCGCCTCGCGGGTCGCCGCGACGTTCGAAGAT